>NZ_JBQTCY010000001.1:0-508682 GCF_052663225.1 Niallia sp. 03133
TGAGTGAAAGAGCTGACGAAGAAATTTGATGCTTAGCGAAAGTCGTAAATTAAGGCTCAGTAGCTCAGTCGGTAGAGCAAAGGACTGAAAATCCTTGTGTCGGCGGTTCGATTCCGTCCTGAGCCACCATCTAAAGATGGAGGGGTAGCGAAGTGGCTAAACGCGGCGGACTGTAAATCCGCTCCTTCGGGTTCGGCGGTTCGAATCCGTCCCCCTCCACCATTTATGATATAGGGGTATAGTTTAAAGGTAGAACAGAGGTCTCCAAAACCTCCGGTGTGGGTTCGATTCCTACTACCCCTGCCAATAAAATTATGGCGGATATGGCGAAGTGGTTAACGCATCGGATTGTGGCTCCGACACTCGTGGGTTCGATTCCCATTATTCGCCCCATATTTTCATAACAATACTTAAATAGTTGAATATATTATTAGTGGGCTATAGCCAAGCGGTAAGGCAACGGACTTTGACTCCGTCACTCGTTGGTTCGAATCCAGCTAGCCCAGCCATTTCGCGGAAGTAGTTCAGTGGTAGAACACCACCTTGCCAAGGTGGGGGTCGCGGGTTCGAATCCCGTCTTCCGCTCCAATTGTTTTATGGCGGCATAGCCAAGTGGTAAGGCAGAGGTCTGCAAAACCTTTACCACCGGTTCGAATCCGGTTGCCGCCTCCATTATTTGCTTATAAAATTATTTAAATAGTATTACGCCGGGGTGGCGGAACTGGCAGACGCACAGGACTTAAAATCCTGCGGTAGGTGACTACCGTACCGGTTCGATTCCGGTCCTCGGCATTTTAGACATTTTTAAAAATTATAAGCGCGCCGGTGTGGCGGAATTGGCAGACGCGCACGACTCAAAATCGTGTTCCTTCTGGAGTGTCGGTTCGACCCCGACCACCGGTATCAAATGGTCGAAAACCCAATTAAGTCAATGCTTTGAGCAATCAGAGTATTGGCTTTTTTGTTGTTTAAAGGACTAAAGTGGGTTGCAAATCGTGTGGACAACAACTTCGATTATTAAATGCCTTTAAGAATTTAAATATCTTAAAGGGAGTGTTATTGTAAATGGCTAAGATTCGATTACAAAGAGGAAAATATGAGAAATCGGTTAAAGAGTTATATGACGATTTTCAGTTAGAAAATAAGGTGAAGAACTTATCAGAAATGACGATTCGTTTCTATGAGCAAAACCTAATTCATTTTCTTCGCTATTTAGAGGGAATTGGTATTAGCAATGTAGGCGAAATCGAAAAAAAGATTGTTGATAGATTTATTTTGTTTTTAAAGAAAAAGGAATTAAAGGCTACAACAATTAACACCTATATGAGAGCTACACGAGCATTTCTTTATTTTGCAATGAGAGAAGATTATCTCAGGCAGTTTGAGATTAGCCTTATAAAAGCCGAAAAGGAACAAAAAGAGCCATACTCAGATGATGACATTAAGAAGTTAATTCAGAAGCCAAATATAAGAGAATGCGGCTTTGTAGAGCATAGGAATTGGGTGATGGTTAACTACCTACTAGAAACAGGCAATCGTTTGAATACTGTTCTAAATGTAAAGGTAGAAGACATTGACTTGGAGAATGGTATGGTAGTCTTAAATACAACAAAGAATCGAAAAGCACAGTACAATCCGATAAGCGAGTATATCGTCAAAGTCTTAACTGAATACATTAGAACATACAAGTTTCAAAAAAGAGATTTTCTTTTTATTAATGAGATAGGTGAACAAATGACAAGGAACTCCATGCAGCATACTATTCCTCGATACAATAAAAGAAGAGGAGTAGAGAAGACTTCTATTCATGCTTTTAGGCATACATTTGCAAAGCACTATATAACTAGCGGAGGGGATGCTTTTAAGCTTCAACGCTTGCTCGGTCATGCAACATTGGATGTTACTTTTAATTATGTAAACTTATATGCAAAAGATTTAAAAGAAGGATTTGAACAACATAGTATATTAGCAAATTATTCAAGTAACCCTAGAATGAATAGAGGAAGAAGAGGATAAGCATCATTATACAACACAGAAGGGCAAATATAACACCAGTTGGTTTTATCAGCTTTATTACTATAACTAATGAATGTTTTAGATATAGGGAGCCGTCTTCTTCTTAGAAAGCGGCTCCGGTTTATATAAATTATCGAAGAGTAATATAAATTGTTAACAAATTACTCCATGCCAATTGAAGGTGAGCTGGACTTACGATTATTCATTGTCCTCTAAATCCGGTTCTTCTGAATTAAAGTTTAGTACAGTGTCAACCTCTCTCATTAGTTTGTCTAACTCCTCTTGTTCCTGTGGAGTCCGTATCTTAGCTTGAAATTCGCTGCTTGTTGCTACTTCACTTAGTCTCTTCTGAATCTCCTTATGTTCTTCAAAAGATGGTATCATAGCTTGCTCTTGTTCCTTCTCTAACTTCTTCTGTTCATCCTTCCGCTGTTTTTCTATTTGTACTGTTGCTGTTTATGGGCAAGTTCTTCTCTTACCAGAACCAGATTGTGTGTTTCTAGGAAGGCCTGTCTTGCATAGTCGATGTCAGCTTTCAAATTATTTGTTACACAGGTGTGATGAACTGTACGGTAGTATTCAACATCCAACCATCTAGCCATATCTGTCAAATATACTTTCTTAATTTCAGCTCTAAATATGTGCATTGGTATCTTCTCGGCTGACGGGTAAATCTCCTTATACAGAGCAAGCTTATAGTTGATGAAGCTAGCCCATTGAGCGCGTGCCTGCTTGTCATACATGAAGGCTCTCTCTCCAGTTATCCAGCCCCCATCCCTTGTCTTCTTAACTCTATGGCTCTTCTTGTCCTCCGTACTTAAATAACTACAATCAAAAAGGTGTTTACGTACTCTTTTACATGTAGTATTTACAGCTTCTACGTTCATTCTGTGTTTCTCAGCCAGCTCACTTGTAATTTCAGTACTAAATCTAACAATAGTGTCATCATGTGTTTTCATTAAATCTCTGCGTTCAATTAGATAGTTAATGTAGTCTGCGCATACGGCTGTATAAGACATGGAGGGAATGAGCAGCAATCTCCAGAACTCAGGAGGGATAAGGAATGTGTAGATAGTCTTCTTTCCTTTTCCACTAGATATAACTTCCTACATCCCCATATTTGTAAGCTTATCTATTCTATCTTTAGCTGTCTGCTTTAAAGCATGGCGTTCACTCCAGCCGGTAAAATTCAGGTATGCTTCATGCATTAATGTTACTTTGTCCATTCTATACCTCCTAGCTTCTTTCTACAAAATCCCCCTTAGTTTGACCTGGATAGGCTACACTTAGTTGGACAGGTATTTTAAGGTCAAGTAGAATACGAATAAGACAATAAGAGGAGAATCTACTATGACCAAAAGAGCACGCCGAATTTTTACAGCGGAATTCAAACAACAAATGGTGCAACTATATCTGAACGGAAAACCAAGAAAGGATATTATTCGTGAATATGAGTTAACCCCTTCTGCGTTAGACAAATGGATTAAGCAACATCAAACATCTGGCTCATTCAAGGAAAGTGATAATTTAACTCCTGAACAACAAGAATTAAATAAACTTCGTAAAGAGCTAAAACAGCTACAGATGGAGAACGATATTTTAAAGCAAGCAGCGCTGATACTAGGACGAAAGTAAATGTGATCAAAAACAACCAGCACAAATATTCGATATCAGCAATGTGCAAAGTCCTGCAACTTCAAAGAAGTACCTATTATTATGAGACGAAAGAAAGGCTATCAGAAGACGAGATAACAACAAAAATCATCGAAATCTTTCACTTAAGTCGTCAAAACTATGGCACTCGCAAGATCAAGGTGGAGTTAAAAAAACAAGGATATAAGGTTTCCAGACACCGAATTGACCGTATCATGAAAGAACAAGGTCTAGTATCTTCCTATACAGTAGCACAGTTTAAACCGCAATCTACTAAGTGTAACGAGGCTAGCCAGCAAAACGAATGAAACCGTGAATTTGATCAAGAGAAAGAAATGACAGTGGTTGTAAGTGATCTAACATACGTAAGAGTAGATGGAAAGTGGCAATACGTATGTGTATTTGTTGATCTCTTTAATCGGGAAATTATTGGTCATAGTTGTGGTCCAAACAAAGATGCATCACTGGTTTATCGCGCCTTTTCATCGATCAAGAAAGACTTGCGTAAAATTCAGTATTTCCATACGGATCGGGGAAATGAGTTTAAAAATAAATTAATAGATGAAGCATTAGAAACATTTAATATTAAACGATCATTAAGCATGAAAGGCTGCCCTTATGATAACGCAGTAGCAGAAGCTACATTTAAAATCATCAAAACAGAATGTATTCGAAAAAGGCATTTTACTAGTTTAGAAGAATTATCTAGGGAATTATACGACTATGTGAATTGGTTCAATTACATACGAATTCATGGAACATTAGGATATTTAAGCCCAATTGAATATAAACTTGAACACCTTAAAAAAGTTGTCTAGTTTTGTGTTGACATACCAGAGACAAAAAAATAGCTCAAATTTCTCTGAGCAATAATGTAGTTGTGAATGGTTCCAACGACGTTACGAACCTTAGATCCACAAGGGTAAAGGGTGTAGTGGAAGCACCTAATTTGGTTCTTAAGTGTACATACAATCAAGTTATGAGAGCCCTAAAATCACAATATAGCATTCTACCTAAAATACAAAATCCTTACTACATTTCTAAAGAATTTAATAGGTTTCTTAACTCCTGAATAGATTTGTGAAACTCATCTTCTTTTCCATCTTCATAAAAGTCTTTCTTGTCCACCGTTTCAAGTAGAGCCTTTACCGCCTCGATTTTTAAATCATGTTTCCAGAATGCCATATCTGAAGTGCCTTCTACAGAAACACTCAATGTATTACCTTGTTCGTCAGACGATTCCATTTTAAAAGCTGTCTTTTCCGCCATATTAAAACCTCCATATATTTAGTGAAATCTCTATAATCAAACCTTAATTTAATAAACTCCGCTTGTCCATATGGAAACTAGAAATAATTTCACTATATAGGCAAAAAAATAGCTCAAATTCCTTAGGGCAGTAATATCCTTCCGAAAGGTTCGGATGACGTTTCATGCCCACCCCCCTCTCTGTAAGAAGCGAGTCGCAAATATGAGACACATTAAAAGGAGCAGCTAATCTGCTGCACAATATAAGAGCGTCAAATATGGCGTCCCTTTGTAAGCCTTCGGTTGGCCTTCGGCTTCTCACCATGCGCCATATGTAGAGAGTATTCGCTTATTCAGCACACACGCAAAAACCATAAAGGCGATAAGAGAAGCACATACCACAAGCCAGTCAAGGGTTGCTCGTACCTCGCAAAACTTTTTCAAACCGCTTCGCTGAAAAACTTCAAGCCCGTTGACAGCCTTGCCCTTTCCCGTTGTTGTCATCTTACCGACGGACACCAACTCAATAGGCAGTTAATAAGGCTTCCGTCAGTTCTTCTATTGTAACGGGAAAGGGAAGAGAGAGGACATACAAGGCTATTCCTTGCCCATATAAAACCTTGGGCTCTGCCCAAACCCGACCTCTGGAGCTTCCCCCTCAATAGGTAGGAAAAAACATTAATCACGCAGCAACCCATTAGGAGTAATGGAATAGCCATGTGCTAAGCGTTGTTGTACTGCATCATAAAAGACTGTTTTAGTCTTTGAAGGTTTTTCCCTATGGAGCATTTCAAGCCACATACAACGAAGCTCATTGGCTTCTCGTTGGCTTTGTGGGAGGTCAGGATTCATGTTTTGCTGTTTTAAGCGTTCAATTATCTGTTTATGGTCAGTCATTGTTAATCATCCTTTCTTATTTGTGCCATGTTTGGGCTAGTATTTTAGCTTCTCCACCTAATGCAGAGCGAGCATTCATCTTACTTGATTCAATGGCTTGTACCGCGGCTTGTCTCATTGTTAAGGCTCTTTGTGTATCCATGTAGTTACCGCCAAGTGTGCCTTGCAAGTGCTGCATATTCCATTGGTTAACCTTCTGTCTGTGAGTGTTATATAAAGCATCTCCTGCCATTGGTAATGTAGTAGCAGCTAAATGAGCCCCCATAACCCATGGAGCAAAAGCCCATAAAGCAGCACCAGCACCAGCTTTTAAGGCAGCCGTTCCAAAATCATCACCAGCACTCATATTCATAGCTGTGTCAAAAACAGCAAAAGCAGTGTTAGCCTTTGCAAATTTACTCATAGATTGCCTATTCATTGATTGAGTACCAGCAGGATTGCCGCCATGATGTTGTCTCCAGTTAGCCATTATTGCTCTATTTCTCCTACAAACTGTTTATCATGGTACATCTCATGGTAAAGGTAGGATTTTACACGCTCCAAGTATTTGTAAGGAACGCGGCGGCGGTTGTTCTCTATTTCCGATAGAGTAGAAACACCCATACCGAGAATGGCAGCCAATTCAGTTAAATTGAAGTTATCGTGAACTCGTTTAATTTTTAAACAGCGGTGTAATGGTAAGCCATCACAATACACTAAAACATGTTTGATTTCCAAAGCCCTAAGAAGGCTTTCTCTTTCTTCTTGAGTAATCATATATCATCATCCTTTACGGTAATTTATTAGGAGTTGCCGCCCCGTTAAGGATGGCTAGAGAGAGGAAACGAGGGGAGACCTCGACATAATACCTTGAACACTTGTAACATAACCACTTGATGACTGACTGTAAAGGGTTTTCTTCTACTTTTTAGAAATTTTAGATTAAATAAATTCTGATAAATGAAAGGAGGCGGTTGGCTCAAATATTACAATTGGATAGCAAAGAAGTTTCTGAATAAAAGGAGGTGATGCTATAAACGAAAGGCATAAAAAGGAATTCAAACACGTAATAAGGGGGTGTAATGCAAAAGGAAAGTAAGTGATTGGAGGAAAGTGAATGTTTGGTACAAAGAGCATATTTAATTGGAGCACTTGAATGCATTACGGCACTCTAAGGGCTGTTTTTTTTATGTGAAAAAAGATGAGCCGCAGGAACGAACTCATCAATAAAAAAATCAACTAACTACATCATACAGAAAAAGCTTATATCAATCAATTGGATGGACACTTTGTCTCTCCTTTTTTTATTTCAATTAAATGGAGGATTTAATAATGACAAACCAATAAGATAAATTAACTTTCAAACTTTTACTTGCTACTACGATCCGTGAAAAGGACGACAGCTATATTGTTAGTAAAATTTTCAGCCGCTTCCCATCAATTCAGGAGTTATTGGATGTTACTGAGGAAGAACTACTGTCTATTAAAGGTATCGGTAGAGTAAAAGCTCAACAGATTACCGCTGCATTAAGACTGGCGAGATTAAATCCAACCACAGCAGAAGAACGATTTGCTATCAGAAGCCCAAGGGATGCTTACAATTACCTTAAAGACATGCAGTATCTAAATCGTGAAGAATTTGTTTGCCTAGGACTTAACACCAAGAATGAAATTTTGTTTAGACAAACCATTTTCACAGGTTCATTGAATGCAACCATTGTGCATCCAAGGGAAACTTTCCTACCATTAATCAAGAGATGCTGTGCCAGTGCTATCTTAGCTCATAATCATCCTTCAGGGCAGCCAACTCCTTCAAGAGAAGATATAGAGGTTACCAAGCGGCTTGCGGAGGTGGGGAAAATAGTCGGCATAGAAGTCCTTGACCACGTAATAATCGGGCATGAAAAATACATCAGCTTAAAGGAAAAAGGGTACCTATAAGCAGTGCTGAGGGACTACCTGAATGGGTTTGTCCCCTTTCTATATATTCATTTAAGTATACTTTTACGAACAGTAAAGAAGGCATATAAAAACAGCGTTTTTCTTGTTCGTTAATGTTCAAAAATACTTTACGACTATTCACTAAGTTATAAGTACATTTTTGAATAGTTTATATAAATTAATAATGAAAATGGGGAGGAAAAGAAAATGAACATAAAAAAGTTTGGATATGTCCGTGTAAGCAGCAATGACCAGAACGAAGGCAGGCAAATTGAATCCATGAAGGCACAAGGCATTGAGGAAAGGGATATATTCATGGATAAACAGAGTGGGAAGGACTTTAACCGTGAAAAGTATCAAGCATTGAAACAATGTTTAAGGGAAGGCGATATTCTCTATATCCATTCATTAGACCGTTTCGGAAGGAACAAGGAAGATATACTCAACGAATGGCAACACATCACCAAGAATATTAAGGCAGATATTATTGTTTTGGATATGCCGCTTCTGGACACTACCAAGCATAAAGACAGCATGGGAACGTTTATATCCGACCTTGTTTTACAAATCCTTTCATGGATGGCAGACGAAGAACGGGAACGCATAAGAAAAAGGCAGCGTGAAGGCATAGACGTAGCTTTAAAGAATGGTACTCAATTCGGCAGACCTAA
Organism: Niallia sp. 03133; assembly: GCF_052663225.1. Taxonomy (NCBI): domain Bacteria; kingdom Bacillati; phylum Bacillota; class Bacilli; order Caryophanales; family Bacillaceae; genus Niallia; species Niallia sp. 03133. Next base: position 8,406 of record NZ_JBQTCY010000001.1, read on the forward strand.
AGCGGAGCCAACAGATGAATTTTACCAGGCATACGGAAAATGGAAAGTAGGAATGAAGCGGACAACCTTTTATAAGATAGTTAGGGAGATTGAAGCGAAGGAGCAAGGAGCATGAAGCCGTTAAATCAAATAAATAAGGAGTATGAGGAGATTATTCAAGGGCAAGTAAAGGAGCCATACAGAAGTCGCAAATCGGCTGATTTATTGGATGACATGGCAACGTACCAGCAGCAAGAAATAAAGCATGAGAAAGCCAAAATAAAGTAGTTAAAGCCCAATATAGGAAAATCAGTATGAACAGGGATGTATTAACAACACTTCTTCTAGTCTCACTGACACTAACACACACCTAACAGAAAATGGATAAGCCCTTTAGTCATAAATGTAGTGATATCAATGGTTTGAGGGCTTATTTATCCTTGTGAGCACTTTATTTATGGAATACACCTGCTGATTCATCCTTGAGGGAATAGCGATAAAAAATCAAATTGTATAGAATCCTTGAAGGGATAACTTTGTAAGACCTCGAATGTAAAACAGGGTAAAGAGGTGAGAAAATGAACATTTTCCAGTATCAGGGGCAGGAGGAAGACCATTATACAAATATTTTAATGTGCATCTTAAAATATAAAAATTATTTAATCCTTCCCCAGTTTATTTATGGAGTAATACCAGAGGAATCCAGGGATTTTCAGTTTGCTAATTCATTGATACAAACTCGGACAAAAAATTGTCCCCAGCCACAAAAGCCTTATGAGTATATAATCGGGATTGCCCCTTATAAAAGCGGGATAACACACTCCGAGTTAGAAGACAACTCAGGTTCAATTCCAGACGCTTGGGTTTGCGGGAGCAACTTTAATTTACTTTTTGAATTTAAAATACGAGGTACATTGGACGAAGCACAAATATCGGCCCATAAGAGACTAATTAATAAAGAAAATATAGAGGTTATTCGCCTTACTTGGGATAAAATTATGGAAACCGTGGCAGCCATTCAAACTAATGATGAAGTACTTCGATTTCTTTTGCAAAACTTTTTGGAGCTTAAAAACAAATTTAAGTCTAAAAGGCGTTCTTCTGGAATGCCTAAAGAGATTATCAGCCATATAAATAGAAGTAATGAGCTTCATTTTATCATTACAGGAAGCAGAGTACATATGCCATACAAAGTTGAGATGGTATTTAATGAAAAAAAGGAATTACTAAGAGCTGATTTTACGGGCATTACTGCGGCTCGGAAATTTATTTCGCAATATGTATATCAAAATTGGAATTCACTTCCCATGGATTACATAGGAGATATTACTGAGATAAGTGATTATTGTGTTGCCCCTGGAAGAGCCGACAAAAAGAACCAATGGAATCAATGGAGGTTGGGTTCATATTTAAGTGTTTGTTGATTCAATAAGGGTGTTATAAAGAGCATTTAGTATAATATAAAGCAAAAAAAATTATTAATTTATGCTTGACCTTGCGGAATGAACTGGTTATTTTTCTTAAACCAGCTCAACGGAGGTCAATAATAATGGGATTATATAAACACGGATTATCAAAAACACGTATACATGCATTATGGAGAAAAGTTAGAGACAGGTGCAATAATCCAAATGCTTCGAATTACCAAAATTACGGAGGGCGGGCAATATCAATCTGTGATGAGTGGAATGGTGATTTCCTATGCTTTTATTCTTGGGCAATGTCCCATGGTTATCAAGAAGGATTAAGTCTAGAACGTATTGATGTAAATGGAAATTATGAGCCTGCAAATTGCAAATGGATAGAACCACGTGAGCAAAGCAGGAACAAGAGAGACACAATATATGCAGACATAAACGGTGTAACCAAGCCCTTGATTGAATGGTCTGAAATATATGAAGTACCATATAAAACTATAATGACCAGATGGTACAGGGGATGGCGAGGGACAAACCTCATTAAGCCATCAAAGGCAACAAGTAATGCATCTTGATTAACAATTACGAGCTTATCGAGGCCATCAAATAATTGATTGCTTTATATAGAAGTTATTTTTTGAAATTTTTCTGACTCGCAAGGTATATTCATTTATAAAGATTCACAGATGTTTGGCGGCCACCCCCTCTTTTTAAGAGGGGATTTTTTATTTACTAACTTGGAAAGGAGGTGAGATAAATGATTCGTCGAACCAAAAGGGCAATAATCGCAATAATTAAGAACAAAGGTGAATGGACAGGATATCTTGCTGTAAATAAAGTGCACCCAGCACATATTATCGAGTTAAATGTTTCTATAGTGCATCCAGGTGAAACATTTTTACCTTTAATAAAAATGTAGTTGTGCAAGTGCCAAAGTAGCACATAACCATCCTAGTGGGCAGCCAAATCCAAGTCGTGAGGATGTAGAAGGAACGAACCATCTAGCAGAGGTGGGAAGGTTGTCGGTGAAGAACTCCTAGACCATGTATAATTGGTCATGAAAAATACATCAGCTTAAAAGAAAAAGGATACCTTAAAAATTTAATTAAGAGTCAGTCAGATTTTGAATGTCTCCCGCAATGCAACTTTAAAACCATCGAGTAATGGAAATCTCTCTCCTTTGTGTATTAAAAGCATAATTTGAAAATACTTTACAGGTAAAACTAGTAAAGAAAAATAGATAAATAAAGTTTTTTGGAAATATTGTATTAAATTTCTAGTATTTCAATTAATATATGTAATAATTTACTAGTAGGAAGAAAAAATTATTATATGAGGTATAAAACAATGATTAAAACTAAAACTATTAAATCAAAAGAATTGCCATTATGGCTCCTTAATAATGTTAATGAGACAAATGATAAAAAGTACAGACATCGCTTACTAAAAGAAAATAATATAAAGCGAGTAGATGCAATTGAGGAACTTAGAGGGATTTTCGAAGAAGCTCATAATGATGCTAGATTACGCCTAAGAAAAGTGTTAAGTATATCTCTGCACCCACTTGAAAATGAAGAAAGTTTTGACCCCGCTGAGGGATATCCAGAACTATTTGATATGACTACCCTTAAAGGTTATTTTGGAGAAGTTTTTGCAGGTTTAATTGCTGAGAATTTCTTTCCATTTGAAGAGAAGGGATGGAGAGTCCCCGCTTTTTCATTTAGATACCATGAGATTGCATTTGACCAATTGGAAATGTACAGGCTTACTGGAAAGAAACTTAATACCATTCCAGGTAGAACTGGTGACGACTGTTTAGCCTTTGTTTTGGATAACAAAAACAAGATTGTTAAAGTGCTTTTTTGTGAAGCTAAGTGTACAGCCAGTCATCATGAAAGCATGATTTCAGATGCCCACAATAAAATAAGTAGCGAAAATCTAATACCAGTGGAAATCAGACGAATAATTGACATTTTGAGTGACTATGGTGACAGTGAATCGTTAATATGGATTCAATCATTACGCGAACTATATTTAAATGGTCAACAGTGTGAAAGATATGACCTAGTGAGTTATGTTTGCGGGCAGTCTCCTGTGAGACCTAAAACGAGGAAAAGTTGGATTCCGTTAGATACACCTCACCAAAAATACCTGGGGGAAAGGAAACTGGAAGCTGTTGAAATTCATTTAACTGACGTGGAAGACTTGATTAAAGAAATTTATAGAAAGGTTGATTAACTAAATGGCGAAAAATGATGATGAAGTAAGAGACTTATTTAGGGAAATTAGACATCAAATTAATAAAAATATACTTCCTCCTTCTGTTGCCAAATTATATAGTCAATTTACTAGACTTAGTATGAAACAGCCAGGATTAAAAGGGTGGAAAAATGAAGAGGAATTTTCCAATCGTTTAAATGATGCTGTGTCTCTAGTTGATGCAGGCTTATTCGAAAAAGATTCCGATGGTCAAGAGTGGAGAGGACTATTAAAAAGAGCTGGTGAAATATTAGAATGGTTATCTCATCCAACATTAAATTCTAATCAGTTACCACTTAGATTGCTGTCAGCATCAGCTTATCAATTAGCAGGGTATCCTGCTCTTGCTATGGGCTTATTAAAAACAAATTCGATTGAAACAAATGAATCCCTTTTGCTTGGTGCTCTATTAAAAGCTGACTTCCAAGAGCTAATGAACCTGCTAATAAAGTATTGGGAATCTGAAAAAGATGAAATAAAGCCAATAGATAACTATTCTATGAGTATCCATCATTGGATAATCAATGAAACTGTCAGAACTCTTGGAATTATTGCTGCTTACATACGTTGGGGTGATGACGGTAGAGTTGAAAAAGCTAAGGAAAAATTTATAGCAATAACTAATGTAGCATTGGATGGAAAAGACCCTTATTCATGGTTACTAGCAAAATTGTGTGGTGAAGTAATCTTAGAATTTAGCAAAAATTCATTGAGACGTCATGTAGGAGAGCTTTCTATTAATACACAACAGGCGGGACGAGAGGCTTTTCAAAGGTATTTGCGAAATAATTACTTAGAGGGTAAGTCATTAGCGTGGTATTCACAGATTAAAGGAATTGAGAGATTAAAGAAAGACGAATCTTTCGCTCTTTGTACTCCAACAGGTTCAGGGAAAACAACAATAGCGGAATTAGCGATTATTCAAAGTTTGTTTAGGCCTAAAAAGAACAATGTCGACACACCAACCGCAATTAATATTATGCTAGGGTCTGCTCCTATAGTAATGTATTTAGTACCTTCACGAGCACTTGCAACAGAAGTAGAAAATAAAATGGCAAAGGTACTTAATAACCTTAGTGAAAGTCCAATAAAAGTAACAGGATTATACGGTGGTCTTGATTGGGGGCCTACTGATGCATGGATAACTTCTGATGAACCAACAGTGCTGATATGTACATATGAAAAAGGAGAAGCATTACTAAGATTTTTAGGTCCATTATTCTTAAATAGGGTTTCATTAGTTGTAATTGATGAAGCACATTCTGTTCAATTTGATGGAAGATATGAAACTTTAATCACGACAGATAATCGTGGGTTACGTTTAGAAATGCTCGCTAATCGATTAATCTATAATCTGGAACAAAGGAAAATTATTGCCTTGTCAGCGGTAGCTGATGGTGGGATTCAAGAATTATCAAACTGGGTATCAGGAGTATTGGACTCAGAACCTGAAGTTACTCCTTATAGAAGTACGAGGCAATTAATTGGGCGACTTGAATGGATATCAACTGGTAACTTTGAAATTAGATATGACCTACTTAACGGAAGCAATTTAAATTTCTCTGAAAAGGGAGAAACAAATGATGTTCCTTTTATTCTAAATCCATTTGATACTTTCCCTAAATTATTCAGTGAATTACCAAAAAAGTATACAAATCAAACTGTTGGTAAAAGACAACGTCCATATTTATTTTGGGCTGCATTACAAATGGTTAATCCTGACGACCAAGGAAATCAACACACAGTATTAATCTCAATACCTCAGAACATAAGTGGCTATGCAGAAGACTTTGTATTTTTTTTTGAAAAAATATTGAAGGGAATAGAAATTCCAAAATTTTTTACTCCTCCGACCGAGCAGAACAAAGCTATGTTATGGGAAAAATGCATACGGTCATGTGAAGATTATTTTGGAATAGATTCATTTGAATACAAACTTCTGCAAAGAGGTGTTGTAGTACATCATGGAAATATGCCTGGTTTAATGTCTAGGCTTCTAATTGAAGTTATTAATGAACGGATTGTACATTTAGCTTTAGCAACTTCAACACTTTCTGAAGGAATTAATCTCCCCTTTGAAACAGTCATTATACCTACAATCATAAGGAACGGAGAACCACTTGGTGTTTCAGAATTTAAAAATCTGGTAGGAAGAGCGGGACGCCCTGGTACGGGAACAGAGGGAAAGAGTCTAGTAATGTTAGAAGCAGCTGGCTCAGATTATAGTTCACAAAATGCACGTAGGCAATATAATGCCATTATAAATGAATTAACTAACAATAATAAGCAAATTAACTCGGGTAAAAGTAAAAGTCCTCTTGCAGAATTAATTAGATACCTAGCAGAAAACTGGGCTAAACTAACTAAATCTAAGTCTATAGATGAGTTTTTAGATTGGTTAGAAGTTACAAGTCCCTTGAATAATGAATCTCCTATAGAAGTAGAAGGAGAATCATTATTCATGTCTTTGGATTCTTTAGACAGCATATTACTTCCAACAATTGTGGAATTTGAGCAGATGGAGAACATAGAAGGTAATATAGTTAAAAGGAGTCAAATTGAGGAGCATCTTAAAAGTGTATGGCAGAGAACTTATGCGTATTTTACTAATTCAAAAACCGAAGAAATGAAAAATGTTTTTTCTAGGAGAGGCGGAGCAATTTTTGAAAAAATATACCCTGATGAAAATATAAGACGGCGTTTTTACCGTACCAGTTTATCGCCACGAAATGCTAATCAATTAATAGAGGAGTATCAGAATATTAATGAACATTTAAAGGATGGGATTGATTATGCAGGATGTTCATCTGAAGAGAAAATTGCTTATATCTCAACAACAATAGAAAAAATTACAAAATTAAATAAGTTTCAAATACCTAGTAGCGAAGGAAAAATAGACTATAAAGAAATACTTCATTGGTGGTTAAGCCCAAGTACTACAAATAGTAAACCAAATAGTAAGCAAAAATCTAAATGGATAAGATATATAAAAAGGAACTTTGAATACATATTTAACTGGGGATTAGGGAGCGTTATTTCTTTATCAATTGATGATGCGCATGGAAATTCGCTGAGAGAAACGAAAATTGAGGATTGGCCAGAGACAGGATTACCTTGGATTGTTTTTTGGTTAAAAGAATTAATTGTATGGGGTACATTAGACCCTGTTGCAGCCTATTTAATGGCTCATGGAATAGACTTTACTCGTTCTGATGCAGAGGAAAGGGCATTGGATTATTATAAAAATGTTTCTGTTTTTGACTCAACAGATGATGTATTAAACGCTTCTAAAATTAGAACATGGGGAGAGGGCTTTATTTCAAAAAGTAAAAATAAGAGTCCATTACGAGTACAACGTAATATCAAAGCAGTGTTATCTCAAAACTTTAATAAAGCTCAGAAAAAAGAATGGAGAGTGCTTCCTTTACTTGTAGGGGAAATGATTAGTTGGATAGACCCAGCAGGCTATGAGTTAGCAACATCTTCAATTCCTGAAAACTGGACTAATGATGTTTTGGAAAAATACGATTTTGTATTAGATACTAGTGAATCTATTATTATTACTTCAAATTATATATAATGAGCATCATTCAGTATAATCCCAATTCAGATGGAACATATGAAGATAAGGCTTATTAATAGGGACATTTAATATTGCAAACTATACGATACGCAAACTATAATAAAACTGTAGCGACTACGATAAAACTGAACTAGATAACTTGATAAATCCGTTTGGGAGTGAAGATAAACGTTGATTTGCGGGCTTTCTTGCGATTGTGTACCCATTTGAATTAACGATACAGTCTTCAAAACCGCTGAGCACATAATTATTATAAAAAGATTAAACAGCGGGTATATAAGGTAGCTCAGCTGGATAGAGCAACGCCCTTCTATGGCGTCGGTCACTTTAAAAGCAATAGTGACTTGCTATAATTAAATAGATTTATTTACAAAAAAGGAGAATTGCCAAAAGAAAAAAGAATACCATTCAGAACTTTTGATAAATCTTGCTATTGCAAGAAAAGAGAGGGTTACTCCCTAGCTAATGCTGGTGAGGTAGCTCTTTCTTTTTTTATATTAAAAATATTACACCTTCCTTCTATATGCGTTCATTTATGTTATAATGTAAAATTTCGCTAGTTTTATGTTATCTTTAATATTAAGGTGAATTTTTTTTGAATAGGAGAGAAGTCATGCAAAATCTATTAAATGAGTTTATTCAAGTAATTAAAAGTGATGAACGCTTGGTAATTGATGGATTAGTGAATAAAGCTAAAATTGAGGATTTAGCACTAAACCTTGATTCAGCTTTCTTAAATTTGTTATTGGAACATGATGGACTTAAAAAGCACTTCTTCCAAGAAGTAGGTAGTGTTTTGGTGTTTGATAAGGTGAAATTTCAACGCTTTATTACCAATAAGTCTTTCCTTTCAGATAGTTACACTTCTTACAAAAATAAAATTGGCTTACTTAACACAGAAAACCAATTCATATCTCAGTCTAAAAATGTTTCATTAGTGTTTCCTCATAAGGATTGTGTTCTTGAAGGTGGACAGTCTGAAGAGGAAGCAAAGAGAAGCGAAGTTTTTTGGAATGAGCTTCTTGCTCCAGACCAGATTGACCAATTATTAGCACCAAAGGTATTGACCAATTTCAAGAGATATGACGAAAACGGTATTCATGAGGTCGAAAATATTTCAATCAAAGATAACTTTTTAGTAAGAGGAAATAACTTATTAGCTTTACATTCTTTGAAGGAAGTTTATGCTGGACAAGTAAAAGTCATATATATTGACCCTCCATATAATACTGAGAATGATACTTTCATGTATAACGATACTTTTACTCATTCTACATGGCTCACTTTCATGAAAAATAGACTGGAAATTGCTAAAAAGCTTTTAAGACCAGATGGAGTCATATTTATAAATACTGATGAAATAGAGCACGCTTATTTAAAGGTTCTTTGTGATGAAATTTTTGATAGGGAAAACTTTGTTGGCGACCTCATATGGAAGAAAAGAAAAGGTGGGGGTAATGATTCAACTTACCTAGCTTTAGACCATGATTATATTCTTGTTTATGCAAAAAACAAAAGTAAAGATGTTCATAAGAAAAAGTGGAGGGTTCCATACACCCCAGAATACTTAAAGAGATATAGAGAAACAGATGAAAATAATGGTCGGAGATTTTACTGGGATACCCTTTCAAGAGACGGATTACAAAATCCTATTGTTGTAGAGGTTGAATGTCCAGACGGAACTATGATTACTATAAATTCTCAGAAGTCAGCTAACACGATTAGGGAAGAGCGAGAGAGTGGTTTAATTAGGGTTATTGAGACCAGAAATGGTTGGACAGTTCATCACAGAGTCTATGAGCCAGAAGAGGGAAAGGTTTTACGTTCAATATTAGATGATGTAGGCACTAATAAAACAGCTAAAGACGAGATAGAAGCATTGTTTAATGATGATAAAGCTTTTAAACACCCTAAACCAGAACAATTATTACAAACACTTATAGCTTTAGCTTCAGAAGAAGGCGACCTCGTTATGGATTTTTTTGTTGGTAGCGGAACCACAGCTGCTGTCGCTCATAAGTTAAAAAGACAATATATTGCAGTAGAGCAGTTAGATTATATTGAAGATATTACAGCTAAAAGATTGCAAAAAGTTGTTGAAGGAGAACAAGGTGGCATTTCAGTAGAATTTAATTGGAGCGGTGGAGGTTCTTTTATTTACTGTGAACTAAGAAAACTAAACCAGCTCTGGGTAGATAAGATTGCGGAAGCTAAACAAGAAAATGAATTACTTGATACATGGCACAAAATGCAAGAAGAAGCTTTTTTAAGCTATAAAATTAACCCAAAAGATATTGATGAAAATATAAATGATTTTGAAGAGCTTTCATTTGATGACAAAAAGAAATTCTTAATTGAGGTTCTTGATAAAAACCTTTTATATCAAAGTTATTCAGAAATTGAAGATGAGGATTTTGAAATTAGTGAGGAAGATAAAATACTAAATGAAAAATTCTACTCATTAAAAGACTAATGATATTAGGGAAGTTAGGAGTTAAAAAATGAGTAATGAGCAATTTGAGCTATTAAATAATCTTAATTCGTTAAAAAAAATGGACATGCTCCCTAAAGAAATACCAGATTCAATTCTTCAAAATATTAACCCTAAATTTGAATTGAGAAAATATCAAAAAGAAGCTTTTTCACGATTTATGTTTTATATGGAAAAGTACAATAGACGAGAAAAGCCTTCCCAATTACTTTTTCAAATGGCTACTGGGAGTGGAAAAACACTTATAATGGCAGGCTCTATTTTATATCTATACGAGCTTGGTTATAGGAATATTATTTTCTTTGTTGATAGTACAAATATAATAGAAAAAACTAGAACGAATTTTTTAAATGAAGAGTCAAGCAAATATCTTTTTAATAACCGTATAAATATTGGAAGTAGAATTGTTACTATCAACGAGGTGGATAATTTCCAAGGGGTTAATGAGAATGAAATAAATATTCATTTCACTACTACACAAGGCTTACACACAAGAATGAATAACCCTAAAGAAAATTCAATAACCTATGAGGATTTTATTGACCAGAAAATTGTCATGCTTTCAGATGAAGCTCACCATTTGAACGCAGAAACAAAAGCGGTAAAGAATAAGAAGCTTACTCAAAATGAATTTAGGGAAGTATTGAGCTGGGAAGGTACTGTAAATAGAATTTTCATGTCAAATAAAGAAAATTTACTATTAGAGTTTACAGCCACAGCGGATTTGTCCGAGCAAGTTATAGCTAACAAATATAAAAATAAGCTTATTTATGATTACAACTTAAAAAAGTTTTATTTGGACAAGTTTTCTAAAGAGGTTAAGGTTCTCCAAGCTAACTTATCTACAATAGAAAGAGCTTTGCAAGCGATAGTTTTAAGCCAGTATAGATATAAGCTTTTTGCTGACCATAACAAAATAATTAAACCAGTCGTTATGTTTAAAGCAAATTATGTCAATCCACCAAAAAGACGAGACGAAAATACAATTGTCTCCTCAGAGTTTAAAGAGGAGTTTATTGAAAAAATCGAAAATCTAAATGTGACTGATTTGCAAAAAATTAGAGATAACGCTGAAGAGGATTCAATTATAAAGAAAGCATTTAATTATTTTGACCAAAGTGGTACAACTCTTGAAAATCTCGTTATACAGCTCAAAACAGCTTTCTCTGAGGATAAATGTATTTCTGTTGATAGCTCTTCAGAAAACAAAAGCAATCAAATTATTATTAACTCATTAGAGGATAACGATAATCAAATTCGTGCTGTGTTTGCGGTAGACGCATTAAATGAGGGTTGGGATGTCTTAAACCTTTTCGATATAGTTAGACTTTATGACACTCGTGACTCAAGAAATGGACAAGTAGGCAAAACAACTATGGCTGAAGCTCAGTTAATTGGTAGGGGAGCGAGAAATTGTCCATTTCAAATAGATAGCTCACAACCCTTGTATAAACGGAAATATGATGATGATTTAAAAAATTCACTTAGGGTATGTGAAGAGCTTTATTACCATAGCTCACACAACCCAAGGTACATACAAGAATTGAATAAAGCACTTGATACGATTGGTATTAAACCTTCAAATACTGTTGAGCGAAATTTTATATTGAAGGAAGAGTTTAAGAAAACCGACTTTTATAAACTAGGTGTCATTTGGGTGAATGAGCTTAAAATAAGGGATAACTCAGAGATTGTTGGATTAGCAAATAAAATCAAAGAGAAAACCTTTAAGTTATCATTAAACACTGGTTTCACTTCCGAGGTTATTTTAATAAGGGAAAGCGAAGAACTTGAGCAAGATTATGAGGTAGTTGAAAAAACTGAAAAGGAACTAGGCTGGTTTGGAAAGTCGATAATCCGAAAAGCATTACAAAGAAATTCTTTTTATAAGTTTTCCAACTTGAAAGGTCATTACCCTAACTTAAAATCCATTAGTGAATTTATAAGCTCAAAGGAATACCTTTCAAAACTTAGAGTTGAATTAACTGGAACGAAAAAGCAATTTATAAATTTAACCCCAGAACAGAAGCTTAATATTGTTTCAAACGTTCTTGAAGATGTTTCAAAAGATATTGGTAAAGAAACAAACAAAAAATATGGTTCCAAAACATTTATTGCTCATGGTATCAAGCATGTTTTCAAAGATAAAATATTAAACTTCAATTTGTCAGATGGTGAAGATGGTGAAACCGGCTTTCCAATGAAAGCTCCAAAAGTAGCTTCAAATTATTTAGATTTAAGTACAGAAGAGTGGTACGCATTTGAGGAGAATTTTGGCACTTCAGAAGAGAAAAAATTGGTGCTGTTTATTAAGTCAGCTTATGAGGAATTAAAGAAAACATACTCAGAGATTTATTTGTTAAGAAATGAAAGACACTTTAAATTATACAGATATTCAGACGGTAAAGCAGTAGAGCCAGACTTTGTACTATTCTTATCTAAGAAAGATGATAACAAACAAATTATATATCAAGTCTTTATTGAGCCAAAGGGTGGTCATCTTTTGGAAAAAGACGCTTGGAAAGAAGAGTTTTTACAAGAAATTAAAAATGATTATGAGGTAAAGACAATTTTCCAAAATAAAGATTATAATTTAATTGGCTTACCTTTTTATAACTCTGAAGATGTGAATAAAAGAGACGAATTTAAAAATGAATTTAACAACCTATTGAGTTAGCTTAATGCTAGCTCTCTTTTTTTTATAAAATCAGAGCCACCTCAAAGGGTGTCGCAGAGAAGCTCTCTGTTGCATTTATCTTTTATGGGGTGGATAACAAATCTCAAAATCATGTTCTAGTACCGTGGGATAAGTGGACCTGTGTTAGACAGGTTAATAAAATGGCGTCGGCCAATATTTAGGGACCTTTTAAAGAGGGTCCTTTTTTGGTTGTAGGAGAAATATAAGGGAGTATTAGTCGCTTGGACAACGGCGGGCGGGATAAACTCATAGTTGATTCATCTTCTTGTGTGTCAAATACACAGATGCTTTAGTTGTTGAATTACAAAGAATGTGCCATTATAATAGAAAATAAGTCAATCGGTCTAAGTTCGAAAAGTGACCGTTATACATAAAGGCTAATAAATAGCGTCAGTCTCAGTAGCACAGCTGGATAGAGCAACGCCCTTCTAAGGCGTCGGTCGGGAGTTCGTATCTATCCAGCAAGGCTTTCATTAATAAGGTTGATATATAATAATGATTATTGACAATAGTTTGGAATTTTGATTAACTTCATATCAAAGGTATTTAATAATCGTATGGACAATTAGATAATTAGCATTGACTAAAACTACTGTAAACATTGATATACCAACTGTGTGGCGGAAGTGGCAGACGCGCACGACTCAAAATCGTGTTCCTTCTGGAGTGTCGGTTCGACCCCGACCACCGGTATCAATAAATTGCTTGCCAATGCGATGAAATCAACGTTTCTTACACTTTGTAAGAAACGTTTTTTATTTATTTCAAATACGATTCTTATAAAAATATCGTGTACATAAAATCGTGTGCGTACCCTGTCATAAATAAGGAGGAATTAAAATATGGCAAGGCGTACAAATGAATTATCAATTAAAGAATTATCCGTTAACAACTCACCAAAGGTTGTAAAAGAAATTGATTTCAAAACCGCTTTTTCCTTATTTGTTGATGATTGCCAAATCAGAAATCTAAGACCGCAAACAATCCAATATTACAGAAATGAATTATCTGTATTCTTCAAATTCCTAAGAGAACAAGGCATAAATCCCTCATTAGACACCATTACAAAAGAGCATATTAAGCGTAATGTCATTCTTTTTATGAAAGAGATGGGATTGCAGACCGTCACCATTAACACTCGTTTAAGAGCCATTAGAGCATTCTTTAATTTCCTTCAACGTGAAAGACACATAAAAAACAATCCGCTTACCGATATTCAATTACTCAAAGACCGTAGAAAAGTAGTTGAAACCTTTACACACGAAAAACTTCAAACGCTTTTTAATCAGCCGAATTTGCGTTCCTTTGTAGGTGTGAGGGATTATACACTTTTATGCTTTTACTGCTTGAAACGGGCGTGCGTGTGAGCGAATTGGAAGGGGTTTGTGTACAAAATATTTTATGGAACGAATCTAAACTTCATATTCGGAATACAAAGTCGTATAAAGAGCGTATAGTACCGATACAAACCAAAATGAAAACGCAATTACAGAAATATATACAAATTCGTGGTGTAATGGAAACCGATTCTTTGTTTGTCACACTTGATGGTGAGCCGATGTCAAAAAGGCAATTCCAGAACAGAGTGAAATTTTACGGAAAACAAGCGGATATAAAAGGGGTTAGATGCTCCTGCCATACGTTTAGACATACTTTTGCAAAGTTGAGCGTTAAGAATAGAGCAGGAATTTTTGAGTTACAACAAATTTTAGGGCATACAAGTATGGAAATGGTAAGAGTGTATGTGAATCTGTTTAGTGACGATGTAATGGATAAACATAGACCCTTTTCACCTTTAATAAATTTAAAAATAAGGATGTAATGGTGTATAATAATGATTTATTATTTTATTTCCTTTGTTATAATATTCAAACGATGGTATAATTTTCTACAATTGATGAAAAGGAGAGGGATAACATGGAGCTAAATTCTTATAAAGAAAACTAATTATGGTGGTTATGCCTTTCAATAACCACCAATTTTATAAGATAGGTGGTTGGTAAAAATGACTAATAAAAATTATGAAGTTGTTAATCGTCCCCCAACTGTTGAGGAACATAAATTTTTGTGGGAATCCGTAGGATGGGGAACAGTGGATATATATAGCAGTAAACATTCAATTGAAAATTCTGTGTATGCTGTTGTTGCAATTAAGAACGAAAAAGTTATTGGCATGGGGCGTATTGTTGGTGACGGTGCGATGTACTTCTATATTCAAGATGTTGCAGTATTACCAGAGTATCAAAACAGTGGTGTAGGTAAAAAAATAATTGAACGGTTACTAGAATATATAAATAATATTAAGTCTGGTGCAGTTTTTGTTGGTCTTTTCGCATCACATGGTACGGATAATTTTTACGAACAGTTTGGATTTAAAGACCATTCTCCAGAGATGACAGGTATGTTCACTGTTTTTAGTTAAATAAATTGGTTTTCAATCCTTCATTAATTAAATGGAGAAGGATTTTTTTGTGTTTTTTGTAAAGAAAGACCATGCTTACACAAAAAATAATTGATTTTAGGATAAAGAACAGATATGTGTTTTAATATATACATTATCTTAGGAATATGTTGTAATTTGTATTTATATTAACTATAATTTAGTAAATTTTAATAAAATTTGTAATTTACTGGGGGTTATAGAAGTGCTTTCTTTTGTGATAATAATCACAGTAGCTATTATATTTTCTATCATATGCTCTATAGGATTAAATGCATTAAATAAAAGTATGTTAAAGTTATTTCTTCCAATTCAAAGATTAACAAGTAAATTTAAGAGAAAAAAGTTATTAAGTAACATAACTTTAATTATGTTTATTACTATTAGTATTGGTTTAAGTGATTACTATAAATTAAGTGATATTAGTTATGGGTTGTTATTAGGTTTCTTTTTTGCATTGAAAGATATAATTTTTGATAAATTAATATTGGAATAGATATAAGAATAGAGTAGGATAAGGCGGCTAACCTTTGACCACAATTTAGTTTTTATTCTGTTTTATTCGGTGCTTAATTCTGATTTTGATTTTGGCAGTGAGGTAAAATAGACTGGCGCACACGATTCAAAATCGTGTTCCTTCTGGAGTGTTGGTTCGCCCCGACCGGTATCAAAGAATAAGATTTTAAACCGTTTCTCATTTGTGGGAACCGGTTTATTTGTATATAAATATTTGCACGTATTAGAATATCCGCATAGTGTGTATGTACGTAGATTCTAGCACTAAAAAAGAAACATCACAAAGTACTAATAATCCCTCTATCCGTATGAATAACAACCGGGGTTGCAACAGAAACTTTATTTGAAAATATCCACCTTCTTCCTAGTGGTCCTAAAATAATGAAGGCCCCTTCTTCATACTCACCCATAAAATTCAAATAAGTGTCATAGTATAGCTGCCTGTTATTGCGGACAGGAATCCCCAGGGTTTGAATTTGTTCTGCGTATTTTTCCAGTTCATTAGTGGATAAGCCGATTTCGCTTATTGATAAGACATTACTGGTTGAAAATACTTTAGCAGCTGATGTAGGTGAAGTCTCTACTCTAGCAATATACTCCACTATATTTCCAGCTGGATCTTCCAAATAACATGCATTTGCTTTTGTTATTCCTTCAAAATAGACCTCATCTTCCCTATCTTCTTTTAACAGTTCCACCCGTTCTGCGAGCCATGTTTTTGCCTGTTTAAACAGGTTGCTATGTATATTAAAAGCGAAATGATAATAGTGATTATTCATTTCATCTTTATGAAATTCGAGTACACTTTCACCGATTTGAAAGGAAGCGCTGTTGCCAACATAGGATATTAGCTTGAATTGAAGTGTTTGTTCATAAAATTGAACCGTTTTTTCAAAGTTTGATATATATATTTCCACTTTGTTAATTATCATTAAAATTCCTCCTTATGAAAATTATGACAAAAATTTGATTGTTACACCATATATTTGCTTTCCAATACGAAGGGAACTGCCCTCTACCCTCTATCCTCATTCAAGAAGCTAGAAAACTCGCACTTAGTCGATATGAGGACTGGAAAAAGAATCAGAAAACGAAAGGCTTTCCTTCTTTTCACAGAAGAATATCCATTCTATTTAATAACCAGAATTGGAGGTTAAGACAGGATAATGGTTATCTTAAGTTGGGGATTCCTACCATGGAGAAAGGGAATCTTACAATAGATAAATACGTTCCTTTAAAGACCAATGCGTATACTCTTTTTTGGATTGGTTTTCTTTTGACGGGAGAAATGGACAAAACCTCTTCCTTCTTTCAAGCATCCTATGACAATATTTCTATATTGCCATTATAGTAACTAGGGTAAGCAACAGGAATTATCTGTTGTTGAGAAAACCAATGATTACACAAGGATCATTGGTTTTCTCTTTACAGCTTTCCTGTGAAAATTTGGGCTTCTCCTAAACCGAAGCTCCAATCGCTTTCACTGTTTTCTGTGATGGATACCATTAGGTCTTCCGGTGAGATGCCGCATTCTTCTTGCAGCTTTTCAGCTAATAGACGGTATAATGCTTGTTTTTGTTCAGGTGTTCTTTTTTTGCTTGTGACGCTTATTAAGACAAGGTCTTTGCTTCGGATAAACCCTAAGCCTGTATCCTCAATAATCATTTCATGTTCAGGATGTTGATGGACAATTTGATAACGATCTCTTTCTGGAACGCTAAATGCCTCCAGCATTGCTACATGAGCAGCATCTAATAATTTTTTAAGCTCTTCTTTGCTGCGGCCTTCTATTAAATCAAAACGTAATAATGGCATATAACAACATCCTCTCTTAATAAATCATCTACACTTAACTATTATTTTACCTATAAATGCCTTTTGTAATAGAATGAGGAGAATATCACTTTAAAAATTTTTGGCTTTTGTTTTACAATAAATAAAAACGGTTCCGACCATCACCTAAGGGAATGTTTTAATGGGTAAAGAGAGGTACAAGCACTTTTTGAAAAGCTGGAGGCAGATAATAAAGAAGTGCAGTATGAAGCATTAATGGAAATTCTGGAAAATACATAATTTAATAGAAAAAAAAGAGGATGCAAAGGATAAAAAGAAATATTCTGCTGTTTGGAAAAAAGCTTAAGGAAAAAATACATATTTCAAAGGAAAAGCGGAGGAGCTATGAGAACAAAATCACTCGTTATATTTTTAACCGTTATGGTTGCTTTTTTTCTAGCATCACCTAGCAAATCAGGTGTTATGGCGCAGGAAACGGTGCTATTTAAAGGGGAAACAACAGCAAGTTATTTAAATGTCAGAAAGGCTCCAGGCACCCAATCTAAAATAATTGGATCATTAAAAAAAGGATCCAAAGTAGAGATAGTGAAGGATGGCAGCTGGTTTAAGATAAAATATAAAACAACTTATGGTTACGTTTCGGCTAAATATGTGAAAAAAGTAAGTGTGCTGACATCAAAAGCGGAAAGCGAAAAAGCAGTAAATAAGATGAAGACAGTTGGCAAAAATCAGCAGTTTATTTTAGTAACAACCATTGGGGAAAAGGAAACAAATGCTTTGATTCAAACTTTTTCGAAAGATAATAATGGAAAATGGAAGCGTGTTTTATCTGTAAATGGAATTGTAGGAAAAAAAGGAATACAACAGCAGATTTCGGAAGGCTCACAAAGTACACCGGCTGGTAGATATACGATAACGACAGCATTTGGAAGACAGAAAAATCCGGGAACAAAACTTTCTTATCATCGAATTACAAGTGATGACGTATGGGTGGATAATATAAATTCCAAGTATTATAATACACTGCAGTCGAAGAAGAAAACGGGCGAAAAAAGTGAAGGCATGAATATCCCTCAGTACGATTATGGTTTTGTTATTGACTATAATACAAAAAGAGTAAAAGGGAAGGGCAGCGCGATCTTTTTTCATATTGCAAAAGGAAGCTATACATTAGGATGTACAGCGGTTAGCAATGATAACGTTGTATCGATTTTAAAATGGCTTGATCCTAAAAAGAAACCAGTGATTATCCAAACAGTTGAATCGGACATAAGCAAATACTGAATGAACATGAAAAGGTTTGTCAAATCAGCAGCAGATACGCTGATTTGGCAACCTTTTCTTAAAAGATAAGAAGTATAAGTTTTCTGAAGTCTGACAAGTGTCTAGCTCCAGCACCCTATCGACTTCAACACTTCCCTCACCTCGTCTACGATAAGTCAACATCGAATCACTACGTTCTTCGTGTTTCCTTTATCTCACTCGATTCAGTCCAGCTTATTCTGTCGATGAGCAAGGGCGCTTGCGCTTTTTTTCTTAATGTAAAAAATCGGGCTCTCCTTGTTTCAAAAGAATGTTCAAATATTTTCATCGAATTAACGATGGTCATATTTATATAAAATTTGTTCTTTCGATATTGAAGTAAGTAAAAAGATTGGTTTGCTGACTCCTGGTAAGATAAAAATGCATTTTATCAGCATACTTGTTGGCAGTGATAAATGTCGCAGTAAATATTTTTGTAGGCGGAGAGAGAATTATTATGATATTAGAAAAATAACCTTTCCTATTATATCCATGAAAAGAACTATTCGCAATTACATCACGTGAATTCATGATTTATAGTGATTCATTGTGAAAATAAAAAGAAAAAAAGAGCAAAAATAAAATTGCTTTTTTTTTACAAAAATGTAGGAAGAATTACTAGGATACAAAGTATGATAGCGTTTTCATAACAAATGTTATAAACTATGATTGTATCTATGCAGAGTAAATAAATTATTCTTATAAAACATCTCCAGTATTCAGATGTTGAGAGAGTAGTTGGTTTTTTAAGTTTAAAGAAGGGAGTGGTGCAATTAGCAAAAGTTTTATGAAATTCGTGATGTCCATTACTTGAAAAAATAAGAATTCATCATTTAAATGAAAGAATTTATCCATTTAATTAGCATTTTTCTCTTTGTGGTGCATTACTAGTCTCCGTATGAACAAAATACTTAAATGGGACTATTACTGCCGTCGGCAAACATAAAGATACGATGCTGGTTGCTCATTTATTATATAAAAAATAAGCTCGAAAAGAGTTTATCGAGCTGTTTTCTCCTTTATAAAAATGAAAGAGGGAATAAAATGAAAAAGAAATCGATCGTAATCAGCATATTGTTTCTTTTCATTATTTTGCTGCCAATGGCTTCTCCTGCAAGGGCCGCTGATACAGATTATTATAATGAAGAATACCGTCCTCAATATCATTTTACACCAGAAGCGAATTGGATGAATGATCCGAATGGAATGGTGTACTATGCAGGAGAATATCATTTATTTTATCAATACCACCCCTATGGTTTGCAATGGGGACCAATGCATTGGGGGCATGCAGTCAGCAAGGATCTTGTCCACTGGGAACAGCTTCCTATAGCATTGGCTCCAGATGATAATGGAACCATTTTTTCTGGAAGCGCTGTAGTAGACTGGAATAATACGAGTGGTTTTCAAACAGGAACAGAAAAGCCATTAGTAGCCATGTATACACAAGATAAAAATGGAACCCAAGTTCAGAGTATAGCTTATAGCAATGATAAAGGCAGGACTTGGACGAAATATTCTGAAAATCCGGTTATTCCCAACCCGGGGCTAAGTGATTTCCGAGATCCAAAGGTTTTTTGGCATGAAGATTCACAAAAATGGGTGATGGTTCTTGCCGCAGGTGACAGAATAAAAATCTATACATCTACCAATTTAAAACAATGGACATTTGCAAGCGATTTTGGGCAAGGACAGGGAAGCCATGGAGGAGTATGGGAATGTCCGGACTTATTCCAGCTACCCGTCGATGGAAGTTCGACTCAAAAGAAATGGGTGCTGCAAATCAGCTTAGGCAATGGAGCTGCTGCTGGAGGATCCGGCATGCAATATTTTGTAGGTACCTTCAATGGAACGACTTTTGTAAATGATAATGATGCCAGCAAGGTGTTATGGACAGATTATGGAAAAGACTTCTATGCTGCTGTTTCTTGGTCTGATATTCCAGCTTCTGATGGTCGGAGAATCTGGCTGGGCTGGATGAGCAACTGGCAATACGCCAACGATGTTCCTACAAGCCCTTGGAGAAGCGCCATGACGATTCCTAGAACGTTGGAGCTTAAGACGCTTTCTGAAGGAATTAGGCTGGTTCAAACACCAGTAACGGAGCTGCAATCGATTCGAGGAGCCGTAAATACATGGACAAATAAAACGATAACTCCTACAAGTAGCAATTTACTGACAGGTGTTACAGGAGACGCAGTGGAGATTAATGCAGAGTTTGATGTAAGCGGATCCACTGCGACGGAATTCGGATTTAATGTCCGCAAGGGAGGCAGCCAATACACAAAAATAGCTTATGATAAAAATACAGCACAGCTGTCCATTGACCGGACTAATTCTGGCAATGTAAGCTTTAATCCGACTTTTACAGGGAAGCATAATGCGACGATGCAGCCTGTTAACGGCAAAATAAAGCTTCGCATCTTTGTAGACCGTTCTTCCGTTGAAGTGTTTGGAAATGACGGCCAAAAAGTGCTGACAGATATTATCCTTCCAAACCTGTCCAGCAAGGACTTGGAGGTATACGCTGTAAATGGGAGTGCGAAAATCAATTCTTTAACTGTACACAAATTAAATAAAGTGTGGGGAACGACTCCATTTCAGTCTAATTTAACTGGCTGGACTACGGTTAATGGATTATGGGCAGATACGATAGAGGGAAAACAAGGACGATCCGATGGAGATTCCTTTATCATATCTTCAAAAACAGGCACGAACTTTACGTATGAATCGGATATAACAGTGAAAGACGGCAATGGAAAAGGTGCTGGCGCCCTTGTATTCCGCTCCAGTGATGATGCAAAAAACAGCTACCTTGCAAATGTTGACGCAAAAAACGATGTCGTCAAATTCTTTAAATTTGTAAACGGGACAGCAACCGTGTTAGCTGAATATCCAACTACGTTAGATGTAAATAAAAAGTATCATTTAAAAGTAGTGGTAGTTGGAGATAACTTTAAAATCTATTTAGATGACCGTTTAGTTATTGATAAAAATGATACGTCTTTCCAATCAGGAAAATTTGGATTGAATGTCTGGGATGCTACTGCTGTATTCCAGAACACACGACAAAAAAACTCTACATTGGAATTAACGAATCATGATTTTGAAAGCGGCAATTTGGACGGTTGGACGATCGTTGCTGGAAATGCGTTTAGCAATGGAGATGCAGCCTCGGATACTACTTTCTGGGGAGGACCATTTAATCAAAACGGAACATTTCATCTTTGGGGTTTTAAAGATGGAGGAGATGATCAAACAGGAACATTAAAATCTCAAAATTTTATTTTAGGTGATGATGGAAAAATTGATCTTTTGGTTGCTGGAGGAAATGATATCAGCAAATTATATGTTGCATTAGTCAGAGCTTCTGATGGCAAGGAGATTTTTAAAGAGACTGGAGCCAATACAGAAACCTATGCAAGAAAATATTGGGATGCTGCTGCCTATATTGGAACAGAATGTTATATAAAAGTCGTGGACAATGGGTTGGGAAGCTGGGGGCATATTAACCTCGATGATGTTAATGTTCCTGTTCAAAGCTTAAAATAATCAGTAAAAAAAGGAGATCTTAACTGCTTAGGCAGATAGGATTCTCCTTTTTTTTCTTATTACTTTTTGTTTTCTTCTTCCTCTAAATCCATAAAAGGTTTATTAATGAAGTAATACATCACACCCATAAAAAATACGCCGCCGATTAAATTCCCAAGTGTAACAGGAATGATATTTCGTATAACGCTGACAAAGTTAATAGCTGGATCCTGATCCAGTACTAAAGCAATTGCGAAGGTACACATATTGGCAATACTGTGCTCATAACCAGAGATGAAAAAGCAGAAGACAAACAGTACCATGGCAAATAATTTTGGTCCGTCGCCCTTTAAGGTCATTGGAATAAAGAAGGCTAAACAGACTAGCCAGTTACAAAGAATGGCACGGAAAAACAGTTCAGAAATTGGTGCATGCACTTTATGTTCTGCCACATATAATAAAAAGCCGTTCACATCCGGTGAATTAAATAATCCGGTCAAATAAATTAAAAGGGCAAAGCAGACAGCACCTAAAATATTGCCGATATAACTTGTCCCCCAAACTTTAACCACTTCTGACCACCTTATTTTTTTTCGGAGTGCGGCGTAAGTGAAATAAAAAGTATTTCCTGTAAATAAATCTCCTCCGCCATATGCAATAAGAATGATAGCTGCTCCAAAAACGATGGCTGCCATTGGATAGGCCATTGGAGATTGTACCATATAAAAGAAATTTCCAGTTTTAAATGCAACAATTACACCGAAACCAATAAACATACTAGCAACCATAGATCGAAGTATAGAGCGGAGACGGCTTTGTTTATAAATTTTCAGCTTTTTTAACGCCAAAGCTTCTACTTCTGTTAAATATTTTACTTCCAAAATGATACCTCCTGAACTAAAGACTGATTGCACCAGTGTTATGATTGCGCAAAAATTTGCTAAAGGGTGATAAAAGCTGCAATCCGTATTATTAGAATAAATTATGTCTTATATAGTGTACAAAATCTGTATGAATTTAGCTATGTAATTTTTAAAAAACAAGTTGTGATTATGTCTAATTTATGTCTGTATATTCATACAAAAATGAAAAAGAGAAGCGCATAATTAGAAACGATGTACTATTCCTTATACTTTCCAGTTTTAAATAAAATTATTTTACTGCGTGGAGGGGTGGAATTGTAAGAAAATATGCATAATTTTATGCAAGAATTTTCTGATAAATTAAACGATTTAATTTTTTATTCTAAAGATATGGAACGTATAAAGCTGTGATATAGCAAGGAATTTTCAGCTGGAAATTAACAAATAATTTTTAATGTTATATTTTCTTACAAATGTATAGACTTTATAATTATTCAATCTTACAATGTAAGTAAGTACTTTTTTGTCTAAAAAAGGGAGTGGAGCGCTTCATGATGTCAGTATATCGTATCTCGATGCTTGTCAAGGATCAGCCGGGAGTGTTAGCACGTATATCCAATTTATTTGTCACGCACAAAGTAAATATAGAACAAATTACAACAAAAAAATACAAAAAAGAAGAAATTTCAAGGATTCGAATTGCAAGCTGTGCTGAGGAAGGACAAGTGCAAAATCTTGTTATCGGCCTACAGGAACTAATGGAAGTGATGGAGGTGGATACAGCACAGCGATCCGCCTTTCAGCAAAAGCTAATCCATAAAGCAGATGCTATACAAGAACTTAGAGATAAGAAAACACTAAGTAAAAAAGTATCCTTTTGGCTCGTCGCATGCAGTTTATTTCTTACACTGTTTGGAACAAATATCCCAGCTTCTCTTTATACGCTGTATCGCCAAGAATGGGGCCTTTCATCTGGCATGATAACATTAGTATTTGCTTTTTATGCCTTTACCGTTATCCCAGCTATTGTTGTTGCGGGACAGTTGTCTGATCAGATAGGAAGAAAAAAAGTTCTTATTCCTGGGATCTTCTTTGCTATTATAGGCACTGCGTGTTTTACGATGGCAAACGGAGTAGGAATGCTGCTTATAGGAAGATTATTTCAAGGGCTATCTGTTGGAGTTTTAAACGGTGTTGCAGTTGCTGCACTCACGGAGTTGGATGAAAGGAGAAATAAAAAGAAAACGGCATTAATTTGTGCGTTGGCTGTAACCTTGGGAAATGCAATTGGACCGATTGTTTCAGGAGTATTAGGAGATTTTGCTCCATTTCCAACAAGGTTGTCTTATTATGTTCATTTACTTTTTATACTCCCATGTTTTGTTGGACTATTCTTTTTAAATGAAAATGTCCGCCCAGGGTTACGTCCAGTTCAATTGAAAAAACCTTATGTTCCAAAATCAATTATGAAACCATTTTTATTAGCAACAGGTACTTCTTTTTTAGCATGGTCTATTATCAGCATGTTTATGTCGGTTATCCCATCGAATTTATCAAGTTTTACAAATATAAGCAGCTTAACAATATCAGGAGTGGTTGTCGCTTTAGGACTTATTGCTGCAGCAGTTAATCAAATACTTGTTAAACAATTGTCGTTAAAAACAATGATCAGCATTGGATATATTTTATTATCAATAGGCCTTATTTTATTAGTGATAACATTAAGCACAAAATCACTGATTTTACTGTTGCTGTCAGCCATTTTAATAGGAGCAGGAAATGGTCCTGCATATGCTGGAAGTCTTGCTTTATTAAATGAGGCGGCACCTAATCATATCAAAGGAAATATTATATCGACCTTTTTTGTTTTTACTTATTTAGGTGTTAGTATTCCCGTCATTTGTCTAGGATTTTTATCTCAAATAATAGGGGTTGCAGCTGCAGTTAATTGTTATGTTTCACTGCTTGGAGTAATGATAATGTTCATTGTGATCTATGGAATAAAAGAGCAAAAAAATATTTTTACCAATTAATGAAAAGTATTTCTATCAAAAAAGGATGTCCCCTGGGACATCCTTTTTCATTAATTCTTATTCAATTTACGTGCCAGCACATTTCCAAATGACTGAATGCATTGAACAATAATTACTAGAATAAGAATAGTTGTATACATAACAATAGGCTCAAAACGTAAGTGACCATATTGATAAGCCACATCTCCTAATCCACCAGCACCGACTAATCCAGCCATTGCAGTGGCACCGATTAATCCGATTGTTGCGATAGTAAGACCAAGTACGATGGAGGAGCGTGCTTCTCTTATTAGTACACTCCAAATAATTTTGAATGTCGATATACCCATTGATTGATAAGCCTCAATTACACCACGGTCTACTCCAAGGATAGAAGATTCCATCAATCTTGCTATATAAGGTGCAGTATACACAACAAGAGGGACAATAACCCCTTCTACACCAATGGTTGTACCCGCTACAAGCTTTGTAAAAGGAAGAATAAAGAACAATAAAATAATAAAAGGAATCGAACGAATAACATTTATTATGGTGTTCATAATCGTATAAAAAACAACATTTTCAGCTTGCCCGCCTTTACGAGTCAATACAAGTAGAACACCTAAAGGCAAGCCAATAACAATAGAGATTAAAAGGGATATGCTTGTCATTTGTACTGTTTGCCAAAATGCCTCTTGAATGACTTCTCCCCAATTTTCCCAGAATGTACCCATATTATTGATTCACCTCTTCTACTAAAATATTTTTCTCGTTAAGGAAGTTAATAGATTTTTCTACTTCCGATGCTTCTCCATCGATATGAACAATTAATTTGCCGACTGATTGATCTTTTAATTGATCAATACCACCTGCAAGAATACTTGGAAGTACATCAAATTGTTTTGCTAATAAAGCTAAAAAAGGATCTTTTGATGATTCGCCGATAAAAGTTAAAGAAACAATCTTTCCGCTTTTTGGCAATTTATCTACAAAATGATTAGGTACTTTAATTCCTGCTTCACCATATACAAATTGTTTTGTCCGCAAGTGTTTTGGATTGGAGAAAATATCGAGAACTTTTCCTTCTTCTACAATTTCTCCATTTTGCATGACAGCTACACGATCACATATACGTTGGATTACATCTAATTCATGGGTGATTAAAAAGATAGTGATGCCAAGTTCTTTATTTACTTGAAGCAATAAATCAAGAATGGATTCCGTTGTATTTGGATCAAGTGCACTTGTTGCTTCATCACTTAATAAGATTTCTGGTTCATGCGCCAATGCCCGTGCAATTGCCACTCTTTGTTTTTGACCGCCTGATAATTGTCCTGGATATACATGATGCTTTTCACTTAACCCGACAATGTTTAAATATTTTTCTACTCTTGTTATTATTTCTTCTTTAGGCACACCTTCTAGTCTAAGCGGAATCGCAATGTTTTCATAAACAGTTGCGGTTTTTAACAAGTTGTACCCTTGGAAAATCATCCCGATTTTTTGGCGTACTTTTTGCAGCTCTTTTTTATTAATGGATGTGATATCCACATCATTAATAAGAACCTTTCCACTAGTTGGTCTTTCTAATAAATTGACACAGCGGATCAATGTACTTTTTCCAGCACCGCTGTATCCAATAACTCCAACAATTTCACCCTTTTGAATCGTAAGGGAAACGTCTTTCAACGCTTCCACTTTTTTCTTTCCAACATTAAATGTTTTTGATACATGCTGTAGACTTATCATGCTAGAACCTCCTTACCAGCTTGGAACAATAGATCCGTTAAATGTTTCTTGAATAAATTGTTTTACTTCGTCATTTTGGTAATATTCTTTTAATTTTTTAACTACTTCATCGTTTTTATTAGCATCACGAACTACTAAGTAATTAGAGTATGGGTTGTTTTCTGCTTCTTCATGGAAGATTGCATCCTTTTTAATCGTTAAACCTGCTCCCATTGCGAAGTTTGTATTGATTGCAGCTGCTGCAACTTCTCCTAATTGGGAAGGAAGCTGTGCAGAATCCAATTCTAAAATTTCCAGATTCAATTTATTTTCCACAACATCTCTTTTTGTTGCTTTTTCGCCAGTGCCTTCTTTTAATTTAATTAAACCAGCAGCTTCAAAAAGTTTAAGTGCGCGGTACTCGTTGCTTGGATCATTTGGAACAGCAATTTTATCGCCTTTTTTAATCTCGTCTAAACTTTTAACAGATTTAGAATAAATGCCCATTGGGAATGTTAGAGTTTTAAATACTTCACTAATCTTATAATCTTTATCGGCTTTTACGGCATCTAAAAACTGTTTTGTTTGGTAGCTGTTGATGTCAAGATCACCATCTGCTAATGCTGTATTTGGTGTATTGTAGTCGTTGAAT
Source organism: Niallia sp. 03133 (assembly GCF_052663225.1). Taxonomy (NCBI): domain Bacteria; kingdom Bacillati; phylum Bacillota; class Bacilli; order Caryophanales; family Bacillaceae; genus Niallia; species Niallia sp. 03133. The sequence goes on from NZ_JBQTCY010000001.1 coordinate 35,672, forward strand.
ACTTTAATTTTAATAGTAAGACCATCTTTTTTTGCAACTTCTGCTACTTTCTGCATTACTTGCTCATGAGGTCCACCTGTAACACCAACTTCTATTTCTTTTGTACTAAGTGCTTTTGAAGAATCTTTATCTTTTCCACAAGCTGCTAATACTAAAACGAATGATAATAATAATGCAAATAATGTAAATAATTTTTTCACTTTTGTTTCCCCCTTAATAGTAACTTATTTTAGTAGTCTTTTAAACCTATACGAAAAACCCCTTCTCCAGGAAGAGAAGCGGTACTTTTTAGTAAGTAACTTCTCTTATCTTTACAAAACATATTTGTTTTGTAGGAATTAGCACCAGAATTTATCATTTGGTTGCCGGGTTTCATAGGGCCTGTCCCTCCGCCGCTCTGGATAAGAATTAATTTGTATAAAGTTTAAGTTCAAACGATTAGTTAAAATATATATTTCTTATAAAAAAAAGTCAATGGTTTTTTCAGGAAAGTAAGAGGTGGAAAATAATTGCTTATTCAATATAGGGGGATGGATTAGTCTGTATTTTTCTTGAATGAGCGGAATGGGTAAGATGCGTTTCTATTTGTCCAGTCAAATCGTTAGAAAATTAAAATGGAGTAGCTAACATAAATTTCCTCTTAATATAATGGCTCTGTTAAATTTCAGTGTTGATTTATAATGGTCAGGAAATTCAATTGCTTTCCGCGGACGAACTGGCAAGCCCTCCTCGGTCGTACCTCCCTGCGGGGTCTTTCCAGCCCGTTTTTCCACAGAAGTCTCGCAAATTTCCTTCCAAAATCAACATTAACGTTTAACAGAGCCTATATAATAGTAAATGTTTTTAAAAGACAAGATTAGTTAATTGCGAAAAGTAAAAATAGCAAAATAAAAAGAAAAGTTTTTGTCATTCAAAAGAAAAAAATGTCGAAAAGTAGTTGCATTTTTAATATAACGGATATATAATAAAAAACGTGCTAAAAAAACAAGAAAAAATTAAATATGCGGGTGTAGTTTAATGGTAAAACCTCAGCCTTCCAAGCTGATGTCGTGGGTTCGATTCCCATCACCCGCTCCATACATAATTGGTCACAACGCAGTGTTTCGGTTCAACTAAAGAACGAAGCATTGCGTTTTTTATTGTGCCTAATTATGAATTTTTTTACTTCTTCTTCTGCTTCGCAGTTTTTATTTGCTGAAACTTTTTAAAGCAGAAGTTTTAGAAGCAATTAGTTAATAATTTGAAATTCGCCTTCTCCACCATGAACTTGTATAAACATATTCATTAACGACTCAACCATTTTATTGGCAGTTTCGATTGAAGTGGAAGGCTGTAAATATACGATTTGTACGGCATTTTTTGTCTCGAATGTAACTGGTGCGCGGTTAGAGTCGACAAAGGGGCTTCCGAATGGACCACTGTTATCTTCACTGATAATCAAATGTTCAATAGAATTAATTCTTCCGTTTAAGCCGGTGTATTGTTCCTCGTCTTTCCCAATGCGGATGTTTAGATTGCCGGAAAGATTGGCACAATCATAAATACCGATTGGTACACCAAATTGAAGGGAAAAGAAATTATTAAGGTCGATGCTGCTGTTTATTGGCTGCAGATAATTTTGTTTTTTAACCCGTCTAAATAGTGCTTCTGCCGAGTGGCGGTATCTGTTTGGATCTTTTCCTGTCGCCTTGAAAATTTGGCGCCACTCTTTAATAGAAGGAATATCGTTCACATTAGCATTTTCTAAATCAAAATAAGTCGATTCTTGAAAAAGCTGCAGGCGGCCTTTAATCATTTGTGGGGAAGGAATTACTTCGATGTTTTTATAAATTATTTGCCCGATTTTAAAATCTGGAATAACGCTTTTAAGCTCTTTATCAATCGAAATATACACTGTATGTACCTCCAAAATTATTATGTTATAGATGATGAAGTTTCTATAAGTCTTATTTTATCCCATTCTTAACGCGCAGTAAAACCCCCACCTCGGGGATGCTGAGAAATCGAGGAAGCAAGGTGGGGGATAACTGCCCGTAAAGATCCGATAAGTTTAACTAACCATAAGTGGGGGATGAACAAAACCCCCACTTATGGAAGATTCACTTTATCTTATTTAATTTTCAAATCCAATGTATAAGGAGGGGAATTCCGTGAACTATGATCAGTTAAAGCAGGATATTATTCAATACAGCCGAACGATTGGAATCGATAAAATTGGCTTTACGAATGCTAGTACTTTTGAGGAAATGAAAATACGATTAATTCAACAACAAGAATTAAATTATCAATCTGGTTTTGAAGAAAAGGATATTGAAAAACGTGTCAATCCATCCCTCCTGTTGGAAAAACCAAAATCTATTATTTCCATTGCCTTAGCATACCCATCAAAAATGAAGGAAAGAGTGGTAAGCAAAAAAGGAGAGAGAAGAGGGATTTTTTGCCGGGCATCATGGGGAACGGATTATCACGTTGTGTTAAGAGACAGGCTGCAGAAGCTGGAAAAATATATTATGGAAAGAGTTCCCGATGCACGTTGTAAATCAATGGTAGATACAGGTGAACTGGTAGACAGGGCAGTGGCTCAAAGAGCAGGCATTGGCTGGTCAGGTAAAAACTGTGCCATTATTACACCTGAATTTGGTTCTTACGTTTATTTAGGAGAAATGATAACTAATCTTCCGCTAACTCCCGATGCACCAATGGAAGATCAATGCGGAACCTGTAATAAATGTGTGGAAGTTTGTCCAACAGGAGCTTTAATACAAGGGGGACAATTAAATGCACAACGCTGTATTGCGTTTCAAACACAAACAAAAGGTTTCCTTGCAGAAGAATTTAGAGAAAAATTAGGAAACCGTATATATGGCTGTGATACATGCCAAACTGTTTGTCCAAAAAATAAGGGCATGGATTTTCATTTGCATGAAGAAATGGAGCCTGATCCAGAGATTGCCAAGCCTCTGCTTTTACCTTTATTGCAAATCAGCAACAGGGAATTTAAAGAAAAGTATGGACATATTTCAGGTTCTTGGCGTGGAAAAAAACCAATACAACGAAATGCCCTCATTGCACTTGCACATTTTAAAGAAGAACGTGCAGTGGACGATATAATAGAGGTAATGAATAAAGATCCAAGACCTGTCATTAGAGGAACGGCAGCATGGGCATTAGGGAAAATAGGCGGACAATCAGCAAAAGAGGCATTGGAAAACAGCAAGATAAGAGAAACAGATGATGAAGTCCAACAGGAAATAACGAATGCAATAGAAAGATTATCCTAAGGGATGACTATGATAAAAACACTTGGAAAGAAGGACAAGCGCTCCTTCTTTTTTTTGTGAAGAAAAGCGAGGTTTTTACATATCTATAGTAAGAGAAAGTATTGGTGGAAATAAGGGGGATGGCGAGAAAAAGGGATGCGACGGCGAGAAAAGGGGTGCGGCGGCAAATAAGCGGTCGCCTCAGCCGAAAAAAGCAGCATGTTGGTGGAAGGAGTGAATGAATTGAAACAGCAGCTACTCGAATTACTTCAAAAAAGAATGGAGCAATATGTCTCTTCCAAAAGAACTCCTACAACAGATGATAAAATAGCGAGGAAACAGACTTTATGTCAAAAGAGAAATGCAGACATTTTAAAGGTCAAAGCAAAAGGCAACATTACCTCAGTAAGAAAACTGTTTGAAACAGATGAAGTGTTTTATCAAACCCATTTACAATATCTTATAAAACAAAAGGAATCCTTTTATATGGAAGAAGAAATAGAACGAAGAAAAGCGGTTTTTTATAAAGAGATACTTATTGAAGATAAAGAAATGCCTGTTCCTTTTCTGGACGAAGTAGTTCCTTTTCTAGATAATTTTGAAATAGAAGCCGATCACAAAAGGGAAAGAAATTATACGTATAATCGATTAAAAGCTGTTCAGTATGCAGAAAAATGGTGGAATAGCTACAACCCTGCTTATAAAACATTTGAGGTAGATTGCACCAATTATATTTCACAATGTGTGCGTGCCGGCGGGGCGCCAATGCGGGGATATCCAAATCGAAATAACGGCTGGTGGATGCAAAACAATAATTGGAGCTACAGCTGGGCAGTGGCAAACGCATTTCCGAAATATTTGGCCACGTCGACAAGAGGCTTTAGAGCAAAGCAAGTAGCAAATGCATCAGACCTGCTGCTAGGGGATGTCATCTGCTATGATTTTCAAGGAGATGGAAAATTTGATCATACAACCATTGTAACCGCTAAAGACGAAAACGGAGAGCCGCTTGTTAATGCTCATACATATAATAGCAGAAATAGGTATTGGGCATATGAAGACTCGACTGCATATACACCGAATATTAAATATAAGTTTTTTTCCATAATAGATGGTTAAAAGAGGAATTCAATTAATACATTATTGTTTTCGGCAAACAAAGTGTATAATAGTCACTGAAAGCAATTATATAGAGGTGACATAGTTTTGGCAGTACATATTGTATTATATCAACCACAAATCCCATCTAACACTGGAAATATTGCAAGAACATGTGCAGCAACAGATACCAGTCTTCATTTAATCCGACCTTTAGGGTTTTCAACAGATGATAAAATGTTAAAACGTGCCGGTCTTGATTACTGGGAATTCGTAGATATTCATTATTATGATTCAATCGAAGACTTTTTCACAGAAAATGAAGGAGGAGAATTTTTCTTTTTAACTAAATTTGGAAAGAAAACATATTCATCCTTTGATTACAGTGATAAAGAGAAAGATTACTATTTTATTTTTGGAAGAGAAACAACTGGTCTTCCAGAAGAAATTAGAGAGGCAAATAAAGACCGGGCATTACGCATTCCGATGAATAATAATGTTCGTTCACTGAACCTTTCCAATACTGCCGCAATTCTTGTATATGAAGCATTGCGCCAACAAGATTATAGGGACTTATTGAAATAAACCATCTGTAGGGATGGTTTTTTCCATTTTTAAAGCGAAATACTAAACTAATATTTATATTTTGACTATAATGTGGGTAGATCAATATAATAAGAGGAGTGTACAAAATGAATGAAGTCATAAAAACTTTGTTGGAACATCGATCCGTTCGCAAATTCAAAGAAAAAGAATTAACCAAAGATCAAGTGAAACAAATAGTAGAATCAGCTCAAAGTGCATCTACTTCTAGCTTTATTCAGGCATACAGCATCATTGGGGTGACAGATAAAGAGAAGAAGGCAAAACTTGCTGAATTAGCAGGCAATCAATCCTATGTGGAAAATAACGGCCATTTATTTATCTTTTGTGCAGACTTTTACCGTCATCAAGTAGCAGCGGAGATGGAAGAAAAAGATGTTTCAGCAACGTTGGAAACAACCGAAAAATTTATGGTTACCGTAATTGATGCTTCACTTGCAGCACAAAATGCAAGTATAGCTGCAGAATCAATGGGTCTAGGCATATGCTATATTGGGGGATTGCGGAATAATTTGCCGGAAGTATGCAACCTTTTAAAAACCCCTGAACGTGTTATTCCACTATTTGCTCTTGTTGTCGGATATCCAGATCAGCAGACTGAGAAAAAGCCAAGAATACCATTTGAACATATTTACCATGAAAATGAGTACGAGCAAGATGCTGCAGCATATAAAAAAGAACTTGATGTATATAATGAGACGATTTCCGCTTATTATAAAGAAAGAACAGGAGATGCACGACAGGATACATGGACTGCCCAAATGGCAGGAATGTTAGAAAAAAAATCCCGTTTATATATGAATGAGTTTGTGAAAAGCAAAAAAATGAATTTGGATTAAATGGAGAAAGCAGGGGAAGTCCCTGCTTTTTTTTTGAGGATCGCTCTTAAGAACAAACTTGAGTGTTTTTTTAGAAAAAAGGTAAAAGAAAAGGTCCCCTTATGGACCCAACTGGAAGTAAACCCAATAAAAGGTAAAAGGAAAGCCCCCTGAAGACTCCAACTACAGTTAAAACCAAAAATATGGTCTTTGAAAGATCCCTTTAAGCCCCCCGACTACAGCCAAATATAAGAATAGGTTTATGAGCAGTGTTTTTAAGGCCAAAACCTGATTTTCTTCAAAAAACAGTCCATGAACCTCACTCTCAAGGACAAAGGTACTTTTTCTATTGCCGCATATATACCATTCATCGGATTTCGAACCTTCCTTATATGAAATTAGAAAAAAATAAAAATTAGTCTAATAATATAGAAAGCAGCAGCATAAGTTTAAACAAAGGCTTATCCATCTTCTTAAAAACTACCAAAGTTTTGCTGAGGAGTGATGCTTTTATAAAGAAAGGATTTTTGCTTTATAAGCAAGGCTTTAGAAAAAACTATTCTTTCTTTTCAGCATGTTCGTACACAGTAGTGCATACATTATATTAATCGTCTCTGATAATGTGACAGGGGAGGTCCATATGAATATATTAAAAAAAATCGAGATGTATAGACAAGAAGAAGAGTTGCTTAAATGGGAAGGGACATTTGGTGAGTACTTGGAAATCTTAAAAGAGAAGCCTTGGGTAGCCCAATCTGCACATTCACGAGTGTACAACATGATTAATGATGCAGGTATTGATGAAGTCGGCGGGAAAAAGATTTATAAATTTTTCTCTGATCAACTGTTTGGTCTAGAAGAGCCATTAGAAAGATTAGTAGAAGAATATTTTCATCCAGCAGCCAAGCGTCTAGATGTCAGAAAACGCATCCTGCTTCTAATGGGGCCGGTCAGCGGCGGTAAATCAACTCTTGTAACCATGTTAAAAAGAGGATTAGAAGCATATACGTATACAGAAAGAGGAGCAGTTTATGCAATTAAAGGCTGCCCAATGCATGAAGATCCGCTTCATATGATTCCACATAATCTTCGCAAAGATTTTTATGATGAGTATGGAATTCGAATTGAAGGCAATTTATCACCGCTTAATTTAATGAGGCTGCAAGAAGAATATAATGGAAGAATCGAAGATGTATTAGTGGAAAGAGTATTTTTTTCTGAAGATAAACGTACAGGGATAGGGACATTCAGCCCGTCTGATCCAAAATCGCAGGATATCGCCGATTTAACAGGAAGCATTGATTTCTCTACTATTGCAGAATATGGATCTGAATCAGATCCGCGCGCCTATCGTTTTGATGGGGAATTAAATAAAGCGAATAGAGGAATGATGGAATTCCAAGAGATGTTAAAATGCGATGAAAAATTCCTTTGGCATTTGCTGTCTTTAACACAAGAAGGAAATTTCAAAGCAGGCAGATTTGCCCTTATTTCAGCAGATGAATTAATTGTCGCTCATACGAATGAAACAGAGTACCGTTCATTTATTTCCAATAAAAAGAATGAAGCGTTGCATTCTCGCATTATCGTCATGCCTGTTCCTTATAATTTAAAAGTGACAGAAGAAGAACGTATTTATGAAAAAATGATTTTTGAAAGCGATGTTTCAGATGTTCACATCGCTCCGCATACATTAAAGATTGCTGCCATCTTTACGATCCTCACACGCTTAAGAGAGCCGAAAAAAGGGGATATTGATCTAGTTAAAAAAATGCGTCTTTATGATGGTGAAAGCGTGGAAGGATTTAGTTCAGCAGATGTAAAAGAACTGCAAAATGAATACGCAGACGAAGGAATGAGCGGCATTGATCCACGCTATGTGATTAACCGCATCTCTTCTACGATTATCCGTAAAGATATCACAAGCATTAACGCATTGGATGTTCTGCGCTCACTAAAGGATGGATTAGATCAGCATTCTTCCATTACGAATGATCTGAAGGAAAAATATTTAAACTGCATTTCTTTAGCACGAAAAGAATATGACGAAATTGCGAAAAAAGAAGTGCAAAAAGCATTTGTCTACTCCTATGAAGAAAGTGCTAAAACATTAATGGATAATTATTTGGATAATGTGGAGGCATACTGCAATAAAAATAAACTTCGCGACCCGCTGACAGGGGAAGAAATTAATCCAGATGAGAAGCTGATGCGTTCTATTGAAGAACAAATTGGCATCTCAGAAAATGCGAAAAAATCATTCCGTGAAGAAATACTAATCAGAATTTCTGCATATGCACGAAAAGGAAAAAGATTTGATTATAACTCTCATGACCGCCTTCGTGAAGCTATCCAGAAGAAATTATTTGCGGATTTAAAAGATGTTGTGAAAATTACAACATCTACAAAAACACCAGATGAACAGCAGTTGAAAAAAGTAAATGAGGTAGTTGCTCGTCTTATTGATGAACATGGCTACAATTCAACTTCTGCAAATGAGCTGCTGCGTTATGTAGGAAGCCTATTAAATCGATAAGCATAAAACAAAGGGGGGAACGAGCTAAGCATGTCGTTTCCCTCTTTTTATCCTACTCTTAACTGGCAGTAAGACCCCCACCTCGAGGATGCTGAGAAATCGAGGAAGCTAGGTGCTGAAACTCGCCCGTAAAGGTCCGATAAGTTCAACTAACCATCAGTGGGGGATGAAGAAAACTCCCACTGATGGAAAGGTTCACTTTATCCAAAAGTTAGTCTGATTTTGGATTTGAAAAAACAGTTAAAAACAAACGTGCCTAATTGCAAAAAGAATTATTAATTAATTATCGAAATAATTTGTAAATAATTTTTCTATATAGCATATGATAGAGTAATCACTATTTTTTTAGATGGATGTTACCCGAATTAGTGTATGCAGTATATAACTAATAGGTGCAATAAAACTTTTTTGAAAATTTTTATAGGAGGGGTAAGTATTGACAAAGCATGAGAATAATCATCAATTTGTAATTTCCCAAGAAGATTGGTCCCTCCATCGGAAAGGTCATGACGACCAACAACGTCATCAGGAAAAAGTGCAGGAGGCTATCCGCAATAATCTGCCGGATTTAATTACCGAAGAAAATATTGTGATGTCAAACGGAAGAGAAGTAGTGAAAATTCCGATTCGCTCCTTAGATGAATATAAAATCCGTTATAATTATGACAAAAACAAACATGTTGGGCAAGGAAATGGGGATAGCAAAGTTGGCGATGTAGTGGCCCGAGATGGAGATGGAGGACAAAAAGGACCAGGAAAAGGCCAAGGTGCAGGCGATCAGCCTGGAGAAGATTATTTTGAAGCAGAAGTTTCATTAATGGAATTGGAAGAAGCATTATTTAAACAGCTGGAGCTTCCCAATTTAAAAAGAAAAGAACAAGATCAAATTGTTGTAGAGAATATTGAATTTAATGATATTCGCAAAACAGGATTAATGGGGAATATTGATAAAAAAAGAACGATGATGTCTGCATTTAAACGAAATGCGATGACAGGAAAATCTGCCTTTTATCCCATTTATCCTGAAGATTTAAAATTTAAAACATGGAATGAAATCATAAAGCCGGAATCAAAAGCAGTTGTCCTTGCCATGATGGATACGAGTGGTTCAATGGGTTTATGGGAAAAATATATGGCAAGAAGCTTCTTTTTCTGGATGACCCGATTTTTAAGAACGAAATATGAAACGGTTGAAATAGAATTTATCGCCCATCATACGGAAGCGAAAGTAGTATCAGAGGAAGACTTCTTTTCTAAAGGAGAGAGCGGCGGAACTATTTGTTCATCCGTATATAGGAAAGCGCTTGAAATAATTGAAAGCAAATACGATCCAGGACGTTTTAATATTTACCCATTCCATTTTTCCGATGGAGACAATTTAACATCTGATAATGCAAGATGTGTAAAGCTTGTAGAAGAACTGATGAAGGTTTCCAATATGTTTGGCTATGGAGAAGTCAACCAGTACAACAGGTCATCATCTCTCCAAAATGCGTTTAAGAATATTCAGGATGAGAAGTTTAGAAGTTATGTGCTGCGGAGTAAGGGGGATGTGTTTAATTGTTTGAGGGCTTTTTTTTCAGAGACGAAAAGGAAAGAAGTTTTTATTTAATCAGAATGCCTTTCTTTTTGTGAGAAGGGCATTCTTTTCTTTTTAAATGAGGGGTGGTCTGAGATATAATATTAAATTGTATTGCAATCTCTATTTACTTATAATTAGGCTTTAGGGTTAAGATCGTTAAAAACATCTCATTAGAAAATTATTAAATTAAAATCTAACATAACTTAAATTCTATATAGGGGATGAACATTTATTAATGAAATATTTTACATATGAACTACTCACTTCATTAAACAATGACAGTTTAAGTGAAGAACAACTGCAAGTTATAGAAAAACAATGGGAAAATAATGGATTATTATATAGTAAAGTTTTTAAAGGGTTGCTGGGGAGAATACCAAATGAAATATTCACTAGTTTTATGAATAATGAATTTCATGATTATCTATTAGAAAAGATACAGGTTGAGCATACCAGTTTGCTTCATATGAATATCCATTTCATACTAACAAATAATGAAGACTCTTGGAAGCTTTCTTTTACAAATATCTCTTCATTAAGATATAACCATCTTAATGATTCTCCATTTCCAATTTTTAATCCAGAGGTTGATGTTTGGGTTAAAGAAGAGTTATTACCATTAGATGATAATAACTTATCTTTTGAAGTATTATTATCTTCTGGAGCAAATATACAAGTTTCTTTTAAAAATAAAAACATTCAATTGCAAAAATTAAAATAAGATGGGTAAGTTTTTTTAGAAAATTACTAAAAAAACTACTTTTTTAAGATGACTTATAAGCTGTTAAAGAAGCGGGATACATTCTTAAGGGACAAATCTCGCTTCTTTTCATTTTTTTATAAGCAACCATAGATTATGAGTCAGTCATATTTTTAAATGTACCTTTAATTCAAACTGATCTCTCTCTTTCCAATCTTTTTTTCTAAGAAAGGTAGCTTTTTTTATAATTGATTTTAATAGACGATTTTTCTTTTCTACATTGTCTGTTAAGTAATAGGACTGAATTACACTCTTTAATTTTGGTATGAAAGTATTTTGATTGTGAAGGCTATTTTTATATTTAATTAGATCATTTTCTACCTCTTGTATTTTTGTATCCATAGTATTTATTTTATCTTTAATGATCTGCTGCCGTTCCAGAAATGTCTTTATATCATATACCTTCTGCTCAAGAAAATCATGAATTTGATTATTTTGTAATTGTATAGTTTCTTTTTCTTTTTGTAATTCCAGTAGTATTTTTTCTTTTAATTTAATGTCATTTTTTTTATTTGGTTGAAGCTGTTTTGTAGGTATTTCTAATTGTTTCACAATTTCTTCTAATGCGATTAGTAATCTTTGCTCCACTAATGAAAAACCACAACCCATTTGTACTCCTTTACACTGATGATTTAAGCAACGAATAGCATCATCTGGACGATTTTTTCTAGGCTGCAGCACCATGGATTTTCCACAAATTTCACAAAAAAGGATTCCTGCCAATGGATTAGTAAGCTTTTTATTATTCACTACATGTGGTTTCCAGCGTCCTTTCATGGCTTCATTTGCCTGTTCAAATATTTCAACAGGTATAATAGCTTCATGGGCGTTCTCATGGATCTGCCATTGTTCTGGTGGCATTTTTTTTCGAATATATTTTCCATTTACTTTTTTGTATTTTAACTTTCCCCATATTATTTTTCCTGTATAGACTTCATTGTGAATAATGGAGGAAATGGTGCTAGGATCCCATGAGTCTTTTTCAGGAGGTTTAATATGCATTCTGTCTAGTTCTTCTGCTATTACCCTTCTGCCATGTCCTTCTATGACTTTATTAAAAATCATTTCTACAACCCAGTTCGTTTCTTGATCTGGATGAAGCTTTAAGTTATCGTCACGTGTATAGCCATATGGAGGCTTCCTACTAATGGATTTACCTTCTTTGGCGGATTGTCTTCTGCCTCGCTGCATCCGTTTTACAATGGATTTTAGCTCTTCTCGGGCAATTAGTGATTTTATGCTGAAGGTTAGTTCTTGGTTCTCATCTTGGGGATCTATTACTTCTGATGGGGTAACGATAATGGTTTCCGAGTTTTTTAGTATTCTATATAATGTTCCTTGGTCCACCATATCTCCACGGCCCAGGCGATCTAAATCCATGCACAGCACAGCATCTACCATGCCATTTTCAATTTCACGCAGCATTTTTTGCATTTGTGGACGTTCGGAAATATATTCACCAGAAACAACTTCTTCATAAATTCCCCTTACATGTAGCTGCTTAATTTTTGCAAGTTCAAGCAGCTGACTTCTATGGCGATCTAGCGTATCATATTCATTTCCCTGTTCAGCTTGTTTTCGTTCTTCTTCCAGGTCTTTCCTACTTTTTCGAAGGTATATGTAGGCATCCATGTTTGCAAGCAAAGAATCACCCCGTTCTTTTATATAACTATTATATTCCGAATAATTGACTATTTGTCCATTTTCTCATGCTTGATCTTTTCTGTTTATTTCTATGGATATGATTGATACGTTCCTGGCAAATGTCTTCGGAAATATGAAAGATTTTAGACATATCTTTTACAAGCGTAGGACTCTTCCAATCGAGGGTTTTTAACATATGAAAAGGAATAGCAGCATAGCGAGTAAAATGAGCAGCATCCCATTCTTGGAGATCTTTAAACGCTTTAGGCATATTATGTGATTGATTCCCAAAGTGTCGTAATATATGGCATAATTCATGGAAGAACACTTCTCTTTGTTCCATCTTATTAAGACTTGTATTTATATTGATTAGTTGAAATCTGCCTATCTTAGTAGAATAGGAGCGTTTTTCAGAGAAGGTTAAATGTATTCGGTAGAAAAATGCAATTTTTCTTATATCAATGTCTTCTGGTTTATCTATATTCATTAAATTATACATTCTTGTCACTTGTTTTTCGATTGAAAATGGTTGGTAAATATAGGACAAATGAATCACCTCATACATAAGTATAGGAACATTTGTTCTTTTTATCAATGGTTATTTTGAAAATAAAAAAAACAGGTTGTATTTAACAACCCGTTTAATAAGTATTATCCAATTTTTCTTTTAAGCGCTTCTTGTTCTCGCCAGCGCAATATTTTATTTTCTATCCAATCTTTTGAATAGCATTTAATGTTAAATTTATCTGCTTCTCTTAAAGCAGCATTTGTATAAGAAGAAGTGGTGATAAAGTCTGCAAGTATACAGTTATGGTTTTTCTTTGCTGTGGCCAATTCTCGGATATGTTTAACGGTTATTTGATTGCCATTTGCATATTTTTTTATTTGAATGGCAATATCTGTTTGATGATGCTTATTATATATGATAAGATCTACTCCACCATCAGCACCTTCTTTTGTTTCCCTAGGTTTGTATCCTTTTGCTTTAAAGTATAGGTAGCATAAACGTTCAAAATCTCTCCAAGTTAAGTCCTCAAAAGGTAATTTTATTATTTCATCATCATTATGTAATAAAGCATGTTTACTTGAATTGTTCTTTGTATTAGTAATTTTGGTTGCTGGGACATTTGTATTAGTTTTCTTGACTTTCTTTTTCTTAGAAGAAACTTTCTTTTTTTGTCCTGGAATTAAACTAATAATGAATAATCCAATAAATATGCTAATAAGTATTGATCCAAAAAGATAAATAATCGCATTATCAAAGATTGGGGAAATATTAATAACACTTTCCCTAATACTCCAAAGTCCAACAAAAATTAGTAATGCTATAAACGAACCTATAGCCTGTTTATCTTTTTCTTTCATTATTTCTTCCTTTCTTGCTCAGATTTCCATTTTACATAGTTGATATGACTTTTTATGTCCTCGATTTCTTCAACTGTTAATCCATCCATATCAAAAAAGAAGAGATTCCCATTATCGGTGTTTGTATTAGTGTTATCTCTCCCAGTTAGTAAATAATCAATTGTCACTTCAAAAAAATTAGCTATTCTCTTTGTGATCTCAAAAGAAGGTTCTCGTTCATTTCTTTCATACATACCAATAGCACTTTTACTAATATTTAGTTTTAAAGCTAAGTCTTCTTGTTTCAATTTTTTTTCATTTCTTAAAACCTTCAAACGCTCTCCAAATGTAGTCATAAAGCACACCTTCCTTGAAAAAATAATAACACATAATGTGTGAAATTTTAAAAAAACCACAAAAAGTGTTTACAAGACACGTAATGTGTTTTATAATCAAAAATATAGAAACACATTATGTGGTTTTGGGGGAGTTATCTATTGTATGGATAAGAAAAATATTGCTAGAAAACTATTAGATTTACGTGGTTCTAAGTCTAGAGAAGAAGTCTCTAATGAACTTGGAATTAGTGTTAGTGCACTTCAAATGTATGAAAATGGTCAGCGAATTCCTAAAGATGAAATTAAAATCAAGATCGCTAGCTATTATAAAAAAACAGTGCAAGAAATTTTTTTTGATTATTAAAACCACGTATTGTGTTTTTTGAGAAAGGAGGTTCCAAGATGTCATATGTAATACCAGCACATTTATCGAAAGATCGCTACTGGGCATCACTAATTCATTTATTTAAAAATCATGCCAAGTTGAAACAAGTTTTTACAACAAAATACTTTGATATGGAAGGTGAAACGGTCAGCATGCAGGCTTTAAAGCGAAATAGTGGTTCCTGGTCCCATTCGGAAAAAATCATGCTGAATTTGGCGCTGCATCTGTTTAATGAACGAAACAAATTTAATCTAACGGATATTGATTATTTGGACAGCAATAATAGGAAATTAGCTTTTGAAGCAATTCGCATCCGATTTTATGGATAAAAAATAGGGTTGTCCTTTCGTGTTTGACGCATATGTATAACTAATCAAAGGGAGGGACTGACATGAAAAAAGAATATGTTTTTGGTAATGCAAAAGTCATTGTTTATTCTCCATTAACTCAAATGACAACAGAAGAACAAAAGTCATTTTTTGAAAATGAATGGAAGAAAGAGAATCCCATTTTAAAAGATATTGCTCAAGCTGCATATGACTGCTTAATAGATAACGTATTAGAAAAAAAGCAGGCATAATTTTTCCCTAGTAATAACCATACCATTTAATAAGGAGTGTATTTGTCGAAATGTGCCAACAATCTAATTTTTTAGTCGAAGAAGAGAATCTAAAAACGAACGTACTTAAAACGATCTTTTATTTATTTGATTCAGTATGTGAGGAAGATTATGAAACAGTTGATTTGGAATTGGAAGAATTAAATGCTGCTGTTAGTAGATTAAGAGATTTCCATAGTAAGAGAGATAGAAATCACAAGCTCGTGGATCTGGTGGAAGAAATGAAGGAAAAGGGGATAAAAATTGATTTTGCCAAACGAGCTTTCTTTTTACATGATGAGGCGAAAAATGCTGCTGAATCTGGTCGAACGATTCATTTAGATAAAAAAAAGCAGCAAGCCTAGGGAGCTTACTGTTCAAAGAAAAATATTTGTATTGCTAGTATAGCAAAATCTAAAACGAAAGGAAAGAGTCGATGCTTGCAGCAGAAACACAAAAGAGAGAAACGGTCGAACTCGATCGGCTGTTTCCTTCTTCCAATATAAAAGTCATTAAGCTATTAGGCTATTCGTCCAATAATAGAGAACAAGATTACGAGAAGAGATATAGCATAGCAAAACGTCCATTTACGAATGGATGGCAGCATATGGACAAGCCTGGATTATCCAGAAGCGAAGAAAATACTTGGATCAATCAAGGAGGATGGACAGGCCTTGTTATACCGTCGGGATACATAGTTGTCGATATTGATGATCCACAAGAAGGGGAGCTGCTTTTTAACGCACTGCTTCATGACAAGTTAAGCTTTCATGCGATTAAAACGGTTCGAGGCTACCAATTCTTTTTCAAAGACAATAAACGAGTAAGAAAGCAAAATGCTTTGGTCCTGATGGCATGCGGCTGCGTAGGAGATTATCGCTTAGCAGAGAAAGGGCAGATTGTTCTTCCATCCAGTAATACAAAAGGCAGGGAATGGATTCATTTAGTAGATGGACAACTATCTGAAATGCCGATTTATTTTGATCGATTAAAAAATCTTAACAAAGAAGCGCGTCCTTTTCCAGTTCCCATGATGGAAGGTGGAAGAAATAACGCATTGTACGCCCATGCTTGTCGCTTAGTTGAGTTTGGATATGAACAAGACGAGATTCATGAGATTACTAGCTTTACGAATAAATATTTATTTCAGCCCTCATTAGAACATAGAGAGTATATAGCTACATACAAAAGTGCTTTGCAAAAAGTTGCGAGTGGAAAAGTGTATGGTGCCCCACCAAGTCCACCAGTTCAAACGAATCAGCCACAAGAACAGGAACCAACATTTAACCTAACGGAAATGGGAAATGCGGAAAGATTGGTTCATCGCAATGGAATGAACTTGCGGTATTGCATGGAATTTGATTCCTGGATGATCTGGAACGGCAGGACTTGGAAAGAGGACTACAAACGGCAGATTGAACGTATCGCAATTAAAACCTTTAGAGAAATGTATGGGGAAGCAGCCAAAGAAGAAGACGATAGACGAAGAAATGATCTAGTCAAATGGGCAAAAACGAGCGAAAGAAGTTCTGTCTTTCTAAACAGCATTAATCGGGCAGAAGCAATGCTTCCTATCTCCCAGGACGATTTAAATAAGGAAAAATACTTATTGAATTGTACGAATGGCTATATCGATTTACGAACAGGCAAGCTTCATCCACATGAAAGACAGCTATTTATGACAAAAAATACAAATATTCCTTATGATCCGACTGCTGCATGTCCCACATGGATGAAATTTTTAGAAAGTGTTTTTACAGAAAAAGAGGAAGTGCAGCATGAAGTAATCGACTTTTTACAAAAATCCATCGGCTATGCCCTTACTGGTGATACAAGTGAGCAAGTAGTTTTCTTTCTTTGGGGAACTGGTCGTAATGGGAAATCCACTTTTATTAATACGGTCAAAACACTTTTTGGAGATTATGCAAAGCAAACGAACAGTGAAACCTTTACGACCAAGTACAATGATTCAGGCATCAATAATGATGTTGCGAGATTAGTAGGCAGTCGGTTTGTTTCAGCAGTCGAAAGCGAAGATGGACAGCGTTTAAGCGAATCTCTTATTAAACAATTAACAGGTGGCGAGCCTGTAACAGCAAGATTTTTACGAAAAGAATTTTTTGAGTTTTTACCACAATTCAAGATATTTTTCACAACGAACTATAAACCAGTCATCAAGGGTGACGACGAAGGGATCTGGAGGCGTATTCGGCTGGTTCCGTTTAATGTGACGATTCCAAAAGAAAACATCGATAAGCATCTACCAGAGAAGCTGCAGGCGGAATTGCCTGGGATATTACGATGGGCAGTAGAAGGCTGCTTGAAGTGGCAGAAAGAAGGCTTAGGGGAGCCGACAACCATTAAAGATGCCACAGATGCCTATAAGGATGAAATGGACTTATTAAGTAATTTCATTAATGATACTTGTGTCGTTCATCCAGAAGCAAAGATCAAGCTGAATGACCTTTATAAAGATTATTTGGCTTACTGTGAGGAAAACAGTGAAACGCCACTGAAGAAAGTGAAGTTTTCCAATCGTCTTGTAATGCGTGGCATTGAAAAAAGAAAAAGTACAGGAAATCAGACTTTCTTTTTTGGAATTGGTCTTTTATCCAATCATAGTTACTTAGTTACCTCCAGTTACTCAAAATCCGGTAACTCTCCTATAGAAGAGAATATGGAGGAAAACAGGAAAACTAGTAACTTGAAAGTAACTAGTAACTCTGTTATTGAGGAGGATATTTAATGATAAATAACCTTTTAAATATAATGTATCACTTAAATATAGAAATAAAAATAATAAATAACAAAACAAAACTAATCTATCAAAATACCATTGATGAAAAATTAAAAGCAGAAATAAAAAAATACAAGTTTGAAATTCTACACCAGCTAAGAGAAAACGAAACAGCAAAAGAATTGGGCTTCCTTGTGTATCAGCATGGATTATTTTACGAATATCGATACGGAAGGGGGGCGTATCTCTTCATAGAACGCTATCCAAACGGCAGAGCAACAGCCTGGAGGGAAAACCACCGACCAGATCAAAACGGAGCGTATAAGACGAAAATAATCGTTCAAAATGTCTTGTTTGAAAGAGCATTTAAGGAAGCAGCTGGATTTATTGAATGGCTGCATAAAAGGCAGGGGAAGAGAGTAGGTTAATACTTGCTCTCATCCTTAATAAAGGAGGATTTACGTTGTATATCGATTTTGCACGGCTCATATGGGGAGTTTTAAATATGTTTCCTTATCCAGAATATATACTGATTGCCGCATTTGATATTTTCTTTTTCATCATGTTTTATCTCGTTTCTAGTTTATTAACTAGGGATAGGGGAGAAGAAATAGCTGATGATACGAAATGGAATAGAGTTCTTTTAAAAGCTTTCAATCTGATTAAGAAATTCCATGTACACACTGTTTTGTCCATCTGTTTAGCATTCTTAATGATTAATAGTCTGCTAGCTCAAGTCGGAGATCTCCTGGTCAATCAGAACATGACCTATTTACAAAAGGTCTTCATGATTAATCTTTCGTTTGTTGTGATAGGGATATTATTTCTCCTTATTTTCTTTGAGAAAATTCGACTGTTTAGAAAGGATGATTGATAAAAATGAAAAATCAATTCGGCAAAAAAGTAGTACCTATTCCTATTGAAGTGGATCTGCTGCTAGAGATACAGCGGCTGTCTGAAAACACGAATGAAATTTATGAGGATCAACCTGCAGAACATTTTGTTCACAATATTTTAAATATGGAACGATTGAGACTGCAAAAGCTCCAGAAGCCAGTGGAGCCTACCTATGAACAGGTTAAAGTGAAATTTTTAGAATTTGTACAATCCTTTTTATCTGACAATGAAATTATGGACAAGCATCATCTGGTAATGGAGCAGCTTACAGCAGGCGTAAAGGCATTTAATATAAACACTACTAATACTCAAACGATAAATCTAAAAAAAGGAATATGAAGGAGAGATTATAAATGTTAATCAGATATACATGTGAATTCTGTAATGAACTGATTGGATTGGTTGAAAAGGATTCGGAGCAAGAAAATTTCATTAAACAAGAACTGACTTGGGAGGATCTAGTCCTATGTAAGGAATGTCTTGATATGGGCAATGAACAGAAATTAGCTTTTCTAGAAGAAGCAGAGGAGCAGTTATTGGAATACTCAGGAGCACTGGATAATGCAGCACTAAATTGGTCCGAGCAGGTTTTTATAGATGAATTTGGTATGAATCTTGAATTTTACTATGAAACATACAGTAAAAAGATAAATGAAGATTTGGAGTATATAGAAGCATTGAAAAAGACAGTAGCAGAAAAAAATAATAGAAAAGAAGGGATAGGATGGCGTATTTAAGCCAAGTAAGATCAAATGGATATCAGTACATCTATTTAACTGAATATTGCAGAAATAGTGGCTATGGAATGAAGCTAGAGCGCCATATCTTTTCATTTGGAAACAGTAAAAAAGTGTTAGGGAAAATGCATGGGTGGCTAAATGATTTTGAAAAGAGTTTCCCAGCAGAGTTAAAAGAGAAAGGATACACAAAAGAAGATCTAAGTGGATGGATCAAAACATTAGAAACAAGAAGAACCGGACGAGGGAAAATTTTTAAGTTTGATTATGCTGGATGAAAGAAAAAGGGTGCGGTAATTTAATATAAATATATATTTTATTATGCACCCGGAAATTATCATAGTTCATAAATGTAATTTCTGATGATCAAAGCAATAAATGTTGCCTTTAAATCTTTTTTTATTTGAAAGACAAAATGTAGTAACTTTTTCAGATACTGTCTTACCACAACTTGCACAAGTTGTTTTTGATGTGGTTTCATTATATTTTTTTTGTAATTGTTCAACATGTTTTACTCTAACTTCTTGGGAAGTAACATTAGCCTTTTTTAACTGATCAAATAAAAATTGTATTTTATCATCTGAATATATTGGTCTTGGATTTTCAATCCTTAATACATTACACTTTCTTTTTATGTAATCCGATAATTCAGTGTCATATACAATTAAATCATTAGATTGTATTTTCCTTAGTTCTTCATTTACTTTAAATGTACATCTACGAGTAAAAGAAACGATAGAAATAAATCTAGTTAGATTATTACTTTTAAGAATACTTTTTATTGCTTGTATATGACCATAATTTTGATTATATGGGTTCATCATCGGAAATTTTCCGTTAAGATTCCACTGAGGTCTTTGTCTATCACCATATACAGTTCCATTGAAATTTTTTGTTTCGATAACAAAGATTGCATATGGAGTTAATACCACATGATCTATTTGCGAATAACCTGACTTTGCATGAGTATTAGCAATGACCAAATCACTAAGATATCTAAAGTTTTTTGGTAACTGATCAAGTTGAATATTAATTTTGTATTCCCCTAATTCTCCGATTCTTGACGGAGTTGGAGAGCTTTTTTTCTGATTGGATTCTTTTTTAATTATAATTTGCTTTTCGTTATTTGTTCTTTTAGAAAAAACTTTTAGTAATTTAGTTAGTAGCATTCTGTACTCCTTCCAAGAAGCAACACCTTTTAATAATTTATGTATTCAATATTTTAATATTTTTATGGGTATCTTTAGTTGAAATGAGTGTTTGGTTAATAATTTTTGGGATACAAATACTTATAAGACAGTAGTATAGTGAGAATTAAGAAGAGCAAATAAATATCGTTGCAGTCTTACAAAGAGCGCCAACTCTTTGTAAGGATCACTAGGTATTGGAGTACCGAGCAACCGATTTCTCACTACAACGATACTGTCATTATATCGATGATAGTTTCGTATGTAAATAGAAAAAGGGATAGGTACGTCTTTCACTTAGTGGAAAAACGTACCTATCCCTTTTTGCTTTTTCTTGAAGAAAGGAGAGTGATCTCATGAATGAGAATGACGTAACTATCACCAGTCCTATTGACCCAAGGGAAATGACCGTTTTTGAAACGGAAAAAGGCAGTATACATATTATTCATGAGATCACTTTAGGCGATTTGCTGATATCCACTTTGCTTGCTGCAACCCTTATTTTCTTAGTTATTACGAAAGTGATAAGGAGGTAGTCGCAATGTATGACATGGTTTCTTATACACCGAAAGAAATTATCTTGATGTATATCGTGTTCATGGGTGCCTGTGTGCTGACTTATCCGATTGTCGCTTTACTGATAAGTGCAGTTAAAAGGGGTGTTAGCAAATGGAGATAGGCGGCCTGATGGCTTATGCATTTAAAGTCTTCTTAGGGAATCCCGACATTATGGCAAGCCTGATCACGTGGACTGTTTTAATCACTTTGTTTTTTTCTATTTTAGAATTCTACAAAGATTTAAAGCAGTGAAGGGAGGACGAAGTCTTTGAATTTAAGTGGCGTGTGGGATTGGACTTTCTTCTGGAACTCTTTCGGCTACTTCTTAAAAACGGTGGCAGCATTTGTAATGATTATTGTTGCAATTTATGCAGTAGGTATTTTGTTGAATGCAGTCATTTCAGCTGTTAGGAGCAAAGGGAGTTAGGTGATTCCATGCCAAAAATCAATTTTTTTACAGAAGCAAGAATGAATGAGTTTTGGGAGTATGTGAAGATGCTGCTTTCAACGGCTTCACCAATGGTTTTGATCATGGTTGCAGTGTCAGCAGCAGGATTGCTGATTACGATTTTAGTGAGAATCTTTCGAAAGGCTGCAGCCGACGAGGAAGATAACGATGATTATGAGGTTAGACATTATTAACTTCTAGCTTTGCTAGTTTGAATAAAAAATAAGGAGGGCTTTCATTATGCCTGTATTAGGAGCAGCGATTGATTTCGCAGGAGTAACTTTACCATTTGATGTAGGTGATCTAGTTGGATCAGGTAGTGCATTACTAGGTTTAGTTGGATCATTTGTACTATTAGGATTAGCATTTAAATTCGTACCAAAACTAATCGGTTTAATTGCAGCAGCATTTAAAGGTGGAGCAGGAAAAGGTGCTTAAAAAAGAAATAATTCAGAATTAATAAGTAAATTTTATCATTATGAGGAGGGCGTTTATTATGCCGGTATTAGGAGCAGCAATTGATTTTGGAGGAGTAACTTTACCATTTAGTGTGTCTGATCTAGTTGGATCAGGTAGTGCGTTGTTAGGATTAGTTGGATCATTTGTGCTATTAGGATTAGCATTTAAGTTTGTACCAAAACTAATCGGTTTAATTGCAGCAGCATTTAAAGGCGGAGCAGGGAAAGGCGCTTAATAGTCAACTTAAAAAAAGAGTAGTTCAGACTACTTCTTTTTTTAACAAATAGGGGTGAGGTTTATTAAATGATAAGAAAGATAAGCGTCTTATCCTTGATCATAGCAATCTTTGCACTTCCGTTAAATACTTTTGCAGCCCAGAAAAGTTACCAATTATATGAATATACAGGAAATATATTCGAAAAGAGTTCAACACAACCAAACATAGATGCAAGCACTAATGGATACATGGCAAAGTATCTATCGACTGCAAATGTTGTAAAACATCATATTAAAAAATACAATTTGAATTTTTCTACAAAAGAAAGTGAATTTGATCAATCTGCAAGTGATTTTGGTTGGGAGAAGTTTTCTGGTATAGAATTCACCATAAATTATGCTTATGAAGTATGGATGTATGATAGCGCTGGGAATGAAGTAGGGTACATTAAAATTCGTTCCATGGATGGTACGGTACCAATTCCGCCAGATCCTGAACCAGAACCCGAGCCGGAACCAGAACCAGAACCAGAACCAGAACCAGAACCAGAACCAGAACCCGAGCTAGATCCACCGACTTGTACAATCGATTCTTGTGCAATATTTGAGTGTCCTGGGTGGGATGAGTATATGGGGAAGATTAGTGAGATTGCAAGTAACATACCCAAAATGCCAGATATAGAATCTATGTTAGGCAAGGCACCAGATTTGCCGAGTATACCGGAAATGCCGACGATACCCGGAAGTGATATGGATTTAGATCCACCAGAGGGGCAAGAAGCAGAAGGATTAGAAGATTCTACTTTCTCCAGTGATGATATAAAAAATGAAGCAGTAGAAATACAGGAAAGAGAAGATCCGACGGGAGGATTTAAGATCAATAATCCACTCGATAGTATAGAAGACCCTCCAATCAATACACCGTTTGAATTAGAAACTAGCGGTTCGTTTCCTAAGGATGAAGGAGTAACAGCGTCGTTTCCGAAAGACGAGGGGGCAGCAGCACCGTTTCCGATAGAGGAAGGAGCAACGGCACCCATACCAGAAGATAACGGAGCCAGTGCGCCAGTCCCAGAAGACACAGGAGGAAATGCTCCAATACCAGAACAACAAGGCGGAGCAGCACCAATCCCAAGTGGTGATAATTCGGCACCACCAATACCACAAGAAGATAATTCCTCCTTTCCAGTTCCAGCTCAAGATGGAGGCTCTGGACCAGTTCCGAATAGTAATTAAAGTAGGTGATAATTTTTGATTAAAAAGATCGTTTTAGTTTTGGGTTTGCTTTTTATGTTGGTTCCTATTAGTGGTGCTTTTGCAGCTATAACATCGGGCTATTCGAGTCCTGTTATAAATAATTATGCTGCTACTGCAAATATTCAATCGACTATTGATAGTAATTTATCAACATACTCAAATTTGCAAGGCAATGGTTATGTGGAATTTAATATTCCTCCGGCTCAAACTTTGAATTTTTGGACTGGTAATTCTGCGTCAGGTTCAGGAAATGCTTTATATAAGTATTCTTTTTATGATTCTAGTAATAAACTTATTTCTACTTCTGGTGATGTGATTACTATAAAAAATGTCAATAAAACAACTGTTACTATTCCAGAAGGGTCTACTAAATTTAGGATTGAATCTAAATCTTCTATTGATTCTTTTACTTATTATAATTTCTGGTTGTATGAAATAGAAGTTAGTGCACCAATAATAAAACATGATGAAATTTCAAATTTAAATGTAGAATCTAGTGGATTGAAAAACCAAATTACTTGGGGGATTCCGTCGAATAATAGTGGTTTTATTGGTTCTAAAATATATAGAAATGGCGAATTGATAAAAACTATTAATGGACAAACAACACAGTACAGCGATGAAAATGTGCAATATTCCACAACTTATAATTATAAAGTTACTGCGACGTATAGTGATGGATTTGAAACACAAGGTATTTCGAAAGATTTTACAACCGTACCTGAACCAGTTCCAGCTGGTGATGTTACCAATGTAAAAGCATCTACCACTTTTGAAAAAGTTAATATATCTTGGGTTCTTCCGACTGATGAAACTTTTAAGCATGTCAATATATATCGTGAAAAGTTAGAAGAAGATCAAACTAGCATGCTTGATAAATTGATTTTTGGTACAAAAGTATATGCTGCGGAGAAAACTAAGATTTTTGAAACAAACGGAACTTATTTTAATGATTTAACAGTTGAACCTTCTACGACATATGAGTATAAATTGACAACGTATTCTATTGATAATTTGGAAAGTGAAGGGGTTATAGTTCAAGCGACAACGGAAAAAGAGCCACCACCAAAAATAACAAAAGGAGGAATACAACAGCAAGAAAATGGTGACTACAAATATACTTGGGAAGAACCAACAGAAGGAACCGTAAAAATCATTGTTGGAGATAAGGAATACACTGCCAATGCAAGTGATAAAGAAATTGTGATTCCAAAAGAAGATATGAAGTATAACGGCATGGGTGATCCTGATATTCAAGCGATCCCTGTCTCTAAATATGGAAAAGAGGGAATTGTGGAAAAAGCTCCCTCCCTTACTTTAAGCGAAATTAAAATACCATTTCAAACGAATGATCTTATTTCTTCTGGAACACAACTTCTATGGCTTGTTGGTCCATTTGTATTATTAGCATTATCCTTCTTACTGGTACCGAAATTAAGAAAATTAATTGTACGAGCCTTTAAAGGTAAGGGAGATAGGGCGGATATTTCGGAAAGAAGGACTAAGTCGGAGAAAGTGAATAGTGCTGAAAATGGTTCGTCTTCCAGTGAGCGTATCCGTAAAAATAGGGAAACGCATAGCAATTCAAAAGGTCTTTCAGCAGATATTAGACAAAAGAAACCGAAAGAACCAAGAGAAGTAAAGATAAGAGAAAGGCAGATAAAAGAGCCGAAAGCAGCAAGAGAACATCCGGTACGGGAACGATTGGTAAAGGAGCCAAAACTAAGACGTGAACCAAGACAAGAGAGAGAACCGAGAGTGTTCACTCGTTCCAGTAGGATACCAAGGGAAGTAAGAAAAGGGAGGTAATCAACATGTCAAATGAACTTTTACAAGGAATGATAGATATTGTATTTAAAGGGAATTTGCTTTATTTATCTCCTATTCTCTTTATTCTAATGGTTGTATTGTTTTCAGAACGTATAATATCACTCATTTCACATGCTATAACGCCTAATGAAAGGCGCCGTTATTGATGGGCATTATTGGAGATGCTTTCGGAAAGCTGTTTAGTATCATATGGCAGGCTGTGCAATGGATAGCAAATTTCTTTGTCCAAATTTTCCAGAATCTATTTAAAGCTATAAAAGCTATTTTTGATTTTATTTTCGCTTTGGTGGATGCTGTCCTTTATTTGCTTTATATGATTGGATTACTTGCGGTTAAGTTGTTTCTCGTCATATTTAATGCAGCGAAAATTTTATGGTCGTTAGTAGTTGGTTTTGGAAGAACGTTAGGTAGCCTTCATTATTCTCCAAGGGGCGGAAGTGGAAATGGATATAGTGAGATTTTTGGGAAACTTTTTAATAGCTTAAAAGTGCTGCAACTAGATTCTGTTGCCTATATATTGCTGTTTGTTTTATGGTTTATCACAGCGATTACGGCGATTAAATTAATCAGTTCAATAAGGGTAGGTGGCGATTAATATGGAAATGAAAGAAGTCTTTCGCAGTTTTCTAGATAAAATATTTCAGCCACCCATCACTTTTTTAGATTTAGCGATTGAGAAATTAAGAGAAGTTCAATTAGTGACAGCGCAGGGATTGAATATAGGGAGCTATTTTTCGATATTCGGGGATTTGCCAACTTCATGGCAGCTAGTTATTTCGTCCATTTTAATCTCAACAGGACTATTAGGAACATTATTGATTTTTCGATCTGTTATGAGAATGTACTATAGCGTGAAAGAAGGTGTTAAGTGGTGGTAGATGCATTTATGTATATGTATATAGTGGGAGCAGGAACGGCATTTGGAGTGGCAACAGTAGCTTTTATTAGTTGGAAAATTGTAAAACGTTCGAACAATAAAAACAACAGAAGAAAAGGAGCAGTGGCAAGATGATGTTTAAAAAAAGGAAAGAGGATGACGAGTATTTATTTGAAACTAGAGATATATTAATAGTTTTTGATCATGAACAAAAAACGTCAGATATTTGTACGATTACGAATATTGATCAAGATAGTATCATAGCTGCTGGAAAATATAAAATCCCTTTGCTTGATTGTGTGGTCACAACCGGTTTAGATGGACGGAATTATTTTTATAATGCACCAACGCAATCTATCGTAGAAACAAGAAGATTAGCAGAATTAGAAAAGAATATGGTCTTGGAGCAAATTACTGCGTATCGTCCACCAATCCCGCCAGCAAGCATGGACTGGACAAAAGGATTATTGTTTGTTGGATTGTTCCTTTGTGTAATCGGGTTGATATTTTCTTAATTGGAGGATTGGCTAAATGAGTAATGAAACTATCAATAAACTATACGAGTTAAAAGGAATTATAAGTGCTGCTGAAAATTTAGTGAATCACGATTCGGAATTTGATCATCCATTAATAGAAGAGATTGCCGGGAAAATGCGTGAAGTAATCGGAATGATAGAAAACGAAAAATAGTGTGTTGGAGAAACGTTCTACAACGAAATGAAAAATAATTTAATGGGGAGTTGGTCACTAAATGCAACAGAATAACGCTGAAAAATTACAGTCTGCTATAGGAGATGATCTATTTCCGACGGTGTAGCATGTTTCCGATGTAAAGCAAGTTTTAGAAGAAATGAAAAGTACAGCTCAAAGTTTACGAGAGCCACAAATAAAGGCGCTGCTTCTTTTGAAAAACATGGGAGAAAACAAATATATACATCCAGGTGAAAATCCATATAAGAAGGTAATTGAATTTGTCATGGAAGGAAAAGTACATGTAGCTTCACCAGACTATTATTTAGATGCAATCGAAGCATTGATACCAAAACCACCAAAACCAATTATCATGGCTGAAAAAGGAGCGATGAAAAAGTAATGGCACATCATTTCGTAATACAAGGTGCTCTAGGTTCTGGGAAGACATTCTTAGCTTCTACTTTAGCGCATTGGTGGAAGTTGAAAACGGAAAGAAATGGCGGTCGTGTAGAGCTGTTTTCTAATTATGATCTACATGACAGCAGACCTATGACACATTTTACAGACTGGTACGAAGTTGCCAAGGCACAAGGAAGCATTTGCGTATGGGATGAAGCATATATAGCTTTTTCGAATCGGAAATGGACAAAGTATGGACAGGGGATTTTAACAGATGTGCTTATGCTCACCAGGAAGATGAAGTCCGTACAATTTTACTGTACACCTTCTATTAATTTTGTAGACTCTAGGGTACGACAGATTGCTGAAGTACTAATTACAGCAAGAAAAGTAGGGGACAAAGGGTTCTCATATCATTTTCAGGATTTTCAAACAGGGGAATTTATGATGAAACAATTTTTGCCAATGGGGAAAGCGAAAAAAATCATGGCATGCAAATTGTATGATACGGAAAATATGGTTCAATACTTTCCTGTTCCTCAGACGGAAAGAGAAGGAGACAAATTCTTTACAGAGTTAGAGGATATTCACGATAAGGCACGAGGTAAAGAAAGGAAGCTGGTTATATGAGTATTTGTTTGGATACTTTTTCATTAATTCCAATTGATTATAAAAAAGCAGATCCTAGAGGATTGCTTTATCTATATCCTAATTCGATTAATATAGTAGCTTATGCTCGTAAAATGCAGCAGTTTTCTTATTATCAGTCGTTAGAGATTGCAGAGATTTTAGCAAAAAGACAAGGATTTATTTTGTTACCATGGTCTTGTATTCACTGGAAGCGAGCGAAAAAACTTGGCAATGATCGAAAAATAAAAATCGGAAGAAATTCATTTTTTCTTATCAAGATCAATGAATTGACAAAAAAAGAAGAAATAAAGCTTCAATGCTATTTAGAAGAAATGAAACAAGATGAGAGAATAGGTTAATGGTTAATAAGTTATCGGTAGTATCGATTCTAACTATGATCCTTTTGTTTTTAGGGCAGGAAAAAATAGATGCTGCTTCTTTATCAGAATTAGAGCAAACAAAGCAGCAGATTGAAGAAGAACGTTACAACATAAAAATGGAACTGAAAAGAAAAAATACACCAGAATTAGTCATGAAAAATAGCAAACTAGTAGCAAAAGAGAATGCATATAAAATGGCAATAAAGTACTTAGAGGATGATGTGAAGAGAACAGAGTCAGAATCTTCTGTAATCAGAAGGGTAAGTATTAATCCTGGAGAGATACCAGAACCATATATTCCAATTTACCAAGTTGCTGCAGGAAGGTATGGAGTGGATTGGACAGTATTGGCAGCTATTCATCAGATTGAAACAAGATTTTCTACCATCAAAACAATGATAAGTAGTGTAGGTGCAATTGGGCATATGCAGTTCATGCCAGTAACCTTTGCAGCATATGGGGTGGATGGCAATGGCGATGGGAAAATAAGTCCTTGGAACATGGAGGATGCCATTTATTCGGCTGCCAACTATTTAGCGGCAAATAACTTCTCTCATGATATAAGAAAGGCAATATGGCACTATAACCATGCAGAATGGTATGTCAATGAAGTATTAGCAACAGCAGCAAGCTTTTCAATAAAAAATAATTGAGGTGATGAGAATGGAATTAATTTTAACAGGAGCACAAACGGAAGTATTATTAGTGCATTTACATGTGATGAGAAAAAGTATCAAAAAAGTTTTAAAACGCAATTATGGATTAAGCGAAGGGAAAAGGCTGCTAAAGTTATACGACAGGATAAAAGACGGCTTAAAAGCTGAAATAGAGAGTTTAACAGCAGATGGAACATTCCCTTTTCATATCAATAAAGAAGAACTAGCTATGCTGCATTCGTTTCTTTTTATGTTCTTTCAAAAGGTAGAGGAAGAAATAAAAGGAAAGGTTGGCATCAAACATGAGCAGGAACAGGTGAGAGAAAATATGCAGCTTGTTTTATTGGAAGAAGTGCAAGTAAAAGTTACCGGATTATATGCAATCGAAATAGGTGAAGAAAATGTACAGTAAGCAAGATATGATGATAGGAACCTTAATTGATGACACTACTGCTGTACGTTCTTATAACCAGCAAGTATTAAATAAAATTAAAAATTTGTATTTAAAAAGAAAAATCGATCAGTACGAATACAGCCATTTCGTTAATATATTGACTTGCGCTGATTTAAAATTCGACCAAATCAAAGGGAAGTTGAACGATTTTATCGATAAAAAAGAGACCAGGTTATCCAGTATCGATATAAAAATATGAAATGAATATGGAAGGAAAGGTGTATAATCAATGAAAAAAATTATCAAATCTCTTTTAAAAGCACTTCGAAATAAAAAACCTAAAGTAATCAATAACTTTTAGTGGAAAAAAGTTTAATTGTACAGTCGATTACCTTACCAAAAACGAACGTTTATGAAAAGAAAATAAGCAAGTCAAAAAATCGGTCTAAACAGCCGATTTTCTTTTATCAAAACTATTCTCAAAATCAAATTATCAAATGATGCAGAAATAACCGTTTTTGAAAGGAGAAAAGGATGATTATAGGGTATGCGAGGGTATCTACAACAGATCAAAATTTAAATTTGCAAATTGATGCTTTAGAGAAATACGGATGTGAACTGATATACCAGGAGAAGGTCACTGGAACTAAAAAAGATCGTCCGCAGCTGGCAGAGTTAATGACTATTTTAAGACCTGGAGATAAAGTTGTCATTTATAAATTGGATCGGATAAGCAGGAGTACGAAGCATTTAATTGAGCTCAGTGAGTTTTTTGAGAAAAAAGGAGTGGAGTTTGTTTCTATACAGGACTCTATTGATACCTCCACTCCGATTGGTAGGTTTTTCTTTAGGATTTTGGCGAGTATAGCAGAGTTGGAAAGGGACATCATTAGTGAGCGGACTTTAGCGGGATTGAAAAGTGCTAGAGCAAGGGGGAAGAAGGGAGGGAGACCAAGAGTGCCATTAGAAAATGTAACTATAGCATTGAAGATGTATAATTCTAAACAATACTCATTAAATGAAATTGTGAAAACAACAAATATTTCAATCTCTTCTCTATATAGGTATCTCGAGTACTAATCAATAGGGCTTTAGAAATAAATAAGTTTCTTTTGAAAAAGGGGTGTGTTATTAATTTTGATTTATATTAAAATTGCTAATTCGTATAAATTATCTGAAATTTACAAAAAATTATTAACCAAATTTTGTAAATGGTATAAACTATTAAAAGGTAAATATTTCATAAAATAGGTTAATAAAATATCTAATAGTAGGGGGAAAAAAATTGCGATTTAAAGCTTTTCTATCAATTGTTCTATTCTTCTTTGTATTATCTGTTGTAAATCCAAGTCATAGTCTAGCTGCTGAAAAGAATTTATCTGTACAGAATTATAGTCAAGAAAAATCCAATTGGTGTTGGGTAGCTGCTTCACAAATTGTAGCTAGGTATCTTACTGGTTCTTATACTTCCCAATGTACTTTTTACAAAGCAGGTAAACAAGTGTCTACTTGTTCAGGTAATCTTGCTGGTTCTTTCTACTCTGATGTAGCGAGGGCATTAGAAAAGGAAGGAGTATACACTGGAACTGTTGGTTATACTCTACCGCCAATGTACATGATAACTGATGAAATAAATGGGGGGAGTCCACTGCTTTCTAGGATTGGTTGGAAGAGCACAGATCTTGAAACAGGTCATATGTTAATTATATATGGATATAATACATCAGGTAGTTACGTAAGATATGTTTATCCTAAGCAATCTACATATGCTACAGACAAAACCTCACAGTATCGTATTTCTACTCATAGTTACTTGGAAGAAAATTCTTCGTGGAAACTAACTCATACGAGATATAATTTAGATTAGGAGGAATTTTATCATGCAGACAAGGTATATCTTTGGATTTATTTTTACTTTCTTAACCTTTTTTTACATGAACTTAAATACTTATGCTGCAGAAAATAATGTATCTAATTCAGCACAGCAGTATGCAGATAATAATTTTAAAAATATTGTCTTAGATATCGTTAAATCAGAAGAATCAACCACCTATAACTTATCAAAAAGTGAAAATATTACTTTCAGTAAGTTATACAGAGTAAATGTATTATCATCTGATTTTGTTACAACAAATGATGAAATTAACAATAGTAATAAAGGTATCGTTCCTAGTGATGAGTGGATTGCTGTAGTATATCAAGAGGAAAAGCCGGTAAATGTTATAGGGACTTTTAAAAAGGAAAATGGAGAGTTTGATTTATCAACATTTGGTTATGGAAAAGATTTAGCAGAAGCTATAGATAATAAGCAACCGAATGGAGGAAAACTAATTTATGAATTACCTACCGATTCTTGGTTTTTATTTAGTAATGGAAGGGTTTCAGCGGTAAATACTGCAGCTAAAGCAATTCTAAAAACAGATGTTAGTCTAGGGGAATTTCGTAAATTTGTAAATGAACGATATAAGAATCAAGAAGTTATATATGAAAATGGGGAAGCCGTTTCTGTTGGTGGGAATTACGCTATCCCATATAAAAAAGATTCTAACAGTAATTATTATTTTATTGGATTAGGAGTATTAGTTCTTGTACTTTCCATAATTGTTTTAATAAAATTAAAATCAAAGAAATTAAAACGAGACTAATATATTCAAGGTTGATAGTGTGTATATGATGGAGAAGTCAACCAGTACAACCGCCACAGCACCTTAATGTCAGCCTATAAAAATATTGAAGATGAAAAATTCCGCTATTATTTATTAAGACAAAAATCAGATGTTTTTAATGCGATGACGAGCTTTTTTAGAAAAGATGAAGAAGGACAATTGTATGCTTGAACTAAAATCCCCCAAAATGGGGGGTTTTTTCAGTTTATCGACAAATGCTTGATTTAGTAAAAGCAGCGTCAGTGAAAAAGTAGCAGATATCTATTGATTCTGTCCGCGATTCAGAAGCAGTTTTAAGTATATTTTGATAGATTAGTACGTAGGATAATGCAGAAGATGTTCTTCTTATCAACTTAACTCTTTGAAACATAAAAGATAAAATAGCTAGTAATAGATTTTAGTTAGGTACCAGTCTGGCCATATAAATTTCTATATTGAGCGATGTTATTTGAACAAAGCTCACTCCATATTCCTAGGTTTTATTATAATTGTGAAGGAATGTCTATATTTACATACTTGTAAGGTGCCTTTTTTGTAATAAGATATGTATAAACACACGGATGAGAGGAGATTTTCTTTGAAGCCTTTTTATAGATGGATTCATATTACGCTGGGAACAGTCTTTTTAGGAATCGGCATTGCCGGAATATTTCTGCCTTTATTGCCTACAACTCCGTTTCTATTGTTGACTTCTTATTTTTATACAAGAGGATCGGATAGAGTCAATAATTGGTTTCGATCCACTGCATTTTATAAAGAATATGTAAAGGACTTTAAAAGAGGCGGTTTAACTAAAAAACAGAAAATAAAAATCCTTGTTACTGGCTATTCCTGTTTGGCGATAAGCGCTTATTTTGTAGATCATTTTTATGCACGGATTTTTTTAGGATGTATTGCAATCGGCCAGCTGGCATCCATGTTTATAATAAAAACAAAAACAGAAGAGCCAACAGAAGCAATAATGAAAAAGTAGGCAGCAGTAAGCTGATAGCTGTTTCTTAAATCGAGATGATCATTTGGAAATAATAGAAATGGAGGGATGAAAAATTAATAGCTGGATGCCTGAATGGGTCGTTACAATAGAACTTGCAGTCAAATTAATTAATAATCAATTCCCGCATGTATCTTTGGAATCCATAGAGGAGTTCGGTGAAGGATTTGATAATACCATTTTTCTTGTAAATAAAAAATTTGTTTTTCGGTTCCCTAGGAGGGGAATTGCTCAGAAGCTATTGCAAACAGAAGCAAAACTATTGCCTTTATTGGCAGATGCATTGTCTTTGAAAATTCCTGAGCCTATCTATTTTGGAAGTGAAAGCAAGGAGTATCCATGGAGCTTCATTGGATATAAGCTTGTAAATGGAGATGTTCCCAAGCGGATAACTGCTGCTCAACGAATGGCTATGGTAAAACCGTTGGCGCTTTTTTTAAAGAAATTGCATGAAACACCATTAAATATAGTAAAACAAATTCAGGTTCCTTATGATGAACTTTTCCGTTTGGATATTAAACAAAGAAAAATAAAACTAGTAGAACATCTAGCATTGCTGAAATCCTATGAAAAGGCGGAGTTGTATAAGCGTGTAGAAAGTTATACATCTTCATTAAAACCAATACCCCAGGAGAAAATAGAGGTATTGACACATGGAGATCTGCATATCCGTAATATACTAGTAGATGAAAAGGGGAAGTTGACTGGAGTTATTGATTGGGGTGATGCACATATTGGTCACCCAGCAGTAGATTTATCCATTGTATATAGTATGCTTCCAGCTCCTGCAAGAACAGAATTTTTTCGACTATATGGAGAAGTGGATGGAAAGATACTCAATTTGGCCAGGTTTAAGGCGGTTTATACAACAGTTCTTCTTCTGCGTTATGCACTTGATAAAGGGGAGGCTGATTTATATATGGATGCAAAAGAATGCTTAAGTTATGCATTAAGTGAATAAAAGTACAGGCTGTCGACAAACGTTCGATTTCTTCGGTGTTCGCCTCACTCGGGTGCTCATTACTGGGTAACAGAGGATGAACGACTAAGTAGTTATGAAAGGAAAATCAACTAACTTCGCCACGGCCTTATGTCTTCGTCGATTGACTTGCATCCTTCAAGCCTTTGACAACATCGTTCTGACCAACTTCCTGCCGCCGCCGCTCCTCTCAAGGCTTCAAACCTCGAAATTCAAACGTTTTCGATAAGCCGTAAGTTTGTGCAATTAACATTTTGTCTATACTCTAAAATAAAAGTAGTTTTATCTCCGTTGAAGGAAGAATAAAGGGTTTTTCGAGAAGGAAAGGGCAATTATTTGACTGAAAGCGCTTAATAAACTATAATAGTATAAACAGCTAATGAACATAAACAGCTAATGAACATAAACAGCTAATGAACATAAACATCTAATGAACATAAACATCGAACTAATCGACAATTAAATAACATCACCTTTGATAAAAGGGGAGTAACAGTACAGTAAAGTCGTCAATACAGGTTTTGTTTACCTCGGCTTTATTGGCAACTTGTGTTGTTTGTGAGACCTTTGCCATTTATTTGGCGAGGTCTTTTTGGCTTTAAAATATGGCTCTGGTAAATGATCATGTTGTTTTGGGAAGGGAATTTGCGAGACTCCTGCGGAAAAACGGTTTGGCAAGCCCCGCAAGATTGGAACTTTTTCAGTAGGCTCACGGGTACGAGCGAGGAGGCTTGCCGGTTCGTCCGCGGAAAGCGAGTAGATTCCTGGCTATTCAATAATCAACAATGAAAATTTAACAGAGATTAAAATAAAAAAGTCCAAAATATATTAACGAAAGGAAGATGAATATGTCGTTAAAAAAGACGATAAAACAACTAATTAAAAAACAAGGAGTAAAGCTTTTAAAAGAGAAAGGACTGCCAATTATTAAAAAAGAGCTGGCAAAAAGAAAAGGCAAAAAATAAAGGAGGTACTATTTATGAAAAAATGGCTGTTAGCTATACCGATGTTTATTTTATTATTAGCTGCATGTTCTCCCCTTGAAAATACAAAAAATACATTAACTTATGTAAATAAAGCAACCGAATATATAGAGGATGCAAACCAATTTGCAAATGAGCTACCGACACTAACGCAAAAAGCGGTATCGGATGAAAAAGCAGCACAAGAATTGGAGGCAGAACTAAAGACTTTTCAAGAAAGTATTCAACAATTTAATGAGTTAGAAGCACCGAACATGATGCAGGATTTACATGAGCAAATTATAGAACAAAACAAGAATCTGGAAAAGGGAATAACACTCTATCTAGATAATATAGAGAATGGAAAATTAAATGCAGAAGTACTGGAAAACAATGAGTTAATACAGTCTATTCAAGAGATTCAAAGTATATATAATCAAATAAAGGAATTAGGAAAATAGATTTAGATAGGTGAATTTCACTGTAAAAATAAACTCCCATCAGTAAAAACACATGCTGATGGGAGTTTTTATCATTATTTAGAGATACGGTTACGATACTGATATTGTTTCCATTGAAAACGAATAAAGCATCCAATACAGAAGCCTAAAATAGCAACAATGGAAGCGAGGCTTACCATCAAGGTGAAAATATAACCTAAAACAGTCCAGCCTATTAAAAAGGAAATAAGTCCTCCTCCTAAACAAATAACTGCAATTACTTGATTAAACTGCTGTTGATCGAAATCTTCCTGTATATATGTTTGTAGATTTTTCTTTAGAAAAAGCTTGGCAATATTCATAATTGGATTCCAATGAAAAAGGAGACCGAATAAACCAGCAATTAAAGGAATAGCTAATATCCAATATTGCTTCGATAAGAGACTAATAATTGTTGCGGAAAAAATAAACCATTGATTTGTCCGAACGAGCGGGAGAGGAATTGTTTTTAATACGGCTGTCATTTAAACCAACCTTTCTTATAAGAATTATTATATATTATACTCCTAATTATCCTTCTTGTTAAGATTGATGCTTTGGTTAAATAATAGGTATAAAGTGAACCTTCCATCAGTGGGGGGGTTGTTCGTCCCCCACTGATGGAAGGTTGAACTTATCGGATCTTTATGGGCAAGTTATCCCCCACCTAGCTTCCTCGGTTTCCCAAGCATCCCCGAGGTGGGGGTTTTACTGCCCGTTAAGTGTGGGATAAATAAACTGCAGAAGTAAATCAATAGTAGTATTTTTTTACAAAGTTATGGAAATGTTGGTTCAAATAGACTAAAATAAAAATGTATTAAAACAGAATTTCTTTCGATAATGGCAAACCTATTGAAAAATAGGGACGCAAAGCTATGGGTCTAAAGCAGTATAGATAAAACTGCCATGACTGCCAGGTTACCGAAAAAGGAGATTATAGGAGTAATAATCTACCTTTATTTGGGTGGATTTTTTTGTTTTTTTAAAGAAAGGATGTGAAACCAATATGTTGGGAAATGCAAAGTTTAGCGGAATTAGTACTTTTCATCCAGAGCAAGCATATGATAATGATTTTTTTGTTCAGCATTTTAAGGAGCTTGGATTGCAAGCTGATGGTTTAATGAATCATTTAGGCAGAAAAACTAGATATTTAGTAAACCCAGAGAAAGAAAATACGATTACACTAGCGATAAATGCAGCCGAAAAAGTGCTTAAACAAACGAATACAGCACCTGAAACGATTGATATGCTTGTATTTGTTTCCGACACACCGGAGTATACATATCCAAGTAATGCACTCTTTCTTCATCAGAAGCTAAAAACAAATAATGCCCATATCGTATATGACATGAATGCAAATTGTATTGGATTACTTTCAGCTATTGATCAGGTAAGCACCTATGTAAAAGCACACCCTTCTGTTAAAAAAGCATTAATAATAAGCAGTGTACATATAAGCAATATTGCCCGAAAAGATGATACAATTACTCTTCCAAATTTTGCAGATGGTGCAGCTGCCCTTATTTTAGAAAAAACAGAGGAAAACGTGGGCTTGCTTTCATCTAATTATTATACAAATTCTAAGCTGTTCGAAACAGTAATGTATCCAACTGGAGGGTTTTCTTCTTTATATGAGAAAACAGGTATTGCATTAGAAGAGAAAAAACTAACGTTTATTCCTCATGATGTCAGTTATTTTTCAGATGATTGGAAAAGGTTGATTATTGAAATGCTAGAAAAACAAGGTTTAGAAGCAAATTCCATTAATCATTGGATTTTTTCTCAATTCTCCCGGCCGGAAATAGAAGAGACATTAACGAAGCTTGAGGTCGGTTTAGACAAATATACATTTGTAGGAGAAGATTATGGCTATACGGGAGTGACAAGCCCGTTATTTGCTTTAGAAGATGCATTATTAAAAGGAAATATTAAACCGGGAGATAAAGTAGTGTTATGTTCAGTTGCAATCGGATATAGCATGGCGGCGCTATTATATCAATTTTAAAGGAGAGAGAACGATGTTTACATTTGAAAAAAATCAAGTGAAAAAAGAATTGTATATTACCGTAAGTGGATTTATTAAAGAATCAGAAGGAGAAGCATTTTTAGCTGAATATCATCAGAATGTAAAGCAAATTGTTCCTTCTGCCTATACACTGATTGTTGATTCTACTAATCTTTCAGTATCTAAAGCAGATATGCTTCCAGTATTAGAAGGTTGTTTTAAACTTTATATGTCCAATAGATTTAAAAAGATTTTGATGATTAATCCATCTTCTGTTATTGCAAGAACACAAATGCAAAAACTGGCACAAAATATTAATTATACTGGTGTTTTTGTAGATTCTCTTGCTGAAGCAAAAAATCTATAATTTATAAATAAAAGCTTGTGCGAACTGAAACAAGCTTTTATTTATCCCACTCTTAACGGGCAGTAAGACCCCCACCTCGGGGATGCCGAGAAGTCGAGGAAGCAAGGTGGGGGATAACTGCCCGTAAAGGTCTGATAAGTGCAACTAACCGTCAGTGGGGATGAAGAAAAACCCCCACTGATGGAAGTTTACTTTATTTTTCCTTCTTCTTGGATAAAACTCCATAAATCCAAAACGTTAACTAAATACGTATTCCTCTTTCAAAAAAATTCGCATAAATTTTCTTCCTTAATACACATGTTCCAAAAATTAATTATCCAAAAACTATTATACTAAGCCAACGAAATATAAAGTTAATTCATTATTTTTAACATAATGGTGTTTTTTTCATTGATTTTGGGAAAAAGAAGGGAAAGATGCAGAAAAGAGGTTTTAGGATGAATAGTATGTTATTAGTAGGAATTATCCTGCTTATTTTATTTTTAATTGGTGTCACTTCAGTAAAAACATTAAATATACCTGACATTATTGTTTATATTTTACTAGGTGTAGCAGTTAATCTGACTGGATGGAACATTGAGAAAGAAGTCATCAAACAAATAGGTGAGATGGGACTCGTATTACTTTTTTTTATACTGGGCATGAAATATTCTATTAAACAATTGAAAAAGAATGGAAATAGAGTCTGGAAAGCGGGAATTTTAGATATCGGTTTAGCAATAGTGGTGACACCTGTGATTTGCTATTTGTTTGGATTATCCTTTATTGCCTCTTTATTTGTTGGTGGATTGGTTTTTGCCACCAGCTCTTCTATATCGGTAAAATTTCTAGAACACCATAAATTATTAGAAAACAAAGAATCAAAATTTATTTTAGCATTATTAATTTTTGAAGATTTAGTAACACCGATCATTATTACCGTTTTAATGGGACTGACTGGCGAGGGCTTAACGGTAGGTAAATTTGTATTATTGTTTATTAAGCTGGTTGGTTTAATTGTAATAGCATTTATTCTTACAAAAGTGGTTCACCATTATCAAGATAAATTAAAGCATATCATTAAGGAAGATGTTTTTATCTTTTTAATTGTAGGGATGGCTCTCGCATATGGAGGTTTAGCTATTTTTTTGGGATTATCTGAAGTAATGGGTGCTTTTCTTGGCGGTATGATGCTTGCAGATACAGGATGGAAGGAAAATATAAGTAAAAAGTTAACGCCTGTTAGAAACTTATTCCTGCCATTTTATTTTCTCTATTTTGGTTTGTCGATTGAATTTACTAAACAAATCCCTCATTTAGGCTTGCTTTTGGTTGTTTTGGCATGGTCTGTTCTATATAAAGTAGTTGTAGGATATATGGGCGGCAAATGGTATGGAGTGGATGGCCGGACTTCTTTTAAGGCGGGCATGATCTTAACGCAAAGAGGAGAATTTTCAGTCATTATTGCAGGTCTTGCTGCAGAGGCGCTGCAAATATTTTCAAGCTTGTATGTGCTTTTATCTGCTTTAGTTGGATTTTTGCTTTCCCATATTAGTGTGAAATATGTCCAATCAAAAAAAACTTCTTAATAGATGTATAAGAACTTGCTTTTCCAGATGAAAGATGAAGTTTGCACACCGGGCGGAGCAACGATTGAAGCAATTTGAACATTAGAACGAAAACAATTTAGAGGGACAATTCTGAAGCAATGAAAGTTGTGACAAGAAGAATCTATTTCTGGAAAAAAGATAATAAAGTAAAATTGTTCAAAAGATGGAAATCTATTTTCCATCTTTGTTTCATTGGCTATGCTAGAAAAATGTGTGATTCCATGTTTTAAGTGGGAATTTACTGTTAATATTTACATTTAATAAATGGCGAATATTAGTGAAAAGTGTTGCTTTTTTTAAAAGAAAAAAGTATGGTAAAATGGAGATATAATCAGCAAGGATGAAGTATCATTTATCCCACTCTTAACGGGCAGTAAGACCCCCGCTGATGGAAAGGTTCACTTTATCTTTCTGATAATTTGGATAAAGCAAAATGATGTTCATTAATTAGTTTGCATTTAAAGTTCATTATTAACGATGAGTGCAACCGGCCAAAAGTTTATGGGCTGGTTTTTTTGCATGAGAAAAAGTTTTTAAAAGCTAGAGCGCCACGTTTTTTTTGAGAGCCAACAATCGTGGGAAAGCGTTCCGGCTAGAAGTTTCACTTTATAATACATGCCATCTTAGAATAAAACATAAATAGTGAATTGTTTAATGGGGCTTTTTACTGCATGACTATTAACAAAGTAAAAATATAGTCTATATAATTGTTTGAATCGGAAACAAAGCCATAAGGAATAATTTTTTCTATTTCACTTTTGCCATGGGCGTAAATAAATGTTAAAGTAAAGCAATTTATCTGTTGGAGTATTTACATAAAGAGGTGCGATTTAATGTCGTTAGGAAAATATAGAAGCTTACTGATAAAAAAAATGAAAGAGCAAATGATGAATTGGCTTGAAAATGAAGATAAACCAATAATTGAAAACAAAGAAGTCTACCAATTTCTTCATTCGATAAAAGGTACATCTGGAACACTTGAATTAGATTTAATATACGTATTGTCTTCCAAATTGCTTCATAAAGCTGAAAAGAGAACAAAAGCATGGACTATTGAGGAGTTAAGAGATTTTCTTTTTGAATTGATGGAGCTTAGCTTTGAGTTTGAACATTTATCATTAGGGGTATCACAATCTGCAAGAGAACGAGTCATAAATGTCCCGCTTATTCAACTTATAGATGATGATATATCTATTTTAATTTATTTAAAAGATCAGCTCGAAAGCAAAGGTTGGATGGTCATTGCTAGTACAGAAGCTGATAAAGCGATTGATCAATATTATAATATGCATCCGGA
This sequence comes from Niallia sp. 03133, assembly GCF_052663225.1. Lineage (NCBI taxonomy): Bacteria > Bacillati > Bacillota > Bacilli > Caryophanales > Bacillaceae > Niallia > Niallia sp. 03133. The sequence goes on from NZ_JBQTCY010000001.1 coordinate 76,328, forward strand.
TTGTATTATTATTGATATAAATTTGCCAAAAAAATCTGGATTTGAAGTTCTTTATGATATACAGCAGCATTCCAATCGTTTTTTTATTCCAAAAATAATGTGCAGCATCAAAACAGATCGTTCTACACGTTTAAGTGCATATAAAATGGGGGCAGATGACTTTATCAGCAAACCGATCGATATTGAGGAATTTTTAATACGTGTTGAACGTCATTTGGAAAGGAAAAGAATATTTGATCAATCAGTCATTATTGATGAACTTACTCAAGCATATAACCGTAAGTTTTTGCAGGATTCCTACAACCGGTTTGTCAGTGATATAGCAAGAACCAATACTGTAGGTACACTTGCTATTATCGATTTAGATTATTTTAAAAAGATTAATGATACTTACGGCCATATTGTCGGTGATAAAGTATTAGCGGAATTTGCTCAATTTATGAAAAAAAGCATTAGGAGTACAGACATTCTATTTCGATATGGAGGAGAAGAGTTTGTTATTCTATTTCAGCGGGCAGTGGAAGCAGAAGTAAAAGAAGTGTTAGTCAGAATGCTGGAAGGATTTTCGAACATTTCCTTTAAAGAGGGGGAAAAGTCTTTTTCATTAACATTTTCTGCAGGAATTTATTGCATTGAACACCCTGACATTAATTTGCAAACAGCAATAAAAACGGCTGATGAAGCGTTATACTTAGCAAAAAATAGCGGAAGAGCTCGAATTGAAAGTGCAAATAAAATGCAGATCGGTCGAGCAAAAAAAGTTCTCAATATTTCCATTGTGGATGATGATGCCTTAATCCGGTCAATTTTAATAACAACCATTAATGGCATGTCATTTGATAATTTAGCAGTTAATGTTCAAGCGTATGAAGATGGCGTGCAATTTTTATCATCCGATCGGTTGGCGCATCCAGGCTTGCATTTTTTAATATTAGATGGAATTATGCCGGTTATGGATGGATTGGAAATTTTGCAGCAGGTGAAGAAAATAACGAATATTCAAGAAGTCCATGTGTTAATGCTGACAGGGAGAAAAAGTAAATCAGATATTGCACAAGCTTTAAAATATGGTGCAGACGATTACTTAACAAAGCCATTTAATATATCAGAGCTTGAAGCAAGGATAATGAGATTAATTAAAAGAATGGTTCGATAAAGTTATTCCAATCTGATAGAGGTAATTAAGCCATATTTACTCTAATCTTTGTGTTTATTAGCTGAAAATTATATCCGTGCAACCGATATAAAGGATGTACAAGTAAAACGATAAATGTCTCAACTATAAATAAATCTTGGGAGAAAATATGAAAAGAATATTATTAGCAGACGATGAAGATATTTTAAGAATGTTAATTATTGATACCCTTGAAGAGGAAGATTTTATTGTCGATGAAGCACAGGATGGAGAAGAAGCGCTAAGGCTGATTGGCCAACATGAGTATGATCTCCTCATATTAGATTACATGATGCCGGTCTTAACAGGATTGGAAGTAATTGAACAGGTTCGCAAAGGGGATCGGCATAATCTGAAAATTTTGATGCTAACCGCAAAAAGCCAAGCATTTGAACAAGAACATATTTTTAAAGCTGGTGCAGATTATTTTATGCCAAAACCATTCAGTCCGTTTGAATTGCTAAAAAAAGTTGAGGAAATTGTAAATGAAGATTAATTCCTATATTAAAGAAAGCATATCAAGGCAATTTGTAGCCTTAATATGCTTTTTCATTCTATTGTTTGTAGTAGGTGCAGCGGTCCTTGTTGGGTTTCAAAAATCTTTAAATGACAATTATATTAGCAACCGCGAAAAATTAGTTGCAAAAAGAACAGTGGTTCAAAATATTGAAATGCATTTTAACAACTCCGTTTCAAATGCAAGGGGGTATTACGCATTTAATAATGAATCGTTAAAAGAGCTTGCTCAAAATGACCAAGAAAAAACAAAAAAGCTTATTCAACAGTTTGATAAAATAACAAGAACAGACGATGATCGTTTTTTATTAAATGAAATGAATGATTTTTATACGTTTTATTTTGAGGAAACCATGCCAAAAGCTATTGCTTTTCATGAAGCAGGGAATTATAAAAAAGTAATGGAAATAGCCAATACTGGCGGAACTGCAAAAGTAGAAGCTTTTAAAGCACAGATAACAACCTATTTGGATGAGCTGAATAAGGTACTGGAACAAAAAGTGACCAACCTTTCTAATTCTATAACGAAAATACAGATAGGCTTCCTTTTTTATACAATCATTTTATTAATCCTTGTTACGGTAATAGGAAGAATTATGGTGAAAAGAATAGGAAAGCCATTGTCTGATTTTGCCTATGCTGCAAATGAGATAGCAAAAGGCAATGAGGCAGAAGTAAAAATAGAGAAAACACGGAAGGATGAATTGGCAACACTATCGATTGCTTTTTCCCGCATGTACCAAAGCATTCAGGAAAAAGAGAACGACTTGTTAACTCAAAATGAAGAGCTGATTGCGCAGCAGGATGAATTATATGCACAGCAGACCCAGCTAGAAGATGTACTTAAAACGATAAGATACAATGAGGAAACACTTTATCGCAGAAATCGATTAATAAATGATTTATCTAGTTCTTTTAATAAGGAAAAAGTGTTGGACAGCATTATTAAGAATATGTGTAATCTAATGCACGCAGATAGAGGCATTATTGTCATGATGAAGGAAGAGGCATACGCCGGATTTGGCATATCCATGAAAGGTGCTCAGCAGTTCAAGGATTATCTCTATTCAGATATGTATAATCGATTAGAGGAACAGCGAATACCAATTATCATTAAACGTCATCTAGAGATTCAGGAAAAAGGATATCATGAAGAAGATGGCTATGTGTATGATTTATATATTCCTGTGTTTTCTGCAAAAAAAGAGATTATTGCAATTATGATGCTTAGCCGCTTTAGCGACCGATTTACTGAATTTAAAATAGACGAATTTATTACGTTGGCAAAACAAATAGGGATTTCTTTAGATAAGATTCACTTATTTGAACAAACAGAAAAAGACAAATTATTAAATCAAGAGATACTAAATAATGTGCAAGAAGGGATACAGCTAGTAGGTATTAATGGAGAAATTTTACAAGTCAATAGCAAATTTTGCGATATGATGGGTTATCATAAAAATTTAGAATCGCTGGCAGGAAAGAGCTGGCATGAATGGACGAATCAATTAGCATTATTCCTAGAAGGGGATGAAGCTTTGATTACTTTTATAGAAAACTCACTTGGGAAGCGTTCCAATAGCTCCTTCAATACTTATCCGATTAAAAAAGAAAATAAAGTAATCAATGTTTATGCTGAAGGCTTATACAGGAACGAAGAAAAATTTGGGACCGTTTTTGTATATAGAGATGTAACAAAAGAATTTGAAGTAGATAAAATGAAATCGGAATTTGTCAGTACGGTAAGTCACGAACTTCGCACACCTTTAGCGAGTATACTAGGATTTACTGAGTTGATGATCAATCGTGAATTAAAGGAAGAGAGACAAAAAAAATATTTATCTACCATTTACGGAGAAGCAAAAAGGTTAACGGATTTAATAAATGACTTTTTAGATGTACAAAGAATGGAATCTGGAAAACAGACCTATGAAAAGAAATATATAGAAATTTTGCCGATTATCGAAAAAATAGTAGAAAACCAGCAAATCAATGCACCTAACCATGAAATAAATATCGTGTTATCTATAGACAATACCTGTATTGTAGGAGATAAGCTAAAAGTAGAACAAGCATTTACAAATATTATTAGCAATGCTATTAAATATTCACCAAAAGGCGGTCCGATTGAAATAACGATATATAAGGAGCAAGACAAATTAAATGTTTCCGTTAAAGATTGTGGACTAGGGATCCCTGAGGAAGAAATAAATAAGCTTTTTTCCAAATTTTATCGTGTGGATAATACAGATAGAAGAAAGATAGGTGGAACAGGACTAGGATTAGCCATTGTTCAAGAAATTATGAAGGCTCATGGAGGAGAAGCGTCTGTAAAATCAAAGCTCGGAAAAGGGAGCACTTTTACTTTATCTTTTCCATATGTTTCTGTTCAGTTAGATGATTCTACTCAGGATGGCCACATGGATAAATTTATTTCGTATAAAATAATGGTCGTTGAGGATGATTATAGTTTAGCCGAATTGATGATTCATGAGTTAAAGGATTTTGGTTTTCAAGTGCAATACTTTAAGAGTGGGAAAGAAGCATTAGAGAAAATAGGGCAGCAGATTCCTGATGCCATCGTTCTTGATATTATGCTGGAAGAGGATGATGTGAACGGATGGGAAATCATGAAGCAATTAAAAAAGAGACAGGAAATTAAAGATATACCAATCGTTATCTCCACTGCATTAGACGAAAAAGAAAAAGGATATTCGTTAGGGGCGATGGATTATTTAGTGAAACCATATCGACCGAGTGAATTATCGAGAACCATTATGCAGACTTTATTAAAAATGGGGAAAATTGGACAGGTTCTTATTCCAGATGCCCGAAAAAAAGATCCGAATTCAGAAAAATAATGTAAACTTCCAAACAAAGAAGAAGCTAAAAAATTAGCTTCTTTTTTGATCTTCATTTCTTTTTCCAGTTATTAATGTCGTAAAGATAGCCACAAACACAATGGTAAGAAAAGAAAACAGGAGTCTTTCAAATCCTACAATATTTATTCCACTAACTAAAATGAATCCATCGATAAAAAAGATGATTAAGCCAACATGAATGGAAGAAAAATTCGAAATAATTTGTGCCAATAAATCTGTTCCTCCCGTGCTTGTTTCAAAACGAAGCATGGTGCCAATGCCAACGCCAATAATTATGCCGCCAATAATTGAACTGGGGATCAGGGACAATGAAAAAGAATTTCTTAAGAAGGAAAGACTATCAATCATAAAGGATGAGGTAATAAAACCGAAAATTCCATAGAAAAAATACTGTTTATTATAAAACCATACAAATAGATAAAGAGGAGTACTTATTAAAATCATTGTCATGCCTGTAGGGATATGATAGTGATAATGAAGAATTAAACCAATGCCGATAATCCCTCCATCTAAAAGGTGATGAGGAACTAAAAAACCGTTGACTCCAATGCCGACAAGCATGCTTCCGATAAAAACAACTGCTAACTTTTCTGCCATTCCCTCATCACCCTAACTTGTCCATACTAGTACATATTTATGTCAGCAATATAAAATTAGAATCAAGACAGCTAGAAAAAATGTGGGGGCTAGCAAGAAGAGGAAACGTGTGTCTACTAAACTCCTTAACCGACTATTGCATCTTCTTGATTATTATTTGAATAAACAGAAAAAGTATTGTAAGACAAGCTCTCTAACCGCTAAACTTAATATAGTAGCTTGAGAAGAGTAGGGGATGAAGACGATGTATGATCAACTAAAGAATTTATCAATGCATAATCAAATTGAATATATAACAAAAACACTTGTACAAATGAAAAGCTATAATGGTACAGAAGGGGAAAAAGAAAAAGGGGAGTTTCTTTATAAAGCAATTCAAACTTTTCCCTACTTTAAAGACCACGAAGGTAATGTGTGGAAACAAACATTGGAGGATAATAGAATAAATGTATTTGCTTTTGTAGAAGGCACAAAAAAAACAAAAAAAACGGTTATTTTTCATGCACATATCGATACTGTTGGAATTGATGATTATGGGAGCATTACAGAAATTGCTCATGATCCAGATAAGCTGGAGGCTTTTTTTTCTACATATGAAGCAGATCGTGAAGTGCAAAAAGATGCTTTATCAGGCGAATGGATGTTTGGGCGAGGTACACTGGATATGCAAAGCGGCATCGGTATTCATTTGGCTAATCTTTTCTATTATTCTAGAAATCTTGAACAATTGGAAGGAAATATTTTAGTTCTTTTTAATGCAGACGAGGAAAACCAACATATAGGAATAAGAGGGGCTTTAAATGAACTCATGCGCTTAAAAGAGGAAAAAGGATTGCAGTACATTGCTGCAATTAATAATGATTTTATTTCTCCATTATACGAGGGGGACCCTCATAAGTATATTTATTGCGGAGGAGCTGGAAAGCTTTTGCCATGTTTTTCTGTTTTTGGAAAAGAAGCACATGTAGGAGAAAGTCTTGTAGGATTGGATCCGACATTAATCGGATCAGAAATAAATCGTGCTGTTAATCAAAATTTCTCCCTTGCCGAAACATTGGAAGATGAACTCGTTTTACCGCCAAGCTGTTTGTATTTTAAAGAAAATAAAACCAGTTATGACGTTCAAACCCCTGTTAGTTTAAGAATGTATTTTAACTATTTTATTTATAAAGCTAGTCCGAGTGATGTACTGGAGAAATTAAAAATGATAGCTGAACAAGCATCCGAAAAAATAGAAAAAGAGCTCTCTGCTCATTATCAGGCATATTGTAAAGCAAATAAGCTTCCAGAACGTGCTTTAGACTGGAAAACAGAGGTTCTTACATTAAAAGAATATATCCTACAGCTAAAAGATAAGAAGGTAGATCCCGATAAGAAAATGAACGAGATATTAGATAAAGCAAAAGCAGCTGCAGCCGATGACAGGTTAATAGCGTTTGAAATGGTAGAGGCATTGCAGCAAATGGATCCAGAGAAAAAGCCGCGGGTGATTGTTTTTTTTGCACCACCCTATTTGCCATCTAATACACTGCAAAAAGATAAACAATCTGTAAAAATAAAACAGATTGTTGAAAAGGTATTGAAAAACAGCAGCAAAAAGTATAAAGAAACATTTTCTTTTCGAAACTATTTTCCTTATTTATGCGATGGAAGTTTTTTGGCTTTTCACGGAGATACATCCGAAATAGAAACAGTGAAGGCTAATTTTCCAGGAATGGATCTTTTATTTCCATTAGCTTTAGAGAAAATGAAAGAGTTGAATATTCCGGCATTAAACATGGGTGTATATGGGAAAGGTGGTCATAAATGGACAGAAAGAGTGTATAAACCATATACATTCCACACGCTGCCATTAATCATTAGGGAATTAACAGAGAAGTTATTAATACCTGGAAAATAATACTTTCTTTTTCCTAATTAAAAAAGAGTCCGACCATTTAGAAAAATGATCGGACTCTTTAATAGAATATCTTTGCACCCACATGCACGGTGTTAGAAAATAAGATTTAATATATAATAAACAATTGCTGCACAAGTTGCTGAAATCGGCAATGTGATAACCCAAGTAATTAACATTCTTTGAGCTGTTCCCCACTTCACGCCTTTTAATCGATGGGAAGCCCCTACCCCTAAAATAGAAGAAGAAATAACATGTGTTGTACTAACTGGAAGATGAATAAATGTTGCACCGAAAATAATCATTGCTCCAGTAATATCTGCTGCTACTCCATTAACAGGACGAATCTTCATAATATTGCCGCCAACTGTTTTGATAATTTTCCAGCCGCCAACAGAAGTTCCAAGTCCCATTGCTGCTGCACAGGCAATTTGTACCCAAAAAGGAATATCTGTTGTAGAAACATAGTTATTAGCAATTAATGCCATTGTAATAATCCCCATTGCTTTTTGAGCATCGTTTGTACCGTGGGTGTATGCTTGCAAAGCAGCAGTGAAAATTTGAAAAATACGGAATCTGCGATTCGTTTTTGTTAAATTTAAATCCCTAAAAACAAACTTAAAGATTGTGTAGACTAAAAAACCAATAACAAATGCAATAATCGGTGACAAAATAAGTGCTTGAAGAATTTTTATAAATCCATTGTAATTTAAGGAACCAAATCCTGAAGAAGCAATGGCAGCTCCGGCAATGGATCCAATTATAGCATGAGAAGAACTGCTTGGTATTCCATAATACCATGTTAAAAGATTCCAAAAAATTGCTGCAATAAGTGCTGCTAAAATAACAAGTGAACCATTATTTAAAGTAAAAGGATCTACAATATCTTTTGTAATCGTTTTTGCAACCCCAGTAAATGTCATGGCACCTATAAAGTTCATAACAGCTGCCATAATAATGGCATGTCTAGGTTTTAAAGCCTTGGTTGAAACCGCAGTTGCAATCGCATTGGCCGTATCATGAAATCCATTGATAAAATCAAATGCTAAGGCAAAAAACACAATCAAGATCGTAATTATTAGAATAGTATTCATGAGTTAAAACTCCTTAAGCGTTCTTCATAATGATACTTTCAAGCGTGTTTGCAACACTTTGACAGTAATCAGCAATGTCTTCCAAGTTTTCATAAACTTCTTTATATTGAATAATACGAATAGGATCTTTTTCAACTGAGAATAAATGTTTAATGGATTGACGAAGAATACCATCGCATTTAGATTCAGTATCTTTAATTCTAATAGCATATTCTCTGATTTTCGGTAATTTTTTTGTAGATAAAAGCTCCACTGATTTTTGAATTTCAAGTGCACAGCTCTTAATGGCTTCCACAAAACGAAGCATGTATTCATCTGCGCTGATGATATTGTACATTTCAAGCAAGGCAGAGCAATGTTCCAATCCATCTAATACATCATCCATACTCATCGTTAAGGCAAGAATATCTTCACGTTCAATTGGTGTGATAAATGCTTTATTCAATTCAGTAATAACATCATGAACATATGTATCGCCTTTTGTTTCAATTTCTTTTATTGTTTCAGAAAAAGTTTTTAAATCACTGACGTTTTTAATTTTGAAATCTGCAAAATAATCAGCACCTTCTTTTAAATTGGATGCAATATTATTTAAAAGAATAGCAAATTTATCCTGTCTTTTGAAAACCATATTTGTAACCCCCATTTTTTAAACTAAGCCTTCCATATTGTAGCGAAACATTGTCGAAGTTAACAGCTTTTTATCGAAAAATTTACAAAAAATTAATATTTAATTTACAAAACTTTAAAATTAGTATGGTGCTTTTCAGTATTTTATCGATATTTTTCATTTATCCCACTCTTAACGGGCAGTAAGACCCCCACCTCGGGGATGCTGAGGAATCGAAGAAGCTAGGTTGGGAATAACTGCCCGTAAAGGTCCGATAAGTTCAACTAACCATCAGTGGGGGATGAAGAAAACCCCCACTGATGGAAAGATTCACTTTATTTTCCCTATTTTTAGTTGGCACATGTGATAAAGTTTTTCCATATTTGTTGTGTCTATTTTTCTATAATAGAATAAATTAAATATAAAAATAAGTTTGAGGTGAAAGTAGTGATAGAAAACAGCACCATTTTAATACGCAGGACGTTGGAAAGTGATCTTTCTTATATCATTACCACAGAATCACACAAAGATAACATTCCATTTATCATTCAATGGTCAAGGGAGGATCATTTACAAGCAATCCAGCAAGATGATAATTTATTGCATTTAATTGTCATGGAGAAAAAGGAAAATAAACCTGTTGGCTATTTGCTTATTAATGGTATAAATAGTAAGGATGAGAGTATTGAATTAAAAAGAACAGCATTTTCCGATAAAGGGAAAGGGTATGGCCGGCAAATGCTCCAGTTAATGAAAAAATGGGTATTTACAGAAAAAAAGGCAAATCGATTTTGGCTGGATGTTGTGGATCATAATAAAAGAGCAAAAGCATTATATGAATCAGAAGGATTTGTAGAAGAAGGACTCCAAAGAGAAGCAGTAAAAATAAATAATAAGTTTGAATCAATTTACTTAATGTCTATGTTAAAGAAAGAATACTTTACAAAATAGTAGTATAAGGGGAAAAAAAATTGAAAAAAGTAGTCGTGATAACAGGAGCAAACAGCGGTTTCGGTTTATTAGCTGCATTGGAGTTTGCATCAGAAGGATATCAAGTTATTGCAGCAATGAGAAATCTAAAGAAGGGCTCATCATTAATGGAGGAAGCAAAAATAAGAGCAGTAGATTCCTATATAGCCCTGTTTCCTTTGGATGTTACTTGTAAGGATAGTGTGGAAAATTTTCATCACTATATCGATAAAATTGGAAAAATTGATATTTTGATTAATAATGCTGGATATGCTGGAGCCGGATTTGTTGAGGAAATTCCAATTGAAGAATATAAAAATCAACTAGAGACGAATTATTTTGGAACGATAGCCATTACTCAAACGGTATTGCCATTAATGAGAAAGCAAGGATATGGGAAAATTATTATGATGAGCAGCATCAGCGGAAAAATAGGTTTTCCGGGACTTTCCCCGTATGTTTCTTCTAAATTTGCTTTAGAAGGATGGAGTGAATCATTGCGGTTAGAATTATTTCCCTTTTCTATTTATGTATCTATCGTAGAGCCTGGTTCCTACCACACAAATATTTGGAGCACAGGAAAGATGATAACGAAAAAATCCCGATTAGAAACATCTCCATATTTTTTATATATGAAAAAATTAGAAGCTTATCTAGAAAAAAGCAGCAAAAAGTATGGAGATCCAATAAATGTGGCGAAAAAATTAGTGCATATCGCTCGAAAAAGAAAGCCTGCTCTTCGGTATACGATTGGACAAGGGGTAAAACCAACCCTGATCCTTAAAACACTGCTGCCATGGAAATGGTGGGAAAAAATAGTTCTATTTTTGTTGAAAAAATAATACATATTTTTTATATCCTTAATGAAAATTAGAAAATATTGGTCGGTATTAACAATATGGACATAGGTTAAACAACGCTTTTTATTGGATTATCGATCATAGAAAATGATAATATATAGATAATTCAAAAATTTGGAGGTGTTTTTTTAATGATTAAAAGCATCGAAAATAAAGTAAAGCTACATAATGGAGTAGGAATTCCACAATTTGGATTAGGTGTTTATAAGGTGGATGAAGGAAAGACGATAGTTGAAACGGTAAAAACTTCAATTGATTTAGGCTATCGTTCCATTGATACAGCAGCATTTTATGCAAATGAAGAAGGAGTAGGCCAAGCTATAAAAGAAAGCGCTATCTCTAGAGAAGAGCTTTTTATCACAACTAAACTTTGGAATGACGACCATGGATATGATGCAACTCTTCACGCTTTTGAAACGAGTTTAAAAAAGCTCAATTTAGATTATCTTGATCTATATTTAATCCATTGGCCTGGAAAAGACAAATACCTTGATTCATGGAAGGCGTTTGAAAGATTATATAATGAAGGATTAGTAAAGGCAATTGGTGTAAGTAATTTTCATGAACATCATTTAGAACGCTTAGCAGCTTCTGCAAATGAAAAGCCGACAATCAATCAAGTAGAGCTACATCCAAGATTGGCACAAGAAAAATTAAGAGAGTATTGCAAAGTAAAGGATATTAAAGTAGAAGCTTGGTCTCCTCTAGCTAGAGGAAGAGTATTAAATGAACCGACCATAAATTATGTAGCAAAAAAACATGGTAAATCACCAGCCCAAATTGTTCTTAGATGGCATTTGCAGCATGATATCATTGTTATTCCAAAATCAGTATCTCCAGCAAGATTAAAAGAGAATGCCGATATCTTTGATTTTCAATTAAGCATGGAAGAAATGAATCAAATCGATCAATTAAATATGAATGAACGGACTGGAAAGGATCCAGATGAAGTAATATTTTAGATAACTAATAATGTTAAAAAAATAGGGGGAAATCTAACATTGTTTTTCAGCAGAATAAGCATGTTAGATTTTTTTTTGCATACCAATTTAGTATTCCATTAAGAAAAGCACAAGCGAACTGAAGGACAAAAAATAATGCATTCTCAAGAATAATTTTTAGAAAATTTAATCTTTTGTTCTCGATTTACAGTTTTGGTTTAAAACGAATAAATGGTGGTAAATATAAAGTACAAGCAGATAGTAACAACCAAGTAAGGATGTACATGATGCTGCAGCATTAATTGGTTAGAACTATCTTATATATAGTAATACTGTTAAACATAAAAAAAGGAGTGTTATATATGGGATTTCTATGGTCATTAATTATCGGTGGAATTATCGGGTGGATTGCCGGGTTAATTGTTGGAAGGGATATTCCTGGAGGCGTAATTGGTAATATTCTCGCAGGTTTTATCGGTGCATGGTTAGGATCATTAATTCTTGGAGATTGGGGACCGTCCATTGCAGATTTTGCAGTTATTCCAAGTATTATTGGTGCAGTAATTCTCGTGTTTGTATTAAGTTTAATTATGAAAGGCATGCGTAAAACAACATAATAAGAATATAAAAGTGGACGAAGCTATTGCTTCGTCCTTTTTAAATGGAATAAATATCAATAGAAGGAAAAATAGCAGGATCATCTAAAAAGGGAGCATAACATTCTATTTTTTCTTCTGTAATTGGATGGGTAAACTGTATTTTTACTGCATGCAAAGCTTGTCTTGGAAAAACGGCTTTGCCTCCGTACAATGTATCACCAGCTAATGGATGGTTGATTGAACTTAAATGAACACGTATTTGATGGGTTCTTCCTGTATCGAGTGAGCATGTTATCAGTGATAAATTATCTTTTTTTAATTGTTGTAACACTTTATAATGGGTCGTTGCGTTTTGTCCATTCACAGAGATTCTTCTTCTTGTTCCATGATGGCGATCGCGCCCGATGGGTTTATTAATGGTTCCAAATTTTGCTGAAAAAAATCCATGAGCCATGGCGACATAAGTCCTTTTTATTTTTCGTTCTCTCAGCATTTGATCGAGTATATTTCCAATTAGTTCGTGCTTCGCAAATAAAATGCATCCAGACGTATTTTTATCAAGACGGTGAATATGTTTAACTTGCCGTTCTTCCCCATTCATTAATACATGAAATACTACTCCATTCAGCAAGGAAGAATGGTCTTCAGGTGCATTTGGATGTGTATCGATGTATGCAGGCTTATTAACGACCAGTAAAAAGTCATCTTCATATAAAATAGGCAAATCCATATAGGTTGGCTGAATAGCTGTTGCATCATCATTAAATAATTTGATCTTTATAAGATCCTTCGTTTGCACAGTTGTTTTCCAGTTTTCATATCTATCATTTAACATCACTTTTTTTCCCATTTTAAACAAATGAATTTGTTTTTTAGAAGCGTATAAAACTGTATGAAAAATTTCTTCAATGGTCATTCCATTCCATTTAGAAGGAATATGAATAAATAGCCATTCTCCTTTTCGTTCTGTTTTTAGCATGTTTTTCTCCTTTCCTTATTAAATGGGCAAGTGGTAAACCCCCACCTTAAATCTTGAGGGCAGCAAGATGAATGGGTGGGAAATAACTGCCCGTAATGGTCCGATAAGTGCAACTAACCATCAGGGGGATAAGGAAAAATACCCACTGATGGAAGTTTACTTTATAAAATTTAGGCTCTTTTCGTATAGGTTGTTGTTATTTAATCCACAGCCTGAATACACTTCGCTTTCCGCGGGGCTGCGCCTGAGCTGCTTCGTCGTTTCACTCCTGCTTTCTTCTCTCCTGTTTCTCTAATCCGTAATGAGAGTTCTCCGTGTATTTAAAAAGCAACAAACTTTTAGAAAACAGCTAAAATTTAAAATTGGAAATATGTATTAAAATTACCCAAGACCTCATATCATGGTTTTAATTACCACGGAAAACAGCAGCTCTGTATGTTATCCTATTGATATTACTTTAAGTAAAAAAAACTAGCAACAAAAAATAAAGGGTGGTCCGTTTAAATGAAAGTAGTTTACGCATCAACACCTACACAGGCAGATAAAATTAACGAACTTATACAAACATTTTATTCCACGATTTTTCCATACTATTTCTCTGATGATGAAATCCAGCATTTTAAAAGTTTAAATGTGCTAAATCCCACATCTGAGCAAATGGATAGTATGGGTACATTAAAAACTTCTTATCAAGTTATTGCAAGCTTGCAGACAATTATTTCTATTTTGGAAGAACCTCAAAATAAAAACAGATACAAACAAATATTTGAAAAAAATGTCCGTATATTGGAAGAATTTGAATTGTTTTTTCCATTTAACTTGGAAAATTTTAATGAGGAAGAGGATTTTAATGGAACCAGTTTAAGCATTTTTTCTGGATCTGCTAATACATTTTTAATTTAATGACATAATAAAAACGGACTTCGGCATCTGTATGTCGAAGTCGTTTTTAAGTTCCCATCTGTCACAAACCGGGCACTTGCACTTATCTTATGAGATAAGAAAGTATAAGCTTTCTGAAGTCTGACGGGTGTCTAGCTCCAGTGCCTATTGCCTATCGAACTTCAGGTCATCTCCCTACGATAAGTCAACATCTACGCTTGCGCTCATCGTGTTTCCTTTATCTAAGCCCTTCCAGTTCGTACGGCAATGAGCAAGGCGCTTGCGCTTTTCTTATTTAAGGGTGTTTTCTTGGAACCATTTCTTAAATGTTTCGCTTTTCTGATAGCCGACGATTCGTTTTGTTTCTATTCCATCCTTATATTGAACAATTGTTGGAGTGGATTTAATATGATAATCATCCCAGCCTTGTTCAAATTCTAATAAATTATATTGAACAAGATCTATTCCCATGTCTTTTGCTACAGGATTAACAATCGGTGTGGTTTTCTGGCAGTGTATACAGGTCGGGCTGTAAAAATAAACAGTCGCATCTTTCTTTGACTCAATTTTTTCCTTTAAATCCTGCGGTTTAATGATGTTTTGATAATTAGTATCATCTAACTGTTCAATTGTTGCTGCATCTAAATTGCTTTTTCCGTACGGGTTATCCTCTGAAGCTTTTTCTTTTTTTAGATGAGATAAATAGGCAACACCAGCAAATAATAAAATAATGAATAGCAGAAAAAATAACACTTTTTTCATCTGTCAAGGTTCTCCTTTGTTTTTTTCCAAATAATCAAGCTGCATACAAAGATAATAATAAAACCAATTAAAGCAAGGAAGGGGATGGTAATAAAACCATACCAATTTATATATTCTCCCGAACAAGGTACTCGTCCGCATGATGGGGCAGAATTAGATAAAAGACTAAATTTCTGCAGAGAGTAGTGATACAAAGAAGTGAAACCGCCAATTGCAGAAATAATCATTGTATAAAAAGTAATTCGGTAATCTTTGCGGATGACAGCAAGTCCTAAAATAATAACAAAAGGATACATAAGAATTCGTTGGTACCAGCATAATGTACACGGTTCAAATTCTTTAATTTCAGAAAAATACAGGCTGCCAAACATACTGATGACAGCAGCAATCCAAGCAAGAAATAAAATATTCTCACGAGAATCTGTTTGCTTCTTATTTTTTTTATCCATAGAAGTCTCCTTTAGTCCAATTTCTTATAAAAAGTATAATGAAATTAATGGGTACTGTAAATAAAATTGGTTTAAACCTTATTTGATCTTTCTTCCTTTACTACCATGTTCTTTATCATTTGAATAAAACTTGAGAACGTGTAATAAAACATAAAATTAGCTATTTGGCTAATGCTTCCAAAAGAAGTTAAGATATAAGTACATCAAAGAGATTACTTTTTAGGAAAAAAGGGAATTGTAATGAAAATATTCAAAAATAAGGGGAGTAAAAGGTATGACAAAGTTGGATTTATCAAAATTTGAAAAAAAACTGATGATCAGAAATATGGAGTACCGTGACATTGACAATATTTTAGCGCTGCAGGCCATTTGTTTTCCTGGAATGGATCCATGGAAAAAGGAGCAGCTTGAAAGTCACTTGTACTTATTTCAAGAAGGGCAAATTGTAGCAGAATATGATGGAGAGGTAATTGGCTCCTGCTCGAGTCTTATTATTAATTTTGATGAATATGATGATAGGCATACATGGGATGATGTAACAGACAGCGGTTATATCACGAATCACAATCCTGATGGTTATAACTTATATGGGATTGAGGTAATGGTTCATCCAAAATTCAGAAGAATGAAAATTGGACATCGCTTATATGAGGCTAGGAAAGAATTAGTGCGCAGGTTAAATTTAAAAAGCATTATCATCGGCGGCAGAATTCCCAATTATTATAAATATGAAAATAAAATGAGTGCAAAAGAATATGTACAGGAAGTCTCCCATCATAAAATTTATGATCCGGTTCTTTCTTTTCAATTAATAAATGGTTTTACGCTAATGCGTTTAAATCCTAATTACATGCCAGATGATATTCAATCCAAAAAATATGCAACACTGATGGAATGGAATAATGTAGAGTATTTGCCACAATCGAAGCGCTTCTTCAAAAGCAGCTACCCTGTTCGAATATGTGTTGTGCAATATGCAATGAGGCAAATTGCAAGCTTTGATGATTTTGCCAATCAAGTCGAGTACTATACAGATGTAGCGTCAGATGCAGAATCAGATTTTGTTGTTTTTCCAGAAATCTTTACAACCCAGTTAATGTCGTTCCTAGATGAAAAAGTCCCAAGCATTGCTATTAGAAAAGTAACTGAATATACGGAGCAGTATATTGAATTATTCACTAATTTAGCCATTCGCTACAATATTAATATTATCGGCGGCTCTCATTTGGTAAAAGAAGATGATGATGAAATTTATAATATTGCGTATCTTTTTAGAAGAGATGGAACGATTGAGAAACAATATAAATTACATATCACACCGAATGAACAAAAATGGTGGGGAATCAACAAAGGAGATCAAATAAAAGTTTTTGATACAGACTGTGGAAAAATAGCTATTCAAATTTGCTACGATATTGAGTTTCCTGAATTGGCAAGAATAGCGACAGATATGGGAGCTAAAATTATTTTCACACCATTTTGTACAGAAGATAGACAAGGATATTTGCGGGTGCGCTATTGTGCACAAGCACGAGCTGTTGAAAATCAAATATATACAGTTATCGCAGGTACAGTCGGAAATCTTCCTCAAACGGAAAACATGGATATTCAATATGCTCAATCTGCTATTTTTGCACCATCGGATTTTGAATTTGCAAGAGATGGAATTGTAGGGGAAACAAACCCTAATATTGAGATGGTGATGATAGGTGATGTTGATTTAGAGATTTTAAGAAGACAGCGCCAGGATGGAACCGTGAGGCAGTTAAAAGATAGGAGAACGGATATATATCAAGTTCAATATAAAAGATAACAAAAACTCCAATTAAAAAGGGTGCCCATCATGGGACCCTTTTTTTGGTGGAATTCTACTTTTTAGCTTAAGTGTGTGTGAATCATTTCATCCATTGCAAATTCGTTGGCGTGTTCGATATAGCGCAATAGTGAATACAAATGATTTTCTATCACAGAATAATCATGTTCAAAGTTATAGGCATGCAGGAAAAGTTCTATTTTTTTCGATAAAAAATTGTCTTTTGTGCGTACCATTAATATTAGCAAATTGTCCCATTCGGAACGATGTGTATAATACAGGGCGCGATCGTAATCCATCTTATTCAATTTAGTGCCTCCTTTATTTGAAGGAGATGATAATAGTATATGAAGGATTATTAAAACGTTGCACCCTAAAACTTGGCTATGTTGATATAGAGGGATTATCATCTTTTACCTGTATATTTTTAGTTAGTTGAACTTATCGGACCTTTACGGGGAGTTATCCCCCACCTAGCTTCCTCGATTTCTCAGCATCCTCGAGGTGGGGGTCTTACTGCAATGTCATCAAGCTAAACTTCAAAAAAATGGAAAATCATTTAAGGAGTAGGGATAAGTGTTAGGTTTTCCGTGGCTTACCACTCGCTTTCCATGGGGCGAGCGCCGAGCCTCCTCGTCGCAGACGCTCCTGTGGGGTCTCGCCTGTCTCGCAATTCCCATAGGAGTCGAGCGGACGCCTCTCCAAACGAACAATTTTTATATTAATACAATTTATGGATTCTTAAGTTGATGACATTGGGTCTTACTGCCCGTTAAGAGCAGGATAAAAGACGCTTGACTTTCGAGATAAGCATGCTTATTCCGTTGTTCTAATGAATAAAATTTTCCGTATTCCACATGATAAGGGAAAAAGGTGTTTAAGATGAAAAAAATAATTGTTCTAACGAGTATATTGCTGCTGTTTTTTCCCTTGGGAACAAACGCAGAAGAAAGTATAATCGATAAAACAGAGCCTTATTCGTTTATTGAATTTCAAAATGATGTTTGGCGATTAAAAAATAAATTCAAAGCAAGCATCCAAGTCCAAACAATAGGAACATCCGAATATGGGAGAAAGCTATATGCAATAAAAGTTGGCGATGGCAGCAAAAATGTGTTAATGATTGGTGCACATCATGGAAGAGAATGGATTACTTCTTTGTTATTAATGAAAATGATTGAAAACTATGCAAATGCTGCGACTCTCCATCAAAATTTTGACGATGTATCCATTTGGTTTGTACCCATGTTGAATCCTGATGGAGTGACAATTCAACAAGGCGAATTATATAAATTCCCTTTTTTTGCGAAAAGAAATATAAAAAACATGAATAATAATTCTTCTGATTTCTCTCGCTGGAAAAGCAATGCAATGGGCATTGATTTAAACAGACAGTATCCAAGTGGATGGAATGAATTGAAAGAAACGAGCAAAATGCCTTCATATAAAAATTATAAAGGAAAGCAGCCGTTAGAGGCTAAAGAAGTGCAAGCAATCGTTCAGTTTACAAAAAAAATCAAGCCGACCATCGCTGCGTCTTACCATTCTTCAGGCCAAGAAATATTTTGGCAATACAAAAATGAACAAAATGTAAGCCGGGATAAACAAATTGCCGAAAAAATTGCCATTGCTACAGGGTATAAACTTAGTACCCCAAAAATAGATGCGATTGGAGGAGGCTACACGGACTGGTTTATTGACCATTACCATTTGCCTGCGGTAACGATCGAAATTTGTCCTCTAATTGAAGAGACAAGTCCGCCTCTGTCCACTTTATCTAAAGAATGGGAAAAAAATAAACAGGTTGCAGATATTTTAGTAAATCAAGCAAAAGAGATAGAAAATGCACATAAAAATTAGGAAGAAACAAATAATAGGAAAAAAACAAGCAGGAGGAAGTTATGAAAAATCGTTGCTTTCCTATTTTAGTTGCAAGTATTTTATTAATGGCAATTTTGTTTCCATCACATAATATTGCCGTACAAAAATTGGATTATGAAAAGTATGGAAAAATTGCTATTGCTGTTGTAAAAGCTGATTATCCAAAAGAAAATGTAACGGATTATGAATATTTAGGAAGAAAAAAAATCTCTACAATGGAAGTGCAAGATTCCTTTAAATTTATAGTAAAAGAAAATGGAAAAGAAAAAGCAGTAATTGTAACGATAAACCATAATATTAAAAAAGAAAAATTTTTATCTTTAGTAGTGAAGGAACAAGAAGATACAAATAAGAAATAAGGAACAGAATAAGACTGCCGTATGAGTAAATATATTAGTGAAAGTATACTCAAGCGGCAGCCTTTTACTATCAAATAGCCATTTTTAATACACCAGAAAGTATAAGTTTTTGGAAGTCTGAGAAGTGTCTAGCGCAAGCGCCCTATCGACTACAACGCTTCCCTCACCTCGCTTGCGTAGTCAACATCGAATCACTACGTTCTTCGTGTTTCCTATATCTATGAAAGGTACATAATCTAAAACCGCCACGTCCTTATGTCTTCGATTGTGTGATCCACATCCTGTGGACCTCACCTTATTCCGTCGATGAGCAAGGGCGCTTGCGCTTTTCTTAATATATATCTCGTTTTGTAAAAGCAAGAAAGGAAACTAACAAACTGGCAATGCCCCAAACAGCCAAAACGGTTAACGAAAAAGGAAGAGACATTCCTTCAATAGGTGGAAGATTTCCTTGTAAATAATCGGTTAAACGCAAATTTACCATAAATAAATATTTAGCTGCTTCCCATGAAGAAGAAATAGCGCTAATAATAGTTCCAGATATTAAAAATGCAAGCATGACGCCCATTCCTGCTGCAGTGCTTCTTATCAAGACAGAAAACATAAACGAAAGAGTGCCAACAACTAATGATACAAACCAGGCAAGTCCAAATACCATTAGTATATATTCCCATTGAGGAATAAGATGAACCCCTGCTGTATTTAATTCTCCTGCTTTTACAGTAAAGCCTGTTAAGATTGGAGCTGTCCAGCCTGCATAACCAAAAAATAATCCGGAAATAGCGTAGGAAAACAGTCCAAACATAAATAAGATCAAGGAAACAGATAAAACCAGCGTAATATATTTGCTGAATAATATTTTCCATCGTCTTACGGGCCTTGTGAGCAGCAGTTTGATCGTTCCGATGCTTCTTTCAGATGAAACCAGATCTGCTGAAACAATCATAACCATTAATGGGAGCAGCAATTGCATGGAATTATCAAGAAATACACGTAAAAAAGTGGGGGCCCCAGGATCCTGCGGATTAATATTATGGTCCAAATAATATTGAGACTGGCTGATACGGACTTTTATTTGATTTCTCCATTCATCAGAAATTCCGCTTGACCCTATTCGATTTTGCATATCGATGATTGATTGTTGCAATGTAGTGCGCCAATCGGCATCTCCCATCCGTTTTTTTACATTTTCTATTTCTCGATACTGAGCATATGTAAACATAGAAATCATCACGGAAATGATTAGGATAATAACAATTAACCTTCTGCTTTTAACTAATTTCAGCATTTCATTATAGATAAGCTTACTCAATGGATTCACCTCCAGTTAATTCTAAGAAGAGGTTTTCTAATGACGGAATCTGTCTATTCATTTCTGTTATTTCTACTCCTGCTTCGAAAAGTTTCCTGCTCCAATTGCCAACCTCGTTTTCAATATAAGGTGTTTCTACATATTCACCGTCTGCTTTAACTTCAGAATTCACTTGTTTAAGTATAGCTAAGCCTTTTTCTAATGGAGTAAACCGCCAAATTAGTTTTTCTTGTTCTGCCAACAATGTGTGCACATGTTCTGTATGAATAATTTTTCCGTTTAAAATAATGGACACACGATCACATAAAAGTTGGATTTCACTTAAAAGATGGCTGGAAACTAACACACTCAACCCTTCTTCTTTTGCTAAATAACGTATAAATTGACGCATTTCCCTTATTCCTGAAGGATCTAGTCCATTTGTTGGTTCATCCAAAATAAGCACTTTCGGGCTGCTTAAAAGGGCTTGTCCTATTCCTAATCTTTGCCTCATGCCTAAGGAGTATGTTTTCACTTTATCGTGAATCCGTTCTTTTAACCCGACTAATTCTACAACTTCCTTTATTCTGCCGTCATCCACATTTGTTAACATTCGGGCAAAAAACGTTAAATTCTCCCACCCTGTTAAATAAGGATAAAGCTCAGGATTTTCCACAATGCAGCCTAAACGTTCCATTGCTTTGGAGAAATGGGTTTTGACATTATACCCGCAAATATGAATCGTGCCGGAGCTTGGCTTAATAAGTCCAACTAACATTCGGATAGTTGTAGTTTTGCCCGCGCCATTTGGGCCAAGAAAACCAAATACTTCCCCACTTTTTAATTCAAAGCTAATATTCTTTATAATTTCTTTTTTGCCAATCTTTTTGTTTAAATTTTGCACTGATAATGTTATTTCACTCATTTTTTCTCTACCTCCCATGAAATAAGGGATGCAACTCTTTCAGCCATTAATTGATATCCTTTTGTATTTGGATGAAAATGATCACTATATAAAAATGTTTGTACGTTTTGCTGAAAAATATCATAAGTAGGAACAAAAATAATAGTAGAATAACCAGCACTGATTTCGGCTGATTCATTATTCCAGTCTCTAACTACTTTTGAAGTAGCTGCATGGTTGTCTAAATCGTTAAATGGATTATAAAGGCCCATTAAATAGATAGGAGCTTTTTTGTTTACAGAACGAAGTGTTGATAGGGTGGACTGTAAATTCTCTTTATATGCATTGCTTAATGATGCAATGGTTTTCTCGTTAAAATTGTTTAACGTTTGGCCACCTTGAAATAAATCATTTCCGCCAATTGTAATAAATAGAATATCTGCACTTTTTACTTGCCTTTGTATTTCTTGTTGTTTTACCTGCTTTGCCAATTGTTTAGAAGTAAGACCTTTTATGCCATAATTTGATAAGGTTATCGATGTTTTTGTTTTTTCTTGTAGCTGTTCTTTTAAGTAGCCTATATAACCTTTTCCTGCATCGTCCCCAGTGCCTCGGGTTAACGAATCACCAAGGGCAAGCATTTGGATGCCATCTTTTTTTTCTTTTTGAGTTATCGTCGATTCAGCAGTTAATGTTTCTTTATTTGAACTTGCAAAAGAGTAATCTGCTAAACATAAGCCTAAACCAATTATCCATGTAATACAAAAAAGGATGGAAAAAAGCAGTATGATAAATGTCCAGTTTTTTTTCAACGTTTATTCCTCCTAACAAAAGAATCATTCACCGATAGAAATAGAATTAAATTTAAGTATGAAGCCAATTTTTTATCTAAAGATAAGAAAATATAAGTTTTCTGAAGTCTGACAAGTGTCTAGCGCAAGCACCCTATCGACTTCAACGCTTCCCTCACCTCGCTTGCGTAGTCAACATCGAATCACTACGATCTTCGTGTTTCCTTTATCTCTTCAAGGAACACAAACTAAAACCGCCACGTCCTTATGTCTTCGTTTGTGTAATCCACATCCTGTGGACCTCAGCTTATTCTGTCGATGAGCAAGGGCGCTTGCGCTTTTCTTATCAATATTTTTTTGTTATGTACAAATATACACTAAAATAAAGGGAATCAAAAAAATATGTACTATTTTTTAGTAAAAGGCTGAAAAAAATCCGAGGAGAGAAAAATAGTGGTGAGGATGTAGGAGGAGAAGAGTTCGAAATTAGCAGGAATGTTTGTCGACAGCTTAATTTTTCTGTGAAAATAGTTAATTTCTATTAATAAATAAACGCTTCAGGCTGCCGACAGGAAATACGTAATTAATGAATATCTTTTTTCTTAAATCTTCCTCCGCGAACTTCTGCAATATTAGCAATTGCCAAAAAGGAGGAAGGATCCAACTCTTCAATAATTGTTTTTAACTTTGCTTCTTCCAGCCGGTTAATGATGCAAAAGATAACCTTTTTATTTTCGCCTGTATAGGCTCCTTCACCTTTTAAATAGGTTACTCCACGGCCAAGCCTTGCTAAAATGGTTTCACCGATTAAGTCGGCATGATCACTAATTATCCATGCAGATTTTGATTCATCAAGACCAGCCATGACGATATCAATTGCTTTAAAAGCGATAAAATAAGCAATAAGGGAGTACATCGCACGATTCCATGAAAAAATAAACCCTGCTGAAATAAAAATAAATACATTAAAAAACATGATGATTTCGCCAACAGAAAAGGGACATTTTTTGCTGAATAAAAGGGCAAGAATTTCCGTTCCGTCCAATGAACCGCCAAAACGAAGCACCATACCGACTCCTACACCAAGTATAATGCCTCCAAATACAGTTGCAAGCAGTAAATCATTTGTGAAAACAGGAAAATCATGAAGGAAAATGGTTGTAGCAGAAAGAACTGAAATGCCTAATAAAGTGGAGAAAGCAAAGGTTTTTCCAATTTGTTTATAACCAATGTAGAAAAAGGGAATATTTAATAAGAAGATGAAGTAGCCTAACTTTACATGTAATAGATGCGATAAAATAATGGAAATACCGACGATGCCGCCGTCTAGAATTTGATTAGGAACTAAAAACTCTTCAATTCCAATCCCCATTAATATGCTGCCGATAATAATAAAGAAAATGCGCCGAGCTAAAATTTTCTTTGGTAAAACTTTATGCTGCGTCTGCTTATAAAGCATAAGACCTGAATCTAAACTAGGTGATTCCATTCATAGATACCTCCTATAATTATGAAAATTTAGAATATTTCAATTGAGATAATTCCCAATAGAGTGATTAAGTTGAGGGATATTGTTTTCCACTTGTTATAAGAAAAGTTGTAAAAATAGCTGTTAAGAAGGCAGCCTAGAAGTAAAAAGATGTAAAGATAAAGAGTTATTAATTATAGTTTATCATAAGCAGGTAAAGATTACCTACTGATTGGTTTTGAGGATAAGAACTATTCAGACTGTCGACAATTGCTTTCGATCAGTCTGAAAGATGAAAGAATTGGTCCAAGATGATTCGAAGGCTTAAACCATTTATTTAAACCATTTATTTAAACCATTTATTTAAACCACCCTTTGCGTTTAAACCATGTAAACATACCAATTACAATAAGTATCATTACAGCCAATAAAAAGAAATAACCGTATCTCCATTGCAATTCAGGCATATAATGAAAATTCATCCCGTATAATCCAGCAAGAAAGCTTAAAGGCATAAATATAGTTGTAATAACCGTTAGAGTTTGCATTATACGATTGGAATGATGGGAATTATAGGATAAATAGCTGTCGCGAATGTCCGTTGTAATTTCTCGGTTTGATTCAATCAGTTCCGTTAATTTTAATAAATGATCATATATGTCTGAATAGTATTCACGTTTATTCCATACATCAGATAATCTATTTGTATTAATCATTTTATATAAAAGATCTCTCATCGGAACAACGGTATGCCGTAAAGATAATAAGTGATGTCTAGTCTTAAATAGATCATCCAGCAATACTTCCATCGTTTTTTTCTGTGGATTTTCATCAATTTCTGTTAAAAAATCTTCAATTTCATAAACAATCGGAAAGTAGTTGTCAACTATTTCATCCAACAGTCGATAAAGAACGGTAAATTGTGTCCAGTTTGATATATTATTTTCGTGTAAAAGTCTTTGTTTAACCTTATTTATTTCTATTAATGGATTATCATGAAAGGTAACAATATAGTTGTCCCCAACAAAAAAGTTTACTTCTCCTTTTTCAAATGTTTTGGCGTCTAAACTATGGGTAACAAAGAAAGTGTATTCCTCAAAATAGTCTATTTTTGGCCTTTGTAAATTATGCAGACAATCTTCAATCGAAAGGGGATGAAAACAAAGAGGGCTGCTCAAATACTTTATTTCATGTTCTTCAGGCTGATCAAAATCAATCCAATACCAATCATAAGACTGTTTATGCAATTGCTCTATTGAAATATTTGTTAAGATTTTTTGCTCCTTTGTAATCGCCATTATATTAATCATAAATAACTCCTTTTTCACACATTAAGAGTAATTTGCCGAAATCATTTATTATTATGCAATCCCTTTAGAATTTTGTAAACATTTTAAGGTAGTATATATTATGCAACTTATTTTAGAGTATAGAATCCGGTAATATTGCTTAAACTTCAGGTTGATTGAAAACATTAGTATGAAGAGACATAAAGTCATAGAAGGAGATGGTGGCCTCGGTTTTAGAAATGAAACATCTGAGTGAAACCAATACTTTTATAGTCTAAAGGATCTTACTTGACTAATCTTATTATTACAGCTATTATTTTAATTACTAAGTTACCAAAAGTAAGTGAAATATATTCTGGAGGGGAAAAAAATGAGTGCAAATTTAACGAATGTTGACATCTTTAATGTGCTTACAGAACGAAGAGCAGTAAAAGTTTACGATAAATCCTATAAATTATCAAAAGAAGACATTGAAGAACTGCTTACACTTGCAGGAAGAGCGCCTTCTGCTTGGAATTTACAACAATGGCATTTTGTTGTATTTCATGGGGATGAGGCACAGCAGAAATTAAGTCCTATCGCTTTTAATCAGGCGCAAATCACTGAGTCATCTGCCGTTATTGCTATTTTAGGCGATTTAGAAGCAAATAAGAATGCTGAAGAAATTTTTGCAAATGACATAGAAAAGGGAAGAATGACTCCCGAACTTGCGGAAGTAATTAAAGGACAAATTAATGGTGCATACCAAAACGCAGAATACAAAAGAGATGCAGCAAACCATAATTCGTCTTTGGCAGCGATGCAGCTAATGCTGGCAGCTAAAGGAAAAGGTTTGGATACTTGTGCAATTGGCGGATTTAATCGAAAAGCATTTGTAGAGGAGTTTCAAATTTCTGAAAGATATTTGCCAATTATGCTGATTACAGTAGGAAAAGCATTAGCTCCAGGTCGTGAAACAGATAGACTTTCGTTAGATAAAATAACAACATGGTTATAAAAAACATAAAAGAAACCTTTAGTATACTCTTATCAGGAACGAGAAAATCGATTGTAGATTTTCTCGTTTTTTGTTAAAAACAGCAAGTTTAAATGTTTAGATGAGAAGAAGAAAGGTGCATGCTGAATAATATGGTGCAAAAATCTTAATATTTAATTAATCTACTACCAGCCATTAGCTAGAATAATAATCTTTTTACTCTGTTCTTGTATTTAATTTACATAGCAGGAGATTCATTTTTATTTCATTTATTTAAAATAGACAGAGTGGAGTGATAAGTTTGGGAGGGAATTTTGCTATAATAAAGTCATGAAGCGTTTTGATGGGTAATGGGAGAAGATTAGTGAGGTTGAATAGGATGAAAATACTTGTTTTTGAAGATAATGAAAGTGTATGTTCAATGCTGGAAATGTTTTTCTTGAAGGAACAATATGAAGGGAAATTTATACATGATGGCAAAGAAGCTTTGGAATTTTTCTTAGAGAACCAGGAATGGGATATTGTAATAGTCGATTGGATGCTTCCAAGCATGGAGGGTGTAACAATCTGCAGAAGAATAAGAGAAGTAAGTTCTGTTCCCATTATTATGTTAACAGCAAAAGATAGTGAATCCGATCAAGTCCTAGGTTTGGAAATGGGGGCAGACGATTATGTAACAAAACCTTTTAGCCCCTTAACATTAATGGCTAGAATAAAGGCGGTAACTCGCAGATATCAAAAAGACACTCAACATAATGTAGAGCAGAATTTTCTGATAAGCGAGCATTTTAAAATCAGCAAAGAAACAAGAGAAGTTCGCTATAATGGACATCTGCTTTCGAACTTGACGCCAAAAGAGTTCGATTTACTCTATTATTTAATTAGCAATCCTAGACAAGTTTTTACAAGAGAACAATTGCTTGATCGGGTATGGGGTTATCAATTTTATGGAGATGAAAGAACGGTAGATGTTCATATTAAAAGACTCCGGAATAAAATTGGCACAAAGGAACAGCCGTTTATTCACACTATCTGGGGTGTAGGCTATAAATTTGATGAGATGGAAGATAAAGAAAAGTAAATCCGTAGTCGACAGCCGTTTATTTTAGTCTGATTGACTTGAAAGCAGTAATAGCATCTGTACAACAAAGAATAAGGTGTCCCAATAAACCATCAAGCAGGTTTTTGAGACACCTTATTTTCGTAATTATATTAAAATTAAGAAACGATTTCAGCTTCAGATGCGGCGGCAACAGTTGAGTTTTGAATCGGAAGTTCTATTGCTTCATTCTTTTCTAATGTTAAGCCTGGAATTTTAATCACTTCAACATATTTGATATGATGCTCTTCCATTTCTAAAATTTTAAAAGAATAGGTATCAAAGGCAATTGTATCTCCTTCAGCCGCTTCAAAGTTGGATGTTAATATCCATCCTCCTAAAGTATCAATGCTTTCATCGTTCATTTCTATATTTAATAAGTTATTCACTTGGGTAATAAGAACTTTTGCATCAATAATATAGTGATCTTCTTTTACTTTTTGAATACTTGGAATTTCATCACTATCAAACTCATCTCGAATATCACCGACAATTTCTTCGATAATATCTTCGACTGTTACTAGACCAGAGGTTCCGCCATATTCATCCATTAAAATGGCCATATGAATTCTTTCCTTTTGCATTTTAACGAGAAGATCCTGAATGGGAAACGTCTCAATTACACGAATTACTGGTCTTATATAAGGATCAAGTTTTTTTGTTGTTAAGTCCCTTGTTCGAAGTAATTCTGCCATAATCTCTTTTACATTAATCATTCCTATTATATGGTCTTTATCTCCATCGGTAATGGGGTATCTAGTAAATTTCTCTTCATGAATGACTTCTAATAAGTCTTCTAACGTACTAGATTGTTCAAGAGAGATAATCTCTGTACGTGGAACCATGATTTCCTTGGCAATACGGTTGTCAAATTCAAAGATTTTATTTACATACTTAAACTCTGATTGATTTATTTCTCCGCTTTTGTAACTTTCAGAAAGGATGATTCGAAGCTCTTCTTCAGAATGAGCGAGTTCTCGTTCGGAAACAGGTTTTAATCCAAATAATCCTGCAACAACTCTTGCTGAACCGTTTAGCAGCCAAATAAATGGATACAAAATTTTATAAAAAGCAATTAAAGGTCGTGCAGTTAACAGTGTTATCAATTCTGCTTTTTGAATGGCTAATGTTTTTGGCGCCAGCTCTCCAACTACCACATGTAAAAAAGTGATAATGGCAAAAGCTAAAGAGAAAGATAGGATTTTAATTGCTGCTTCTGGTACAGAAATCATCTCAAGAAAAGGGCCGATTATGTGCTGGATCGTTTCTTCTCCCAGCCAGCCAATGCCAAGTGCTGTAATGGTAATCCCCAATTGACATGCAGATAAGTATTCATCAAGATTACTTATCACTTTTTTTGCTGCAATGGCACTTTTGCTTCCTTCCTCTAAAAGCTGATCAATTTTTGAACTGCGAACTCTAATAATAGCAAACTCTGAAGCTACAAAAAAGGCAGTACAAGCAATCAAAATGGCTATAAACACCAAGTTAAATATGTCCAATAAGTTTCCTTATCCCGTGGGAACGAGTAAGGAGTCACCTCCTGATTAATACATCTATTAAGTTTTTACCCTTGCTAGACCCTGTTGTGTTAAAACAAACTCAAGTTTGCAAGGTCTAAGCTTTTTGATGTTTTGATGCACAATAAAACCGACTAATAATAAATACATTCAGCTTTTTGTATTACTCAATTCGTATGAGCTGTTACAAATTATACTTTAGCAGATGATGTTATTATTGAAAGTGGAGTATAATAATTAATCGTTTTATTGAAAGAAACTGTTATATTTATTCTTTCATATATTACAGCAACAATCCCATTATACCACCTCAAACCTTCATAAATGATTACCAATAATTATACGTTAAGCCAAACTATGGAGTCAAACTTTGTATTTTTTCAATTTTCAGTAATTATTTGCTTTTATAGCTATCTTTTTCATATTGTATGTTAAAAGCAGCTGAATATGAAAAAGATAGCTTGAATTTTAGCGCCTTTTTTATGGCCCTGTTAAATTTCATTGTGCATTTTAAAAGGGAAGGGAATTTACTCGCTTTCCACAGGGCGAGTGCTGATCCGCTTCGTTGCTGCGCTCCTGCTTTCTTCTCGCCTGACTCGCTAATCTAAGCAGGAGTCTGCGGATGCCTCTCCTGACCCAACGTGATAAGTGACCTCCATATAACAGCGCCTTTTTTAAGAAAACCTATTTAATATGTACACAAGAATAAAAATGGGTGACTATTTTGCCTGTTTTGCAATAATTTCTTTTACTTCTATACTGGAAACATGATGGTTTACCATTTTTACTGCTTTGAATTCAAAATGGTCATACAAAATGGATTGTCCTTTTTGCAAATCTGGATTTTGGGATAAAACCCATCCTCCTATTGTATGAATGCTGTCATGCTCTATATGGATAGGGAGAATATTATTTACTTCATCTAAAAGAAGCTTTGAATCGAAAATATAGTGATGATCGTTCACTTTTTGGATGTTTGGCAATTCATTGATGTCAAATTCATCCCGAATTTCTCCGACTATTTCCTCTAAAATATCTTCGACAGATATAAGACCTGCTGTTCCTCCAAATTCATCATGCAGTACTGCAATATTAATGCGCTCCTTTTGCATTCTCCTTAAAATATGCTGTATAGGGATGAATTCCATTACATGAATAATAGGCTGAATATAGGATTTTAACGGTTTTTCTTCCATGTTTTTATTTTTGATGAAATCTGATAGCAGCTGTTTTATATGTACAAAGCCGATAATGTTATCTTTATCATCATTTTTAGTAATCGGGTACCTGCTGTATCGTTCTGTTTGGATAATTTGCAAGACTTCTTCTAAATTCAAATCCTCGCATAAAGTAACCATTTCTATACGAGGAACCATAATTTCATTGGCAACACGGTTGTCAAACTCAAAAATATTATTCACATAACGAAACTCTGAAGTAGTTATTTCGCCATTTTTATAACTTTCAGCAAGAACTAACTGAAGTTCTTCCTCTGAATGAGCAGGCTCGCCTGATCGAGGGTTTTTGACGCCGTATAATCTGGCAACAAGTCTAGACGCATTATTTAATATCCAAATAAAAGGGTACATGCCTTTATAAAATAAGCGCAGCGGTTTTGCAAATAGCAGCGTAACTTTTTCCGTTTGCTGGATGGCAATTGATTTAGGAAAAAGCTCTCCAACCACAACATTAATATACGTAATAACAGAAAAGGAAATAATAAAAGCGACTATATGAGAAAGTGTTGGAGAGATGGCTAGTTTATGTAAAACAGGTAGGATTAATTTTAATACGGTTGGTTCCCCTAACCATCCTAATCCGAGAGAAGTCATGGTAATTCCCAATTGGCATGCAGAAAGGTAGCCATCCATATTAACAATTATTTTTTTTGCTGTCTCAGCATTTGAATTGCCTTCTGCAATTAATTGTTCTATTCGTGTAGGCCGTACTCTAACAATGGCAAATTCGGATGCCACAAAAAAAGCTGAAAAGGCGATAAGTAAACATATTAGTATAAGGTTTGCAATAATCATGTTCTTTCAACACCATTCATTTTAAGTTAATAACGACCGGTAAGTTTTTAAACTGAAGGATAAAAAAGAAAGTGTTTATCTGCAGAAAAATGATAAACACTAGCTTATTCGTTGTCTATCTTTCTTGGATATCCATCAACTGATTTGCCTTTTAAAAGGGTTTATCCATTGAAAAAATAATTCAGAATCAGCATGATAGTTAGCTGGAATTAATGAAATGAAAAGGGAGTCCTTCTGGCCGTTTTATTATATATAGTAAATTTCTCTTTTTTCACCATTCTAAACGTTTTTTAATCAAAGAATCGATATTTTTTGAAAAATTATGTTTGCTGATGCTTATTATTCAAAGCTATTAGACTCCATTTATCCCACTCGTAACGGGCAGTAAGACCCCCACCTCAAGATGCCGAGAAATCGAGGAAGCTAGGTGGGGGATAACTGCCCGTAAAGGTCCGAATAAAAGAACGCAGACTAAGAGCGCCACGTCCTGTGGCAACGTCTGCATGGCCTACTTCCTGTAGGTCTCAACTAACCATCAGCGGGGATGAGGAAAAACCCCCACTGATGGAAGTTTACTTTATTTTTTGAAGAAGGAATTTTCAAGGAAGCTGTGGTTTCTGTTGAGTAAAAAGTTTCTGTTTTTCCTTCCATTCACTGAAAAGCATACTAAACAAGGCTAAATCATGAAAATGGTCATAAAGAAACTCACCGTCTCTTATAATCCCTTCTTTTGTAAAAAGCAACCGTTCAGGAATGGCCATACTTTTTTTATTTTTTATACCACAACGAATTTCTATACGATGTAATTTTAAATAATAAAAAGCATAATTTAAAACAGCAATTACGGTTTTTTGCATAATTCCTTTTCCTTGTAATGCTTCTTCTAAAAAATAACCTATGCTTGCTTGCCGATTCTGCCAATCAACATGCTGCAGTGAAATCATGCCTATTAATTTCTCGTTAAAGAAAATTCCTGCCTCGAACCCATTGTTCTCAAAAAATTGCTTGTGCCATTGTGGGATAATGGAATGGTATTGGTAAGGAGAAATAATTTGATCAACCCAAGGAAGCCACTCTTTTAAATGGATTCTATTTTTATCTACAAGCTCAAATATGGCAGAGGCATCTTGAAGTTCAAGTAACCGAAGCTTAATATTGTTATCTACAAGTAAATGGAACATAAAATAAACGTCCTTTCTCTAAGAAAAGTGCAAGCACCCCTGCTCATCGACGGAAGCTTGAGTTCCACAGGATGAGGATCACATAACCGAAGGCATATGGAAGTGAAGATTTTAGTTTGATACCTTACAGTTGAAGGAAAATCGACTAACTACTTCCGGTATGTCTTCGTCGATGACTCGCATCCTGCGAGCCTGTGGCAACGCCGACACTAGTACATCCTGTTCGTCGGAGCTAGACAGTTATTTAACTTAATGTGATTCAAGATAGCTTATGCAAGAGGAAAAGATCTGGCTTATGGAGAATAAAAAAAGGGGGGATAAGATTACAGATAAGTTGGTTGATCTTTATTTTTTATGAAATCTTAGACTTTTTGTATATTTACATAGAAAAAGAGGAATAAATGGAAAAAAATCTAAAATAGTCTAAATGAAATGGTATTTTTACCGATGATAATAAAGAATAGGTAAGAATATCTAACATGTTTCTTCGTTAAAGATGTTAAATGAAAAAATGATAGCGCTTAAGTATGGTTGCCAAAGCGCTTGTGCTTTTCTTAGAAGGGAGAAAGTCTGAATGAGAAAAAGAGACAGCTTAATTTACAAAATTATCTTTATTTTTACTCTCCTTACCATGTTTGCTTCCATTGTGAGTGGAGGAATCGCCTATTATGCTGCAACAGATTCACTATTTAAAATTAGAAGCGAGGATTTAGGGGGAATTGGAGTTGTCATCACCCTGGCATCATTAGTTATCACCATAATAAATGGACTTATTTTTTACTTGCTTATGAAGAGGAAATTTAATCGCCTGCAATATCTAAGCAGCAAATTTCTACTAGCGGCCCAAGGGGATTTAACACAAGAATCCTTTTATGAAGGAAAAGATGAAATTGGAGAGTTGGGCAATGCTTTTAATAAAATGAAAGAGCAATTGAGGGACTTGCTGACAAGGACGCAGGACATTAGCAAAACGATTTTGGAGTCTTCTTCGGAATTATCAGCTGTCTCCGAAGAAACCTCTGCAAGTTCAGAAGAAATAGGTAGAGCGATCAATGAAATGGCTCAAGGTGCGGTAGAACAAGCTTCAGAATTGGAAGAAGTTAATCGCGAAATGACACAATTGAATCAATCTGTTCAAACGATGAATGAAAAAAATAAAACGATCAAAGAGGCAACACATTTTTCTGAATTAGCTACACAAAAAGGCCAAAAGATGATTACTCAATTAAAAAATTCCAATGAACAAACGAAAAGTGCTACTGATCATGTAAGCATTGGCATTTCTAATTTATATACGAAGATATTGGATATTTCGAAAATTACTGTAACTATAAATAGTATATCGGAACAAACCAACTTGCTGGCATTAAATGCAAGCATTGAGGCTGCAAGAGCCGGAGAGCATGGCAAAGGGTTTGCGGTAGTGGCAAGTGAAGTGAGAAAGCTTGCAGAAGGTACAAATCATGCGACGAAACAAATCCAAGAAATGATTAACAGTATTGAAAAAGAAACAGAAAAAACGGTTCAGGCATTATTTGAAACAACAACACAATCAGAAGCACTAAACAATGCTGTGTTGGGTACTGAAAATGAATTTTCTGCAATTGCAACAGCTGTTCACGATATTATTAATGCAGTAAATGAATTAAGTGAAGAACTGCAGATAGTAACTGAACAGAATAAACATATGCTGGGCTCAATCACTCATATATCCGAAGTCTCAGAAACTGCTGCTACTGCAGTAGAAGAAGTATCATCTTCTACTGATGAACAAATTACTGCCATAACAAATGTAACAATAAATGCAGAGGCAATGATCAAAAGCAGTGAACAATTAAATGAGATTTGGAGAAAATATACATTTTAAAAAACGAGAAGTTCCTCTCGTTTTTTATTTGAGCTCAGTCTAAGCCCTTTCGATATACAGAATGTACAAGTGCCGGTGTCGCGACAGGCTCGAAGGAGTGAGTCAATGGACGTTTCGCAGTTAGTCGATTTTCCTAATATACGTACTTAACGGGCCAGTCCGTACGGCGATGACCAAGGCGTTTCCGCTTTTCACTGTCTAGCTCCAGCGCCTATCTCCTAACGTACTTCAGGTCATCTTCCTACGATAAGTCAACATCGAATCGCACACGCTCTCCGTGTTTCCTATATCTCAGTCGAAGTCCTTCCAGTCCGTACGGCGATGACCAAGGCGTTTCCGCTTTTCACTGTCTAGCTCCAGCGCCTATCTCCTAACGTACTTCAGGCATCTTCCTACGATAAGTCAACATCGAATCGCTCACGCTCTCCGTGTTTCCTATATCTCAGTCGAAGTCCTTCCAGTCCGTACGGCGATGACCAAGGCGTTTCCGCTTTTCTATCTTAATTTTAAAAGTTCAGAAAATTGTCATATTATGACCGGAATTTCGATTGTTGCAGCTTTATTTTCTTGATATAACTATATTAAAGAATAAAGATAATCATTCTCATTAAGGAGGAATGGAAATGAAGTGGAAGCTGCAGATTGGAGAAAAAATAAAAATTACAAATATGTCGAAAGTAAATTCACTTGTAAAAAGAAGACTGCTTGATTTCGGAATTACAGAAGGAACGGTTGTATCCATTCAAAATATTATGCCGTTTAGTGGTCCATTTATTTTAGAGCATGAAGGTTCTATTGTTGGTGTGAGAAGGAAGGAAGTACAAAATTTAGAAGTGGAGAAAATATAAATGGAAGTAGCCTTATTAGGAAATCCAAATACCGGTAAAACTTCTTTATTCAATCATTTAACAGGATCCTATGAATATGTTGGCAACTGGAGTGGAGTTACCATTGAAAAAAAGGTAGGTTTATTTAAAAATAAAAAAGCAAATTTAGTTGATCTGCCAGGAATTTATTCACTT
This sequence comes from Niallia sp. 03133, assembly GCF_052663225.1. Classification (NCBI taxonomy): domain Bacteria; kingdom Bacillati; phylum Bacillota; class Bacilli; order Caryophanales; family Bacillaceae; genus Niallia; species Niallia sp. 03133. Next base: position 111,033 of record NZ_JBQTCY010000001.1, read on the forward strand.
AATCCATTATCTGCAGATGAGGCTGTTGTAACAGAATATTTGTTGCAAGGTCATGTCGAAAAAATTGTTAATATTATTGATGCATCCCAATTAAGCCGAAACCTTCATTTAACACTTCAACTTATCGAATATGGAAAACCAATTAATATAGGACTAAACATGATTGATGTAGCAAAAGGGTATGGAAAAAAAATCAAAGTAGAAGAGTTATCAAAATTAATAGGCTTTTCTATTACTCCTATTAGTGCAAGAAACGGCCATGGATGCAAGGACCTTGCAGAAGCAGCTACTCAACAAAATAAAAATGGCTCACAGATCAAAGTGGATTACGGAGAAATAATTGAAAATAGTATTGGAGAAATGGATGTATTAATAGATAATAAAACAGCTATTTCTACGAGATGGCTGACATTACAGCTTTTAGAAGGAAATTCGACAGTTTATCTATATTTGCTTTCTCTTATAGGAGAAGAGAAGCTTCAGCGTTTTTTGAATAACACAGAAGAATCGATAAAAGGTACTGGAAAAAGCCTGGAGCAATTGGTATTTGAGGCGAGAAAAGCAGTTGTAAATCAATTGCTACAACAGGTGGAAGTAATTGAAGTGTATAATAGAAAAACTTTTACAAGCAGGGTTGACTGTATTGTCACAAATAAATACTTGGGAATGCCGATTTTTATTTCGCTGATGTATCTAATGTTCATGTTGACATTTGATTGGCTTGGCACTCCGCTTTCAGATTTAGTAGATGGTTTTATCTCTGGATTCTTAACGGATGCTGTCTCCAATCTGCTTGCAGCATTAAATGCTTCTGCATTTATTCATGCACTGGTAATTGAGGGTGTTATTGCAGGAGTTGGAGGGGTTTTAGTTTTTGTACCGCAAATATTTATCCTTTTCTCCTTTTTATCTTTTTTAGAGGATTCGGGTTATATGTCAAGAGTCGCCCTCGTTATGGATAAGATTATGGAAAGTGCTGGCTTAAATGGGAAGGCATTTATTCCGATGATAATTGGTTTTGGCTGCAATGTTCCCGGTGTAATGGCTGCTAGAACAATAGAAACACAAAAAGAAAGATTATTAACGATATTATTATTGCCATTCATGTCTTGTTCAGCCCGTTTTCCAGTTTACGCTCTATTTATCGGTGCATTTTTTGCCAAGAACGGCGCTTTAATTGTTTTATCGATTTATGTATTGAGCATTGTCGTAGTTCTTATTGTAGCGAAAATCCTTACTATAACCGTTTTAAAAGGAGAAAAATCATTATTCTTTATCGAGTTGCCGCCATATAGAATGCCTAGTGCAAAAGTTTTATGGAAAAGTACATGGGATAAAGGAAAAGGATTTTTGAAAAAAGCAGGAACCTTCATCTTTGCCGGATCTGTCGTGATTTGGACACTATCTTATCTTGGTCCAGCCGGTATAAATGTGGGTATGGATGATAGCTACTTAGCTGCTGTTGGAAAAGTTTTAGCTCCTATTCTTATGCCAATCGGTTTTGGGACATGGCAGGCAGGAGCATCCCTAATTACAGGATTTTTGGCAAAAGAAGCAGTAGTTTCCGCTATGAATATTATTTATGCAGTACCAGATGCGGATTCTTTGCAGCATTTAATGAGCAATGTGTTTACACCATTATCTTCTTATAGTTTTATGGTATTCATTTTACTTTATATTCCATGTTTAGCAACCTTAGCAACGATTTATAAAGAAACAGGTTCCAAGAAATGGTCGGCGTTTTCAGTTGGATATTCCCTGGCATTAGCCTATGCGATGGCACTATTAATCTATCAAGGAGGAAAGTTATTAGGACTTTCTTAATGAGGAGATGTAGAAATGGTTGTAAATATAGTAATTGGTGGATTGATTTTTCTTTATGCAGGGTATACCCTTTATCGTTTTGTGCAAAAATCAAAAGAAGGAAAATGTTCAAGCTGCTCTATTAGTAAATCTTGTGAAGCAAAAAGCTGCTGCAGCATAAATGAAAAGAATAGATTATCAAATAATTTAGTCGATAATAAATAATTGCATGGGGGGCTGAAAAAGGAAAAAAGTGTATGCTTTTTTCCTTTTTCTCAGCCTTTTTTGTCGTTCAGGAAATGATAGCAGTTTGGTCCGCATCCAGCTCCGACGTACAGGATGTACAAGTGCCGATGTTGCCACAGGACGTGGCGCAGTTAATCGGCCAGTTTGTACGGTGATGATCAAGGCGCTTGCGCTTTTGTTCTTTGTTTTATAATAATTAGCAGTAAAAAATTGAAATTTTTAGAAGAGAAGTTTATAATAAAAATAATAGTGTAAAATTACACATAACTAATAAGGGAATGAATGCATTTTGACTAGAGAAGAAATCATTTTTAATGTTTCAGAAAAAATGAGATTGATTCGTACAGAGGCAGGATACACACAAGATAAAATGGCTGAGGTAATTGGTTTATCGAAAAAAACTCTTGTGCAAATTGAAAAAGGAAGATTATATGCTGGATGGTCTACCGTTGTAGCTGTATGTGCTCTGTTTAGAGAAACAGAAACAGTCCGATTTTTATTTGGAAATGAACCGTTAGAAGTATTAGAAACAGTTGCTCGTGATGGAATGGATTATCGAAAAGAAAAAACCCTTGGCGGAAAAGTATGGTGGCGTGAAGTGGAAAGAATAAATGGATTTATTCTGCAGCAAAATATTATTAGCCAGCACTATAGAATTATAGATGAAGATCATTTTCGCATTTTCAGCAGCTTCGATGAAGCAGAATCAACCGAAAGATTTCAAGAATTAACAAATAAACTAGAGGGATAAAATTCCCCTTAAGAAAGCTTTGTCCTTATTTTCTTATAGTCATGTGCTGGTTAAGTGTATACGCCTTAGCAATCAGTCTTTGGATATATACTAAAATGTTCTCTCCAAAAAGAAGAAAGAGGATATTCCAAAATTCATCAACTTTGGAATATCCTCTTTCTTTCTATATTATAAAATCCATTTTTCAAATAGCAGTTGATTTTTACTTGTGAATTCCTTCCAGAATTTTTTTACTTGCTGTCCTTCTAGTTTTAAATGTACTGCTTGTTTTTTATTTGCCGTTAAGAAAAAAGAAACAAGATTTGGGAGGTTTGTTGTCTCGATGACATGTTTTTTGCATAATAATTGACATTTTCCATTAAATTCTTTTGAAGTCTCATAAAATGAAAGGATATCATCCATTGTTAATTTTTCTTGAAGTGTAAATTTTTTTAAAAATGTCTCCATTATGATTGCTCCTTTTTAATTTAAATTTGGATGGCAAGAGAATATACTATTCGAAAAGATTTAGGAATTTTCATCTTGTTAGAACAATAAATACCCAATATAAAGATAGGTAAACAAGTTTTTGTATAATAGAAATAAAATATGCCTAAATTCCTAGAATGCTTCAGCCTTTAGACGGAATAACAACCCATCAGGCGTACCTTATTATTCCAAAAAAACAATTGTAAAATTATCTCATCAAATACAAGATGAGGGATAATTTATGAAACAATTTAAAAGTATTTTTAATAATCATCAGTTCCAAAAACTTTTTCTTGCAAATGTAACATCTAAAATGGGCAGTGTTATTGGTTTAACAGCTTTTATGTATTATGTATTAGATCGTTTTTCAAGCCAGCCGTCCTATGCAGCTATCACGGAATTAATGTACTCTTTGCCAACATTGGCAGTGTTTTTTCTTGTTGGAGTAATTGCTGACCGATTGGATAGGCAAAAGATTGCCTATTACTGTGATTGGATTTCAGCATGTTTGTCTGTTGGTTTATTAGGAGCCATTTACCTTGGATGGATGCCACTTATCTTTTTTGTTCTTTTCTTTAGAAGTGCGGTTCAAAAATTCTTTTTTCCAGCCGAACAGGGTTTGCTTCAAGGCATCTTAAAGAAAGATGAATTTACAGCCGCTGCCGGAATTAATCAATTAGTTGAAAGTATTTTTATGTTATTTGGAAATGCATTAGGAATTTTTATTTATTGGTCTATGGGCATTTATGGAGCGGTAATAATTGATATTATTACGTTTATTATAAGTGGGCTTTGTATAAAAACGATGAAAATGGAAAGAAGTATACGGAATCCGAATGGAAGCCATACAATCAAGGATTTAAATCTTCCGATTGTTTGGAGAGATTTTAAACTTGGCTATACCTATATTTATAAAAACAAACTTTTATTCTCCCTCATTATTGGTTTTATTGTATTTGGTGTTGTAAATGGCGGTTTCAGTGTAATGCAAGTGTTTATATTAAAATATAAATTGGCTCCGGATGATTATGAGCAAGTCTCCATTTATTTAGGAGTTGTTTTTGGAGCTGGTGTATTAATTGGCAGTTTTATTTCATCTTTTTTCACACAAAAGATGAAATTATACCAATTAATTATAGGCAGCATTTTTCTAATTGCATTATTTACAATAATGGCGTCCTTTGCGACTAGTTTATTTTGGTTTATGTGTATTAATTTTATTATCGCATTTTTCTTGCCGCTGCTTAATATAGCAATTGGCGGATGGATGCCTGCAATTATTGAACCGAAAATGATGGGAAGAGTTCAAGGGTGGGTTAGTCCGTTGATGATGTTATCTCAATCGATTACGCTAGGCGTGATAACAGTTGGTTTTCCTGCTTATTTTTCAGTAGAAGCTATTTTTTGTCTAGTTGGCGGATGTTTTGTAATCGTTGGTATTTATTATAGTTTTGTTTTGCCTGGATTAGCAAAAAATGCAGAAGAAGAGGAAATCCAAAAGAGGAGTAGCAAAAAAGAGAGAAATATCCGTTTGAATTATTAGTTTTTCAAAATATTTGCAATTGACTTTATTATTTTAATATGGTAATCTTCACTTATATTGGAAAATAAATCTAAAAAAATGGGAGGGCTTACAATGAATGATGCTAAAATGATTAAAAAACAAAAATTGAATATTCATGTAGTCTCTCCATCTATTTATACATATAAAAAGTATGCATAGGCTACATTTAGTTTGTAGCCTATGCATATTGTAAAGCAAAAAGAGACAGATCGCATAGTTGTGGTCTGTCTCTTTTTGTTTTTTTGAAATAATGTATGGCAAGGAAGACGGGATTTATTCCCTTAAAAATAAATTTTTATTTTATCTAGCTCCAGCGCCTATTGCCAATTGTACTTCAGGACTACATCCTACGTCCGTACGACAATGATCTAAGCGCTTGTGCTTTTGTTATAAGGAGGAGGAAGATGTAAATGATTATCGGCAATAAAGAAAACGGAACAACGCTAAAGAAGGATTTAGAAAGCGGCTAGTACAATGACTTGGGGCGAATAGGAGTGAAAAAAAAATATGTTTTCAATATTATTTAAGTTAAAGTGGTTTTTTAAAGAAAATTGGAAAAGGTATACAATAGCAATTGGTTTGCTTATCATTGTTGGGGTAATTGAAATAATACCACCAAAATTATTAGGGATGTTTATTGATGAAATTGATGTCGGAACACTTACGGCAGCAAAATCTATTTATTATATTCTTGCTGTTTTTGGCATCACACTAATCACTTACTTTATCACATATGTTTGGATGTATAAGCTTTTTGGCGGTGCTTTTCTTTTAGAAAGAAAACTGCGAAGCAACTTTATGGGACATTTATTAAAAATGACCCCAACATTTTTTGAAAAAAACCGAACAGGAGACTTAATGGCAAGAGCCACTAATGATTTAAAGGCGATTTCAACCACTGCAGGATTTGGTATTTTAACATTAATAGACTCTACCATTTTTATGCTGACTATTTTAATTACCATGTGTGTATCCATCAGTTGGAATCTTACATTAGCAGCAATTTTGCCTATGCCAATTATGGCATTTATTATAAAAATATATGGAAATCGCATCCATAAGCGATTTACAGAAGCGCAGGATGCTTTTGGGGAATTAAATGACAGCGTATTGCAGTCGATTGCTGGCGTTCGAGTTATTCGTGCTTTTGTATTGGAGAAAGAGGATGAACAACAATTTCATCAGTTAACGGAAGATGTTTACCAAAAAAATATTTCTGTTGCAAAAATTGATTCCTTATTTGAACCTACCATTCGTATTCTTGTTGGATTAAGTTATTTAATTGGATTAGGATATGGAGCTTATTTAGTTTTTCAACAGCAGGTAACAATTGGTCAGCTTGTAACATTTAACGTGTACTTAGGAATGATTGTTTGGCCGATGTTTGCAGTTGGAGAACTGATGAATATTATGCAAAGAGGGAATGCTTCTTTAGATCGAGTTCAGGAAACATTAAATTACAAAGCAGATGTTTCAGATCCAACGAAGGCAAAGCTGGTGAAGTCACCAGACAATATTGTCTTTGATTCGGTGGCATTTCAATATCCATCTTCCAAAATAAACAATCTTCAAAATATTGATTTTACTATTAAGCAAGGGGAAACAATTGGGATTGTTGGAAAAACGGGAAGCGGGAAAACGACGTTGATTAAACAATTGCTTAGAGAGTATCCAAAAGGAGAAGGAGAAATCAGCGTTAATGGAATTGGGATTGACGAACAGCAATTAAAGCAGGTGCGAGGCTGGATCGGCTATGTTCCTCAAGACCACGTCTTATTTTCCAAAACAATAAAAGAAAATATAATGTTTGGACATAAAAATGCAACAGACGTGGAAATGAAGGAAGCCATAAAATTAGCATCCTTCGAGCAAGATATCGAAATACTCCCAGAGGGATTGGATACGCTTGTAGGAGAAAAGGGTGTAGCACTTTCTGGTGGGCAAAAACAGCGGATCTCGATAGCGAGAGCTTTAATAAGAAAACCGGAAATTTTAATATTGGATGATTCGTTATCTGCGGTCGATGCCAAAACGGAGCAAAATATTATCCAAAATATTAAAACAGAAAGACATGGAAAAACGACAATTATTACTACCCATAGAATGACTGCTGTTCAGCATGCGGATCAAATTATCGTATTAGAAGATGGAAAAATAGTAGAGCATGGAACGCATGAAGAATTGATGTCCCTTAATGGCTGGTATAAAGAACAGTTTGTAGTTCAACAAACAAAAGCTGAAGCTGCAAAGAAGGAGGTGCAGGCATGAGTACAGGAAGAAGACTGCTAAATTATGCATTTTCATTTAAACGTATCATTATTACAGCCCTTATTATGTTAACAATTGCTGTTATTGCAGATTTATCTGGACCTTTTATAGCAAAAAAAGTAATTGATAATCATATAATGGGCATTGAATCGGTTTGGTATGAAACGAAAGATGCAAATCAAGCTGTCCAATATAATGGAAAGCTGTATAAGAAAGAACGATATATTGATTCTAACGAAGAAAAAATCAGTCCAGCAAGAATTATACAGGTTGGCAGAGAATTTGTATTTGTGGATGGCAATATTTCTTATGATGGAGAAAGAACATTTAAAAATGGGGAACTAACCATTAGCAAGGCAGGGAAAGCAGCAAAATATACGGCAACACCTCTATCAAAAGCAGAAATAGTTGCTTTTTATAAGCCGGAGATACCTTATATTATCAAACTGATGCTGTTTTATCTTGCTTTAGTAATAATTGCTGCCGGATTTCAATATGGTCAGCATTTCTTTCTTCAAAAATCAGCAAATCGCATTATCCAAAAGATGAGGGAAGATGTATTTGCTCAAATACAAAGACTGCCGATCAAATATTTTGACAATCTTCCCGCAGGAAAAGTGGTTGCAAGGGTAACAAATGATACAGAGGCAATTCGAGAATTATATGTTACAGTCCTTTCTAACTTTTTCTCAAGCAGCATATATATAACCGGAATTTATGTAGCATTATTCCTGTTAAATGCTAAACTTGCTGGGATTTGTTTATTCCTGATTCCAATATTATTGATATGGATGAAAGGATACAGAAAATTTGCTGCACGCTACAATCGGATTATTCGGTCGCGAAATAGTGATATAAATGGAATTGTCAATGAGTCCATTCAAGGAATGAATATCATTCAGGCGTTTGGAAAAGAGAAACAAACACTAGAAGAGTTTGAATCCTTAAATAATGAACATTTTCGTTTTCAGAATAAGCTTCTGAATTTAAATAGCTTAACATCTCATAATCTTGTCAATGTGTTAAGGAACTTAATATTTGTTGCCTTTATTTGGTATGTGGCTGGGCAGTCATTAACAGCGACTGCTGCCATTTCTTTAGGTGTTCTTTATGCATTTATTGATTATATTAACCGCTTGTTTCATCCAATAGTTGGAATTGTCAATCAGTTGGCAAATTTAGAGCAGGCACTTGTTGCAGCTGACAGGGTTTTTGAATTGATGGATGTAGATGGAATAGAAGTAGAACAAGCGACGATAGACCGTTATAAAGGAAATGTGGTATTTGACCATGTCAACTTTGCTTATAAAGATAATGAATATGTATTAAAAGATATTTCATTTGAAGCAAAGCATGGAGAAACGGTTGCATTAGTAGGGCATACTGGGTCGGGGAAAAGTTCCATTATGAATTTATTGTTCCGGTTTTATGATATTCAATCAGGGAAAATAATGATTGATGGGAAAAACATTCAGGACATGTCGAGACAGGATTTGCGAAAGCATATGGGAATCGTGCTGCAAGATCCGTTTCTTTTTAAAGGAACGGTTGCCACAAATGTAACCCTTCATGATCCGTCGATAACAAAAGAAATGATGGAAAAAGCATTAAAAGATGTAGGGGCTGACCGTGTGCTGAAACATTTAGAACTGGGCTATGATGAGCCTGTTATTGAAAAAGGAAGCACCTTATCAAGCGGGCAGAGACAGCTTATCTCTTTTGCACGGGCACTAGCCTTCGATCCAGCCATTTTAATTTTAGATGAAGCGACTAGCAGCATCGATACAGAGACAGAACAAATTATCCAAAAGGCAATGGAAGTGCTTAAAAAAGGCAGAACAACATTTATCATCGCACACCGATTATCAACCATTCGCAATGCGGATCAAATAATCGTATTGGATCATGGGGAAATAGCGGAAAAAGGAAATCATGAAGAGTTGATGAAGAAAAAAGGCAAGTACTATCAAATGTATCAGCTTCAGCAAGGAAGTTCCTTAGTCGGATAGACTGTCAGAGTTATATGATACATCACAGTGAGAATATATGAAGCCCCCAAATAATTTTGGGGGCTTCAGCCATTATATAAAATTTTTCATTAAGCTTGTGTTCCGCCAAGTTGTTTTTCAGCCAATTGAACAAGGCGTTTTGTAATTTCTCCACCAACAGATCCGTTAGCGCGAGCAGTAGTTTCTGCACCTAAAGTTACACCAAATTCGGTTGCAATTTCATATTTCATTTGGTCTAATGCTTGTGATACTCCTGGTACTAAAAGTTGATTTGAGGAATTGCCTCTGCTTGATGTATTGCTCATTATGTTCCATCTCCTCAGAAATAAATTTTTTGGTTGGGTTAGCTGGATTTGCACCAGCGAATAAGAAATCTTACTGCCGCTTGGCATCACCCAATAGTTAAATATATTCTTTGCTGCTTTACTATTATTATTGGTGAAATTCTTTTTCCTATTCCTTTTTATTTACAGGGAATTAATCCCTTATTGATATTTAGAAACATGGAATTAGAGAGAATAGATTTTTATTATTATCAAAAAATAATAATAGAGAAAAGCGCAAGCGATTCGATAATGACTTGCCGCATGGAGAAATTCAATGTCTGTACGTCTGAGCTAGACACTTATTTAATTAAAGAACAGAGGTGGGTTATGGCAATTTGCCCGGTTTGCAATGGATGGAAACAATTAATCAAATCTTGTCCCAACTGTCACCAAGAAGTTGAAGACAAAGGAAGAATTATGGACTATTATGATGACTATAGTGCTTATATGCCAATTGATCAGCTGAAGCTGGAAGATGGATTTAGTGATTTAGCGGAAAATTTATGCCCTCATTTTGTAATGTGCAAAAAGTGTGGGTATGAAGGAATTGAGTTTGTTGAAGAATAAAAATCCACAGCCTTATTTAGGCTGTGGAGTCTGTTTAAAAGATAAGAAAGTATAAGTTTTCTGAAGTCTGACAAGTGTCTAGCGCAAGCACCCTATCGACTTCAACGCTTCCCTCACCTCGCTTGCGTAGTCAACATCGAATCACTATGTTCTTCGTGTTTCCTTTATCTCTTCAAGGAACACAAACTAAAACCGCCACGTCCTTATGTCTTCGATTGTGTAATCCACATCCTGTGGACCTCAGCTTATTCTGTCGATGAGCAAGGGCGCTTGCGCTTTTCTTATCGAAAACGCTTTTGATTGAGAAGCTTACAAAGATATTAACGAATTCTGCTTTCTGTATCTTTATCAAAGAAATGCGCTTTATTCATATCAAATGCTAATTGTATAGCATCTCCAGCAGATAAGTTTGCTCTTGAATCAAGTCGTGCGACAAACTCTTTTCCAGCCAAAGTCGAATAGATTAAGCTTTCTGCGCCTGTTAATTCAAATACATCTACTTTTGTGTTAAAGCATGTACCTTCAGAGCTTGATATAAATACTAATTCATCATGAATATCTTCTGGTCTAATGCCAAAAATCACATCTTTGCCAACATAATTTTGTTCTTTTAATGTTTTTAGTTTCCCTTCAGGAATGATAAAAGACGTTCCCCCAATAACAAGTTTGTTTTCTACAATTTTTCCATTAAAGAAGTTCATTGCTGGAGAGCCGATAAATCCGCCTACAAACACATTTTCTGGTTTTTCATACACTTCTTTTGGGGCTCCTACCTGTTGAATAATTCCATCTTTCATGACAACAAGTCTAGATGCCATCGTCATTGCTTCTGTTTGATCATGTGTTACATAAATTGTAGTTGTTTGCAGTCTTTGGTGAAGTTTTGATATTTCTGCACGCATTTGTACACGCAATTTTGCATCTAAGTTGGATAAAGGTTCATCCATTAAAAACACTTTGGCATCGCGGACAATGGCACGACCTAATGCAACCCTTTGACGCTGACCACCTGATAGCGCTTTCGGTTTTCTTTTTAAATAATCTTCGAGTCCAAGGATTTTAGCTGCATTTTGAACTCTTTCCTCAATCTCTGCTTTTGGAAATTTACGAAGCTTTAAGCCGAATGCCATATTATCATAAACTGTCATATGTGGATATAGGGCATAGTTTTGGAAAACCATCGCAATATCACGATCTTTAGGCGCAACATCATTAACTCGAAGTTCATCAATATAAAAATCACCTTTTGATATATCTTCTAATCCAGCGATCATTCTTAACGTAGTTGATTTCCCGCATCCAGAAGGACCAACAAATACAATAAACTCTTTATCTTGAATATGCAAATTAAAGTCTTTAACCGCTGTTACTTTTTCATCATAAATTTTATAAATACTGTTTAATTTTAATTCTGCCATTTTTTGTTCCTCCTCTGTTTTTATATACATACTGTATCATTTTTGAATGCGTTTTCATATTGGCGGGATGCATAAAAAATACTAGATAGAATTAAGCAAATTGCCTAAGCGCTTACATTTTATGAAAACATACACACTCTTACAGGTTCTCAAGGCCAAAATGAAGAGGAAATAAGAAAAAAGGACAATGAGAAAGGTACTCATGGTTTTAAGGATCATAAAGAGTTATGATCCTTAAAACAGTAAAAAACTAGTTCTTTGCATGAGTGGTGTTTTTATGTTTTTAGGACATCTTGCTTTTTTTATAAGATAAGAAAGTATAAGTTTTCTGAAGTTAGAGAAGTGTCTAGCGCAAGCGCCCATCGACTTCAACGCTTCCCTCACCTCGCTTGCGCTTTTCTTATAATTCCTTTGAGGACAAGGGTAAAAATAATTTAATGCCGCGTTTATTAAACGGCAAAAAGCGACAGTCACAAAATAAGTGGCTTATATATGCGAATAAACAAGTATAATAGACTCCCTCCACTTTAAGGGATTGTTCCAATAAAAAGGCTATGTATCCATAAAAGATAATTCCAAGAATAGAATGTGTATAGCTTCTATGAGAAACAAAAGAGGATATAATAATATAAATTCCTAAAAGCATCAGCCATTTTTCCTGTAAAGAAACCCCGCCTAAAAAAACACCAACCCCCGTTACGGCTAACATATGCCGCTGCTTTAAAAGATAGGAAATGAAAAAGATCCCGATTCCCAACCCTATTCCATACAGCTTTTCTGTTAGTGTCCCTTCATAAATGCTGTAGAAAACCATCATTAATCCAATAACTTGCGCCACTGTCCGAAATACTTTGTGGGATAAAGTGATTTTATTGCTTAATGTTCCATCAATATCCATATCAGGCATCAAGCCGGAGATTCCTCCTAATCCTACTAAGAATAGTGTCGTTTCCGGTGTAGTCTGCATCGAATTAGCAACGATAAATCCAGTTGCGGCACCTGCAACCGCATGTGATGTTCCATTCACTTTTTGTTCACCTATTTCTGATTAGTTTACTTTAAACCCCTAATAAATTCAGGATCTAATCTTTTATTATAGGTGATGTTTGGAATATCGAAAAGCATTTTTAGCGGATTCTGGAATCTGTTACGGCTGATTGCTGGGATTAAATAATAAACAAGCAAGGTAAGTAGTAAAAAAGCTGCTGAAATCTTTCAAATGAAAACCTGTTTTTTCTGTAAATTTATCTAGACGATACTGCAGTGTATTTCGATGGATATAAAGCTGCTTTGCTGTATTGGTGCTATGGCCATTATTTTCGATAAAGGTTTGAATAGTAAGAAGGACTTCTTTATCTTCTTTGAATATGGAAAAACAATGATTAAAAAGTTCCAACTCATCACTTGCCAATCGATGTATAAAAAGGGCAGGGAGAATCTTTTCTAATGATAAAACACTTTGGGAAGGGATGATGCTTAACCCTTTTGAAAAAATATTTTTTTCCTGGATAAATATAGTCGGCAATGCAGGGCTTAATTGGACTTCTTTTCCGATGAAAAAAGTAATCGTTGCAAAAAAATCCGTTTGAATTGCTTGAGCAAAAGAAACAAAAGCCTCTTCTTGAATATAGTGTTGATTTCTTTCGACTATAACCCCTTCATGATGGTTTTTCCAGATCAGCAGACTATCAGAGCAAATAAAATCTGCAAATGCATCACTCATTAGTCCTTTTTCCAAATCTTTTCCTTTAATATGAAACTGAATCATCCGAATGGTTCCTTGATCTTCTTGTGGAGGCATTTCACCTTGCAAATAAAGAAATTGGCTCCATACTAGTTCTTCTTGCTGGTTGTTTTCTTCTGGCAAAAAATAATCAAATAAGTTTTTAAGTAAATCGAGCTGTGAATCATCTACTTCTTTCTTGTGGATGCCGAACCATTCATTTTGGGCAGAAAGTGTAAACCAATAATATAGTTCTAATTGTGCTGGTGAAGGGGGAGAGGTTTGTTCCATTGTATGTTGGAAATAAGATAGTAATTTATGCTTCATAATTCCTCCTATAGCAATGAAGAAAGCGTTTGATTTTTATGTAAAATAAATAATAATAGTTTCTTTTTTATTTTATTATACAATGATGAGGACGGCAATAAGAAAAGCGCAAGCGCCCTTGCTCATCGACAGAATAAGCTGAGGTCCACAGGATGTGGATTACACAAACGAAGACATAAGGACGTGGCGGTTTTAGTTTGTGTTCCTTGAAGAGATAAAGGAAACAAGAAGAACGTAGTGATTCGATGTTGACTTATCGTAAACGAGGAAAGGGAAGCGTTGAAGTCGGTAGGGTGCTTGCGCTAGACACTTGTCAGACTTTAGAAAACTTATGCTTTCTTACTCTTTAAAGAAAAGAGAATCAGGAAGATGGATGATCATCAGCTGACTCTCTTTGTATACAGCAGCGTTCAGTCTTTATACGATAAACGGCCGCTTCCGTGTAGACTATTAAAGAGTAGTAGGGGGTTCTTCTTTTGGAAGTTCTCTCGCTTCTTCTATATTGGCAGAAGTGGAGCGCTGTACAACATGGCCTCCACTCATTCCTTCGTTAATCATTCGGTCAATATCGAGATAGGCTGATTCTCTGCCCTCATATTGCAGTTCTTTTTTCTTGTCACTCACGGCTATCCCTCCTTTACTTATTAGGATGGGTAGAATAAGTTGTTTTCATTCTTCAGAATTTTTTTGGCAGGGGTTGTTTTCATCTTCTTCTGCTCCTAGTCGATTTTTGTATAAGAAAGCTGATAAAAAAGCTTTATCAGTTGGGAACAACGATTGGATTCTATTTCTTCTTCATCAAACAGCATGGGCTTGCTATTGATTTCAAATAAATAGTAATTTCCTTTTTTATCGACACAAGCATCAATCGAAAATTCCCCAAAAAAGCCAAAATGCTCCGATAATGCAGGACCACAGTTTTCTACTAATAGCCGAATGAATTCATCATGTTTTTTTGTTCGAACCAAATCATACGAAAGCAGCGCTCCTCCATTCGGTATATGGGTAGTAACTTCTTGGGAAATGGATTGTCTGATTCCAACACCTGCTAATAAATAATTTTGCTGAAGAAAGGTGACAAGAATGCGAAAATCATAACGGTGATTTTGAAATGCTGCCGCATCGATTGTTTCTTGGGCAATAAAGAGTGTTTCCTCATAGTCCTGCTGGAACGCATCCCAAAATAGGTCATATGATGGAAATTTTACTGTTTGCGTTGGACTAGTGCATGTCATAGAAGCATCTTTATTGTATATAAGGTTGAAGATTTTTTTTCCTTTATACCCTTCTGTTGGTTTTATATAAATGTTTTCATGTTTTAGAAGAAATGAATATAACCTCATTTTTTCCGTTAGTAGGATAGTGTCAGGTAAATAGTTTTTTAGTAACGGATGTTTGCTTAGTAGTTGATAAAGTTCAAACTTATTTATAAAGGTAGGATTAAAGTAAGGAATATCATTTTTAGAGAAAATTGTTAAAGCTCGATGAAAAAAAGAATTTTTTTCTGTTTTTCGAAAAGGAATTCGATTATAGACGACATGTGGAAGGGGACTTCTTACACGAATCCAGCTATTTTCATGATATAGATAAGCAAATCCGATGATTTCATTTTCCGCCACATCTTCTGGTGCAAAGACAATGATAATTCCACCTAACGAACGGAGTTCTGTTTGAAGCCTGATAAATAATGGACCATTTCCGACGAGGTTCTTTTTTTTATTATAGGAAGTGATGATTCCTACAATGGGCCCTGCATTTTTTTCTGTTTCCAGGATAGGGAATGGGTGATGATGCTCCTCCACCGTTTCTATTGGGTGAAGCATTTCCTTGTTGCTTCCAATTGTTCTGTTGTTTTTATTTAAGATACTCCACCATTTATTGTTGGAGTCGTAAAAAATATTCATCTGTAAATATCCTCAGGCATTTTAATGCATTTTTCCATAAGGTAAATAGCATATTCTAAAGAAAGTCTTCTTGTTAAGAGATCATATTTTTTAAGGGAAGAGTCCTTAAACATACTTCTGCCTGGTTTGGAGTTTGCTTCAAACAGCCAAACTCTGCCTTTTCGATCTATTCCCATATCAAAGCCGATTTCCCCCACTATTCCTTCTAATTGTTTTTCCAGTGCAGTGCTAATTTGCAGGGAGGCAGTACATAATTTATCTTGCAGATCCTTTGTGTCTATTTCCAAATCGTTTAATTCGGCTACTGATTTAATGATTCCACCATTATTCATATGGGTAGTCACACTTCCTGCTCCAGCAATTTTAGCGGCTATTGCTGTAACTTCCCATTGTCCAGATTTGTTTTTATTTGTATGAATACGAAAATCGATTGGTTTATGTTCAGAACGAATTAAGTAAATCCCTTGTTGGATAATGAAGTTGGAAATGTTCTTTTTATGAAATATGTGATTCATTAGTTTTTCAAGGGAATCAAATTTTTGCAGCCTATTTTCTCCCGTACTATCATTGAAACGTACATAATAATTATTTTCTTTTTTATCATAAATGACTTGAAAAATTCCTTTCCCTAAACTGCCATTTTTGGGTTTAATATAGACATGATTGTAATTGCTCAGCATTCTCTCTACAGTAGAAAAAGACGTAAAGGAATGGGTTTCAGGCAAGTAATCAGAAATGCTGCTTTCTTGCAGCAATCGTTCATAAATATCCAGCTTATTAAAAAAACCTGGGTTATACCAAGGGATCAAGTAATCTTTTTGCAAGCGATTTTTGGCAGTCTTTATCCGTGAAAGTTTTTCGCTTTTTCGATTAGGAATTCGGTCATACACTACATTGGGAAAAGGAACTTCAATGATTTTCCAGCCTCCATCATAATAAAACAAGCCGTTTATTGTAGTCTTTTCCCAGTTGATATGCTGTTCACCAAATAAAAACGCGTGAACTCCAACCGTATTTTGCACGGAAAGAAGCTTGGAAAAATTAAGCGTGCGATCTCCAATTGGTTTCACTTTAATGGAAGAAAAACCAGAAGTAAATATCCCTACTAAAGGACCGAGATAGAGGGTGTCATGATCAAAGAAAAGATGCAAAGCTGAACAATGTGCTGGTATGTGAAGAGCATGAGCTAACCCCTGACTAATGCTGATGCATTGTTTTATTGACTCTTGTTTTTTTATGATGGCATCCATTTTTTTGGAGCCAAATGATACTTTTTGTAAAGGAAGGGGTATTTCGCATTCATTTGGTATAGAAATCGTGTTGGCTGCTTGTGAAGTAATCTCTAAGCGATAATGTTTTTTCATGAATTTTTCCTCCTTTTTCAACAGATAAGAAAGAGTTTTTGAAGCTAGAAAACGTCAGCGGACTTTTCTTTATTTTTTTGAATGAATGCTGCGAATAGGGTCGGTGCATTATATAATTGTTCCGCTAGATGAGGATAGGCGCTTAGTATTACTTTTCTGCCTGGCTTCGAATTAATATCAAGTATCCACAAAGAACCATTCTCTGTTACTCCAATATCAACTCCTAGTTCGAAAAGGGATGGAAATGACTTTTCTAAAACAGCAGGAATACTGGAAAGAATATCGTTTAATTCATTTTCTAAAAAGCTTTTCAGCTGAAAAGAAGTATTGTTTAGCCATTCAGGAAAGGGAATGACATCAGCACCAGCACTTACATTAGAAATAAGTCGATTTGGTTCGCCAATGCGTATACCTTTTCCCACTGTTTCCCATCTGCCAGAAGGGTTCTTTTGCAGGAGGGAACGAATATCAAACGGCTGCTTGTTTTTATTATAAAGCGGCAAATAAGGCTGGCTTAAATAATCATTTTTTTCCAACAAACTGTTCAACCAGCTGGAAAATTTCTTTTCATCTGAGAAACTATGTTCTACTTGTTTGTCTTTTTTGTCTGTTTTAACAAGGATTTCTTTTTTTCTTTTTTGGATAAAATAAATGCCGCTGCCTTGTGAACCGTTAATCGGTTTAATCATAATTGGCCGGCCAGAAGATAATTCTGACAGTAATTGTTTAGCATGCATCAAGCTGGTTGTCTTAGGAATGTATGCCTGTAAACTGGATTCTTTTAATACATGATAAAGAGATAATTTATTTGGCAGCCCATTGCCGATAAAATCAATGTCCTCTCGTTTTTTCAACCATGAGACAATATTTTTGCACTGATTAGAATGGGGATTATCTTGATAAAAACAACGGTCATAAAGAATAGTGGGGATTGGGAACTCCCCTGAGACCCATGAATTGCTTTCATGCTTATACATACGCCCCTTCACCTTTTCAGTAAAAGGATTGAAGGTGGATGGAACAAAATGATAAACAAGAAAGGAAGATGGATCTGCATGCTTAGCGATTTCATTAATATAAGTGGATTCATTTTCAAGGGAAAGCGTCATAATACCAAAATGATTCATTTTATTTTGTCTCCTTTTTTAATTGATAGGCTGTTTTCTAAAAGTTTGTTGCTATTTGATTAAGATGAAAAATTTCTGACAAGGTATACAGTTCTGATGTACAGGATGTACTAGTGTCGGCGCTGCTACTTCCAGTGGACCTCCGCTTTTTAAGGGCATTAGTGCTTTTCTAATATGGAAAAGATAGTCTTATAAAATATTCTAAAAGTGCTCTAGTAGATGGCCTTGTTTTGTCTGTACGTTCGTCAAGATTTTTAGAAGGTTTGGAGTTTGCCTCTATGATCCATAACTTTCCGAGAGTATCAACACCGATATCAATTCCCATTTCTCCTAAACAGCCTTCTGTATTCTCGGAAATAACGGCTGCTACCTCTTGAGCCAATTGTTTCAAATTTAGTAGTAATGCATGTGCCTTTTCTTGTCCGAACAGTTCCGTTAAAGCAGCTTTTGCCTGCATAATATCTGCTCCTTGTGCAAGGTTTGAAACAAAAGCATCCTTAGGAGCAGCTCGAGCTACAACAGAGGTTGCTTTCCATTGATACTGATAATTTTTATGGCATAGAACACGAAAATCCAAGGAACGCTGCTGAAATGGCTGAAAATCTATTCCTTGTTGAATAAGATAAGACTTATTTTTAGTAAAACGATTAATCCATTTCCAAAGTTCTTCCGTGGAAAGAAAGTTATGTTTTTTTCCTTTTTGTTTTCCAGAAGAGGATATAATCGTATATGTGCTG
Source organism: Niallia sp. 03133 (assembly GCF_052663225.1). Taxonomy (NCBI): domain Bacteria; kingdom Bacillati; phylum Bacillota; class Bacilli; order Caryophanales; family Bacillaceae; genus Niallia; species Niallia sp. 03133. The sequence goes on from NZ_JBQTCY010000001.1 coordinate 129,635, forward strand.
TCTGTTTTACTAATATGAAGAATGCCGCGGCCTTGGCTGCCATGTATTGGTTTAATATAGATAGAAGTATATTTTATGCCCATTGCTTTAACAGTTTCTTTTGATAAATTTTTTGTTTCAGGAAGATGTTTTTGAATATCAGCATCTTCTTTTAAAATTAGGTGAGTATCATATTTGGAGAAAAAATTTGAATTAAAGATAGGAATTGATTTTTCTACAAGTGATTTTTTTAATTCTTGGAAATAAGCACTCCCATCTAATTTTCGCGAATGAAGACGATTATAGATCACGTTTGGATATGGGAGTATGGTTTTTTTCCATTTGTTTTCAAAGTAAATATATCCTGAAATTGCATCATCAGAAAAATCCCTTAAACTACAAATGTATAAAAGGCCTCCGATTATGGATACTTCTTCTATTAATTCTTCACAAAGCTGATGAATTGAAGGAAAATGCGGAGTGTTGTGATGGTCTTCCTTTATTTCCGTAAGAATAGCAATAATCGGTCCTAAAAAAATCGTTTGTGTTTCAGCAAAAAATTGGCCAAGAAAAGATATGTTTTGCTTAGGGATTTTAAATTGCTCGATTAAATCAAGGCTAATGGAAATCTCTTGTTTTTTAAGAGACAGCATTTGTACTTTAACAGGAACGATCGTTATTCCGATGCAAATAAACAGTGGTTTCTGCTGATTAATCCCCCAGTAATGATGCAAAGAGGGACTTATATGAATGGTGGTTTCTGGAAGTTTGGAATCCTCTTTAATGGAAATCTGTAAAAAACGATTATTCATAATAATTCCTCATTTATCCAATAGTAACTTTCTTTAAGATCTCCTATTGATAGTGGAGCATGCACCAATCAATAAGGGAACCCCTCCTAAATAATTAGCATAGAAAAAGTGATGCATCCTTTTGAAGTAGGATTCATATTTTAGTTAGGAAGGAACGCTTGGAAAGGAAGTTCCTTTTAACAATTTCTTTAGGTGCTAATCTAGGCGAATGCTGATAAAGTATCGTATGAAAATAAAAGAAAAATGGTGCTAAGGGAAGCTGCAAAAGTGATGGGAAACTGCAAAAGTGATGGGAAACTGCAAAGTTAATATAAGAGAAACATTAGGATGGAAAGCTGCCTATTCCCCTTTATTTTCTATAAATCGAAATAAGTATATTTTTAAAAATAAAGCAAACGGCAGCGCTTTTGGGAGAAGGCGAGTGAGTAAAGTATAAAAAATTCGTCTTTCTGGCAATAAAACGCATAGTTTGTTATAGTGGAGACAATTGTTAAAAAGGGGTTGTTAAAATGACGGTAAATTTGCATGATTCTGCCTATTCCTTAGAAAAAGCGATTCGTCAAAGTGATGAATATAATAATTTGACGAAATTGTATGATGAAGTGAATGCTGATGTATCTGCTAAAGCAATGTTCGATAACTTCCGTACGATTCAAATGCAATTACAGCAAAAACAAATGACTGGTCAAGAAATTACAGAAGAAGAAGTAGAACAAGCTCAAAAAACAGTAGCGCTTGTACAACAGCATGAAAAAATTGCAAGGCTGATGGAAGCAGAGCAGCGTATGAGTATGGTAATTGGTGAATTAAACCAAATTATTATGAAGCCGCTAGAAGAGCTTTATGGTCCAGCTCAATAAAAAAGTAAACAAGAAGAGTGAATTATTCCTTTTGGATGTTTCGCTCTTTTTTTGTATTGTGTATGGAAGTAAGTGGTAAAGGAGGATGACTACTAGGAGTAAGTTGTTTATGAGATGAATCTAATGGCCAAAAAGGAGATAGAAAGCAGCAAATTAGTGGAAGAAAGAGGTTGTCAAAGTCTAAAGTGAGCAGAAAGCAGAAGAAATGTCACATAGAGAGACGGTCATATCATAAATATGACCTCAAAAATAAACCCGCTCCTAAAAAGGAGCGGGCATTTTATTAGCCATATAATTATTAAAATTTACTTCCGCCAAGTTGTTGTTCAGCCATTTGCACTAATCTTTTGGTAATTTCTCCACCAACAGATCCGTTAGCTCGAGAAGTAGTTTCAGCTCCTAGGCTTACTCCAAACTCAGTTGCAATTTCATATTTCATTTGATCTAATGCTTGAGATACTCCTGGTACTACAAGTTGATTTGAACTATTTGCCATGATGAATGTTTCCTCCTTTAAGAGTTTGTTATGGTGTTACATTTACTAGTTTAAAAAATTTGTCACATTTTATGCGTATATTTTTTATGTAAAGATTTCCAAGTAGAATAGCTAAAGCAAGGGGGGGATTTTCAAGTGAGTTTAAAACACCGAAGAAGGAAAATAAGCCGGTAAACAAGTGGCTAATGGTTTAATCTTTTGAAAAATGTGCGAAGTTAGGATATATTCACAAGCTAGGTTCTAATATGCTTGTTTATGACATACATGATATATAAAGACAATACAACCTAGAAATGGGGGAAAAAAATGATTTATCGCTTGCTGGCTTTAAATATTGATGGTACTCTCCTACAGTCAAATGGCCGTCTAAATAAATCAACAAAAGATGCAATTGAATATGTACAGCAAAAAGGCATATATGTGACATTAGTTACATCAAGAAGCTTCCCTTCTGCCAAAAAAGTGGCAAAAGCATTAAAACTAAACAGCCATATTGTGACACATCAAGGAGCTCTGATTACAAATAATTTAGAAAAAACAATATATATAAAAAGAATTGCAGAGGATCTTACTTTTGATATTGTCCGCTTTTTAGAAGGATTTATATGTCAAATTCGATTAGTACACGAAAAATTTTCCCTCGCTAACAAGTCAAAGCTTAATCATAATATGTTGGCAAAAACTGTTTTTTCATCTGGAGATCCTGTATTTTATTCCCATCAATTTGTGGAGGTGCTTAGTGAAGTATTATTAGAAGAACCTGTCAGCCCTCCTAAAATTGAAGTTTATTTCGAGGACAAAAAGGATTGCAAGGATGCACAAGAAGTGTTGAGTAAAATGTTTGATGACATAAATATTGTCCAAATAAACGAATTGCGTCTTGAAATTTTGCCGGAAACAGTCTCAAAATTAAACGGTTTATTATATCTTGGGGAGCATCTAGGGATAAAAACAAGAGAAATGGTTGTGATTGGAGACAGTATGGATGATTTAGAAATGATAAAAGAAGCGGGGCTCGGCGTCGCGATGGGGAATGCTTCCAATGAATTAAAAGTAGCAGCTGATTGGGTGACAAGATCAAATAATCAGCATGGGGTTGCATATATGGTGAAAGAACATTTCCGCAAACAGCATCCAATCGAATTTCTCCGTAAAATGAATATTATAAAGTAAACTTCCATCAGTGGGGGTTTTTCCCTATTCTCCACTGATGGTTAGTTGCACTTATCGGACCTTTACGGGCAGTTATCCCCCACCTAGCTTCCTCGATTTCTTGGTATCTTGAGGTGGGGGTCTTACTGCCCGTTAAGTGTGGGATAAAATAAATTGAAATTATTATTATTTTATTTGACTATTTTCTAAAAGTTTGTTGCTTTTTGATAAGTTGAAAAACCTTTAGAATTACTGAGCGGCCTGAATACACGTAGACTATCAGCACGGATTCGCGAGACAGGCGAGAAGAAAGCAGGAGTGAAACGACGAAGCGGCTCAAGGCTCGCCCCGCGGAAAACGAAGTGTATTCTGGCTGCGGGATGGATAGCAACAATCTATTGGAAGAGCCTTTATTTTTAAACAATAGTCCATAGCTTAAGCTGCTAAGGACTTTTTTAGTTTTATTTTTGTACAAAGAATGGGGTAAACTTTTGACCAGACTAGTTCCTTTCTGTAGACTAAAGTATAATTAGAATGAAGGATTCAAAACTAGTAAAAAGGTGAAGAAAAATGAAATTAATTTCAATTAGTGGTTTAACAGATGAACGTCTTATAAGACCGTTAGAACATATAGGCAATTTATTTTTTGAGGACACGAAAGTGGTATTCAACAAAGAAGAGGAAGCAGAGATTCAAATAAAGTTTAAAGCAAACAGCTCTGAAAAAAAATATTCAATCTGTGGGCAAGCAATCAACGATAAGGGGTCAAGCCCTTTTGAATGCAACAAAAAAATGGAGAATCTTTCAGAGAAAGCACGTTTTAAGCAAGAGAAAAATGCTATTTCCCAAGTTTATTTAAAGGTGCTTCAAGAGTATACTGGCATGGTGCAGAAGTGGGGAATTCTCACTGGGATACGCCCTACAAAGTTATTGCATCTTCATATGCAAAACCATGTTCCTATGGAAGAAGCACACCAGTCATTAAAAGATGAATACTTAATGTCAGATGAAAAAATAAAATTAATGCAAAAAATTATTGACCGTCAATTAGCGGTGATACCAGATCTATATGACTTGAAAAAAGAAGTAAGCATTTATATTGGCATTCCCTTTTGTCCAACTAAATGTGCTTATTGTACTTTTCCTGCTTACGCAATTAATGGCAGACAAGGTTCGGTAACATCCTTTTTAGGAGGACTTCATTATGAGATGAAGAAAATGGGAGAATGGTTAAAAGAAAAGAATATTTCGATTACCACTGTTTATTATGGAGGGGGAACGCCAACAAGCATAACAGCGGAAGAAATGGATATGTTGTATGAACAAATGCATGCATCTTTTCCAAATGTAGAAAATATTCGCGAGATTACGGTTGAAGCAGGACGGCCGGATACGATTACCCCGGAAAAATTGGCTGTCTTAAACAAATATAAGATTGATCGAATAAGCATTAATCCGCAGTCTTATACACAGGAAACGCTTAAAGCAATTGGCAGACATCATACAGTAGAAGAGACGATCGATAAATATCATTTAGCACGAGAGCATGGAATGAATAATATTAATATGGATTTAATTATTGGTCTGCCAGGAGAAGGGATACAGGAGTTTCGGCACACATTAGACAAAACAGAAGAACTGATGCCAGAATCATTAACGGTTCATACGTTATCGTTTAAACGTGCTTCAGAAATGACACGAAATAAAGCAAAGTACAAAGTGGCAGAAAGAAGCGAAATCGAACAAATGATGAAAATGGCAGAAGATTGGACAGAACAATTTGAGTATGTTCCGTATTATTTATATCGCCAAAAAAATATTTTAGGAAATTTAGAAAATGTTGGCTATTCCAAACGCAATCAAGAAAGTATTTACAATATAATCATGATGGAAGAATTGCAAACGGTAATTGGAATTGGCTGCGGAGCATCCAGTAAATTTATTCATCCTGTTACAGGAAAAATAACGCAGTTTTCCAATCCAAAAGACCCTAAAACATACAATGAAAGCTACAAAGAATATACGGATCGAAAAATTGAACTATTAAATGAGCATTTTTTATTGGAAGAATTAAAATAAACCAACTGGTAGAAAAGAGTTCAAGTAAAGCAGTCCTGAAGTAGGGCTGTTTTTTATAAAGAAAAGAAAGTATAAAATTTTTCACTGCCAAAGTCCTTGATATTGTGGTATTTTTCTTGTATGGAGACAAATATTTTAAAACGTATTTTTTTTGACGAACATCAACATTGGGAAAAATTCAAAACTAAATATGGCAGAAAGATTCGTCCAATTGTAATCAAAGAAGTAGAGAAATTTCGTGATTGTGGGAACATCAAAAAAGGATTCAAACTCTTTGTCTGCGAGGGTTGTCACGACGTTCGAAAGGTTCCTTATCGCTGTAAAGGTCGATTTTGTACTACTTGCTCTGTCGGAGAGAGTGAAGAGTGGAGTAGGTTACTTACGGAGGATGTTCTCCAAGTTAATCATCGGCACGTTATTTTTACAATAGATGAGGGTTTAAGAGATGTGTTTTTGCTTCATCGTCCTTTATTAAAAGATTTAATGGATGCTGCTTCCAAATTAATTACAGATTTCTTTCAAAAGAAAGCCAAAGTAACTCCTGGAATTATTTCTGGTCTACATACCTTTGGTTCAAGAGTTAACTTCAACCCACATGTTCATATGTTAGTTACAATGGGAGGCTTAACAGAAAAAGGGGAATGGAAACAGTATGATTTTTTGCCGTTTGCGATGCTTCGAAAACAATGGCAAACTGTTGTTTTAAAATTAATTAGAAACGGAGTTTCTGCGAAGGAAAGAAAAAAATTCAACCAAGACTTCAAAAAGCGTTCACCAATAATGGGGAAGGTTTCTATGTGTATGCCCCAAAACAGAGAGGTAACATAAAAGAGCAACTTCGCTATATTGGTCGTTATATCCGTCGACCCGCGATTGGTATCAATCGGATGGAGGGATATGATGGTCAATATGTTACATTTAAATATAAGGACAAAACGGACGGAAAAGAAAAGACGGAAACTATTTGCGTGGAAGAATTTATTTCACGTTTAATTCGTCATATTCCGGATAAACAATTTAAAACAATTCGTCATTATGGAATGTATGCCAGACGGTCAAAAAATCTGTGCAAGAGAGTATTGTGTGCCTGGCAACAAAAAGCAAAACGTTGGATTGTAAAAGTGAAAAATACTTTACGTCGTCAGACGTGGCGTGAAAGAATTGTAGCTAGTGGAAGAAAAGACCCTCTCGTCTGTCCAAGATGTGCGTGTTATTATGAATACAAGGGAGAAGTCTGTCTTGAGGATGGAAAAGCTAGAAATCAAGGTAGCTCTTTGTCAAACGACCAGAGCTTTTTTAGAAAGGGTGATTAATCATTTCAACGGGTTCAAAAAAGAAGAAAAAAGGGAAGAAAAAAAGCCAACTCCCTCCAAATACCTGTTAAGCAAACAGAGTGTCAGCTATGTTTGTTTAGCGTGTCATGAGAAGGAGGACATTCCGTTAAGTGTGGTAAGAGACTTTGATTTAATGGATGATGGAGATCCAACGACTCCACCCATGTTTTCATGTGAGAAATGTGGTGGACAGATGTACCCAGAATATTATAAAGGAGTACATGGGATAGAGTACAAAATTTCGGATGTCCTTTAAACAAAAAAGGACCGGGCGGTTTTTACCCGGTTTTTCTTACTGCGCGCCCAGCAAGCCGTTAATTGCTAATTGGTGAAAGTCCAATCTGATTAAGTGCCAGGACGCTCAGTAGCTGACAGGCATCTGGTGAAGAAATTCTAAGGATGAAGCCCTGTGACAAAGTAACTCTCTTGAAGAGTGCGAGCAAACTAACAGGTTGTAACATAAAGTGAATCCTGCCGTCTCGTCAAAAGAACCCATCATTGGTGGCTAAAGAGAAGTCGAGCCTTGAGATAATGGGCGAAGACCATGGAAGGTGTGAAGAACTTGGAACAGCAGCACCGATGAATCTCTCGGGGGGTAAAGGGAACGACATGTTAGGAAAGTAGTTAACGGAACTGGGGATACCCTCCTCGTCACTTTCTTACGAAAGTAAAGCAGAAACCTATAAGTGCAAACGAAGTGGTGGATGGATGAGAGGGAGTCGGAGGGGGTCATAGTACCAATGATGATAATGACAACACAACATTGTCTAGGGAAGGACGGCAGAAGCCAATACCCTACTTCGTTCATATGTCAGAAGGAGGTAAGAGTCAGTGAATGTCAAGAAAATGACTAACTACACCAATAATGCAAAAGCTCAAGAACTCTGGAAGACGTTATATCTTTGTGCCAAGGAAAGTCCAACTCGTAGATTTCACGCTTTATATGACAAAATCTATCGTCCTGATATTCTATGGGAGGCATGGCAACGAGTAAAACGTAAGAAAGGAAGTGGAGGTGTCGATGGACAGACGATTGAAAATATCGTTCTGGACTATGGGGAAACGAAATTTATGAACGAACTCTATTTAGAATTAAAAGAAAAGTGTTATCACCCAAGCCCTGTCCTAAGAACCTATATTCCGAAGGACGATGGAAAGAAACGTCCACTAGGAATTCCCACGATAAAAGACCGAGTTACACAAATGGCAACGAAAATGGTTATTGAACCCATTTTTGAAGCAGACTTTCATGACTGTTCGTTTGGTTTCCGCCCAAAACGAAATGCCCATCAAGCCATGGCGAAGATAAGGAAAGCTAGTAAGAAATGTTTTTGGGTAGTCGACGTCGATATCCAAGGGTATTTCGATAACATCAATCAAACCAAATTGATGAAAATATTAGAGCAACGAATTAGCGACCGTAGAGTCTTAAAATTGATTCGTAAATGGTTAGAGTCGGGCATTATGGAGGAAGGAAACGTACGAAACCCAATAACGGGTACTCCGCAAGGAGGGGTAATTTCTCCGCTCTTAGCAAATATTTATTTAAATACAATGGATATGCTTTGGAAAAAGAGATTTGAACATCTTGGGGAATTAGTGAGATACGCAGATGACTTCGTCATCATGTGTAGAACAAAACAACAGGCACTAGAGAGTATACAGGTCATTCAATCAATCATGGGAAAACTCGACCTTTCTATAAACCGAGATAAATCAAGACTTGTTAACTTATGGAACGACATAGATGGCTTTGATTTTCTTGGATTTCATAATCGTCAATTCCCCATCAGAAGAAAAGGTGGAAATACGTTATTTGTCATGTCACATATACCGAAAAAGAACGCAATGAAGAAAATGCGTTCAAAGATTAAAGCCTACACAGAGCCGAGAAATAAACTTTATCTGGATATTAGCGAATTGGTAAAAGGACTAAATAAGAAACTGCAAGGTTTTAAGAACTATTATCTTCTCTCCAAACACGCAAAGATATGGCTAAATCGCATTGATTGGTATGTGTTAGAACGCCTTACCTTGTTTTACAACAAGAAAAGGAATAATCGAAAGAAACATGGAAATTTGAAGGACGTAAGGAAAGAAATAGAACATATTTTAGTGAAATTAGCTAGTTAGATACCGTAAAGCCAAAGAAAGAAGAACGTCGGAAAGCCGTATGAGGGAAAACCTCACGTACGGTTTGATGAGGAGGAACTGAAAGTAAAAGAGATAGCGTAAGCTATCCCTTCGAAATCAGTTTCTTACTCTACTACGCATTGCTCTCTTTATCTTAATAAATTACGTCTTTTTAGAGGCATCGAACCTCACAAAGACGACTGTATGAAGAAAAGACCTTCATACAGAACGCTTTTTTTACAAATTAAAAAGCTATGTGCTAAACGGCAGCAGGCATCGAACCCTTGCCGTTTTTTCTGTTTGTTTCCGTTTTCTATCCTTCCTTCGTTCTCCTCATTGTAAAAGTTCGCTTATGACAGCGTGAAGGGCGGGCGTTTTGGGAAAGAAAGCGGAAAAGCCAAGTGGGCTAAACAAGCGTAACACTGCCAAATACGCAACGTAACGCTTGCTAAGTTATTGGGCTTTTCTCGATTTCTAACGGAAAAGTCCGGAAAGAAGAGACTTTTTCTTTGGTTTAATACTTTTATGGATGATTTTGCAACTCATCTAAATCTGACGACGGCTCTTTAAATCTAAGAAATAAACTTGACGATTAGGGTCTACATGAGGTGCATTTGAAGAATACATTTTTTCTGATCCATACTCACCTAATTTATCTACTTTAAACTCATTATATTGATTTACTTTTAGACTTAAATAGAATTAATTCGCACTTTTAAAAAGTGCAAATTAGAATTATTCTCAAAATACTCGTTCTTGTCTCCTTTATTCACTTAAGTAGATGCAAGAGAATAACCTAACCCAAAAATACTTATGAACAAAATAATAAATGGAACTAGTGTAATTACTTTTTTTAATTGTATTTCCTCCTTTCAGTGTCCTTAAATATAAATCACAAAAAAAGGCTTTTAATACTTCAGTAACATTTTTTGTGATTTATTTATCCGGAGGACTAAACATCCAAGGAACTTCCCATTTTCTTAAGGAAGGCAGAATCCAACTCATGGACTTATCAGGAATTTCTCAGGGAATTGCTTTCATACGAGGAAAAGCGTCGTGAAGAAAAGAAAAAATGATAAAAAAACACTTGAAGTGGGCCAAGTTTCCTTATCAAAAAACTCTTGATGAATTCAATCTGAAAGAGCTGCCATCTCTTAGTACAAGTCAATTAAGAACTCCGAGAGCTTACTTGGTTAGAGGAGTCATTTAATCTAATATTTTTGGGCCCACCTGGTGTTGGAAAAACGCATATTTCCATTGGTTTAGGGCTAGAGGCAATAAATAAAGGACATCGCGTATCATTTGTATCCATGGGAGAGCTAGTACCTTTATTAAAAACGGAAGAGTTTCTTCGAAAATCTCAACTACAAAAACGTATTAGAGAATCTGATTTAGTCATAATTGATGATTTAATGTATATGGCGATGGATCAAAATGAGGCAAATCTATTTTTTTATCTCATTAACCATCTTTATGAACGAAGTTCTATCATATTGACATCAAATAAGGGAGCAGATGAGTGGGGAGGATTGTTGGGGGTTCAGGGAATAACAACAGCGATTGTAGACCGGCTTCTCCACTGTTCTGAGGTTATCCATTTCGCTGGGTGAGAACTGTCCTAAACGTATTTTCACGGAACGATTTGAAGGGTTTTCTACCAACAGTCGCCGTACGTTAAGAGCAGATGTTCAACGAACAAATATTTCCTCGCAGGTGTCTCTCTTTTGTAGGGTTAGATGGCTTCGCTTTCCGAAAAGGGCATACGTACGGCACTTAATTTGTAAACTTGAAACGCATGCTCCTTTAGCTCTTCTGCCGGATCGTTTCCCAGAAACCATTACCGCTTGGCTTCAACAACACCCATTTATCAAGATAGTCAGCCGGGATGGATTTACAGGGTTCAAACAAGGGATTACAGATTCCAATCCCTCGATTAAGCAGGTATATGACAGATGGCATTTCATTACGAATGCAAAAAACAGTTGGATAAAGCCTTATCCTCTTTCATTCCAGCTACCATTACTTGGTCTACAAGAGAAAGAATAATCCACTATTACTCAAATTCCCATTGAACCGAAAATGACAAAATTACAGGAACAAAAGTGGGTACTAATCCAATCGATTCAGAAGGAACATATTCGAGGGAAAAGTATTTCCCAGTTGGCTAGAGACTATCATTTGAATTGGAGAACGATAAAAAAATACATTAATATGCGGGGCGTTCCATCCAATACAAGACAAAGAAAGAGACCAACAGATTTATATAAGCATGAAATCCCCCAGCTAGAAAGTAAGGTCACACTTTAAAAGAAATCTATTCCAGCATTCGGAAACAAGGATATACTGGCACCTATTCGGCTGTTCGGTCCGTAGTGGAAACGCTGCGAAAAGATCGGAAAAATAACTTCGAACGCGAGAGTATTATTTCTTTTTCACGACGAAAATTAAGTACCTGGCTATGGAAACTTCCTCATCAGCTAAATCAAGTAGAAACGGGTTATCTACAAAAATCATTAAAAGATTTCCTTGTTCTTCAAGATCTTTACGACATGACATAAAAAGCAGAGAGATAGAAAGTTTTCTAAAGTGGCTGCATAACCAGTTAACTACTAAGAAAAACCCTTTTTATTAGTATGCTTTTCGATTGCGAAGTGATATTCAAGCAGTAAAAAATGCATTATCCCTTCCATACAGCAAGGGTCTACTTGAAGGACAGATCAATCGCTTAAAAGCCATAAAAAGAATAACCTATGGACGTGCTAAGTTACCAGTTTTAGAAAAACGAATTCTTTATAAACTATAATATTATTTCAAGAAAATAAACAAAAAATGAAGAAAGGAAGTAGGTATCTCTTCACCTAATTAGCGTAAGAACCAAAGCTACTTGATGGTTACAATGGTCGGCTGGGCATTACATTGCTGTCCTTACAAATTTTGGATATCTTTTGATATATGATACAACAGTCCCTCCAAAAGAGGAAGATTATTCACAAACTGCTTTGATAAAAAAATTTCATTTTACAGAGTACCTTGATAAATGGGATGAAATTCGTAAGCCCGAATTATAAAAAATACGCGCACCTTCTGGTACGCATCACAAATAGCCGTTTATTCTGATTTTTTCAATTGAATATACGGCTTATTTCATTTATTTGCTACATTCTGCCTGAATCATTTTTGACCAGGGCATGTAATGATCTAAAATTTCAGGGTTTTGATGGATGCCAAGATTCGGTAGATCCGTCAAGAGTTTCTTTAAGTATTCGTAGAAATCAATGCCGTTACTTTTGGCTGTTTCTGCGATACTCAAACAGATGGCGTTCGCTTTTGCACCAGCTTCACTGACTGAAAAAAGCCAGTTTTTTCTACCCAAAACGTTGGGGCGAATGGCATTTTCGGCTGGATTATTATCAATTTCAATGCGCCCACATTCAGGAATGCTTTCAGTCCTTTTGCCCTGTTCATGTATTCAGCTGCTTTTGCGAGAGCATTTTTCCCGTAGAATGGTGACGTTTCAACCCATTTAAGGAATTTATCTACAATTGGCTTCGAGTATTTTTGGCGTTTTTTTCTACGCTTACTCGGAGACAAATGTTTAAATTTCCTTTCGAGTTGATATAAATCGTCACAATAGCTCACACCAATTCGGCCATTTTTGCTGTCCGCTTTCAGCCAATAACGCCGAACATGTGCCCAACAATTTGCGAAGGTAACGCCTTCCAACTTAGCATAGGCAGAATAACCATCACAAACAATCGTTCCACAATAGCCTTCAATGAAACTTTCAAGGACAGATCGTGCTCGTGATAATGCGCTTTGAAAGAGAGTCATTGGTGGTCCTAGCGATGGCACACTTCGATACACCCAATTATAGGCATTGGATTGACCAGATTTCCCATCGGAACGGTTGATGATTTGTCAATACGTTTCATCGACATGTAAAATCGATTTAGCCATCATCAAATGTTTCATTCGTTCGTAAATAGGCAATAGCCAATCGTGGGATGCGCGAATAACCCAATTCGAAAGGTTCTTATCATTGGTATTCAGGCCATAACGATCCCATTCCTTTACCTGACGGTAAAGTGGTAAGTATAATGTAAATTTATCATACATTACTTTGGCAAGTACGCTAGGACTTGCCATGCTTCGTTGAATGGGAGGCTGTGGTGCTTTACCACGTTTAATTTGCGCTTTTTGAAATGAACCGCCTTTGCAATTTATACATCCATAAGCGTGTTCAATGTGTTGAACTTTCTTCATTTTTGCAGGAATAAATTCTGCTTCTTCGCGTACGATTGTACTACCTATTTCAATCATTTGTCCTTGGCAACAGTCACATAGCGTATTTTCTGGATGATGGTGAAATACTTCTACTTCGACATCATCACGTAATGAATCATTTCGTTTTTTCTTTTGAATATATCGTACAACAGTATAAGAAATGGTCTGTTGGCTTTGTTCTTCTGTGTGCTCTGATTCGCTAAAAGACGGGTCATCATCAAATAATGACGCTTGCCCATCTGGTGTGTTATATTTCGACTTCTCAGTTTTTGATCCATATAAAAGCTTAGTTAAATGGCGTACTTGCTCGGTTAACGCTTCAATCTGTTTCGATAAGTCTTTGTTTTGTTGATTCGAATGAGCCACTTGCTCTTCGAGCAGCCGAATTAATTTCTCGTATTGATTTTCATTCTTAGAAGAAGCGTTCGCCACATCATTCACCACTTTTCGTTCGGTTTCGTTCTCCTTATTATAACTAGTTCGAACAGGGGAATAAAGATAAAATTAGTGGCTAAACGAATTTAGAACACACCATTTGATGACGGTTGAATCGCCTTTGGCTGCTGGATAGATAACCCTTCAAGGAGCCAGCGCAACTCCTGTTGTGAAAGATTGCGGACTTCCTTTTCATCTTTAGGCCATTGCAGTTTACCGTTATCTAAACGTTTATAAAGAATGGCGAAGCCATCACCATCGAAATACAAACATTTATAGCGATCTTTACTCCACCCTGCAAATAAGAAAATGGAATCACCGTATAGATCCAGTTCAAAAGAATCTTGAATCAGTGTGGATAATCCATCAATGCCTTTTCGCATATCGGTCTTTCCACAAATGATGTAAATATTTTTCACACTAGTATAGTCGTATTTCATAGATGTTTCAGCTCCCTCATAACCGTTTGGATGATGTGCTCATCCACGCCGTTGGAGAAAGATACTTCTACGTTTGCCGTTTTGATCGTGCAGGCGTTATTGGAAGAGGATGTTGATGAAATGGAGTTATATGAAACTTTATTTTCGGAATGTAATGTTACGGGGACAATTGTTAGTTTTTGTAGCGGCATATGAAAAGCACCTCCTTAAATTGATATTTTGATCATACCAGGAGGCGCTGTGTGTTTATATGCGTTATTTGATTGGGGGCTTACTGAAATTCAATGATATTATTTCAAAAAACACTCTTTATAGTGGTAAGTTTGATGATAATTTTAAACATTTGATAGTTTCTAGAGATTATAAGTCAATTGATAATTACTTCTTACAGGAAATTAACAGATGGAGAGTGATGTTAGCAAATGAATTATTGAATAATAAAGAATATATACCTTGGAGTATAATCAATGATATCACTCAAAATTTCATTAATCAGATGGTTTTTAAGGATATGTGAAGATCGAAGTTTGCCTATTTAGAGTGAACGAAAAGTGGTCTTGGTCTTTCTTGACCAATTGTGAGACATTCAAAAAAGTCTCAAAAGGGGAACGGAAAAGTTTATTCCGTTCCCCTTTTGGTGCGCCCAGCATGGGTGCAGTCTATAGGGTGAAAGTCCCGAACCGTGAAGGCAGAAGTAGCGGTAGCTTAACGCAAGGGTGTCTGCGGTGACGCAGAATCTGAAGGAAGCGAGCGGCAAACTTCCGGTCTGAGGAACACGAACTTCATATAAGGCTAGGTATCATTGGATGAGTTTGCCAAACAAAACAAAGTCCTTTCTGCCGAAGGTGATACAGAGTAAATGAAGCAGATTGATGGAGGGAAAGACTGTACTCTTACCTGGGGAGGTCTGACTGATGCGCTGGACTCATTCGGCAACTTATCTAGTGATAGATAATTGAACAGTCAGAAGTCAGCAGACGTCATAGTACCTTTCGGACTCGAGTACGAAAGGGAAGGACTGAACAAGTTAGGAAGAATGTGACCTAAGCGTTCGTAAATTGCATAGAAGCAGACAATCCCTTTCAGGACTTACTTGAAGGAGGAAGTGGTGAATCCACAAGGGACTTCAAGAGGGTGGAGCAATTTACGGCACAAATAGAACATCACATTCACGTAGAGAGGAAATATAGCATGTTGATGAAACGAATTCTATCACGAGGAAACTTACTGAACGCTTTAAAACGAGTGGAACGTAACGGAGGAAGTCACGGTGTAGACAAGATGTCGACTCAAAACCTGCGTTTATACATTGTTGAACATTGGGACGAATTAAGGAAATCCCTACAAATGGGAACCTATGAACCTCAACCCGTCCGTCGAGTCGAAATCCCGAAACCGAACGGTGGAGTTAGGCTATTAGGAATCCCAACAGTGATAGACCGTTTCATTCAACAAGCAATTACTCAAACCTTAACCCCAATCTATGACCCAACCTTCTCAGAGAATAGCTACGGGTTCCGTCCACAAAGACGAGGACATGACGCGGTGAGGAAAGCAAAAGGGTACATTGAAGATGGTTACAGATGGGTAGTTGATATAGACTTAGAAAAATTCTTCGATAAAGTGAACCATGACAAACTCATGAGTTTACTAGCTAAACGAATTGACGATAAAATCCTTCTCAAACTTATCCGGAAATTTTTGAGTGCAGGAATTATGATAGGTGGAGTGGTTTCACAGAATACCGAAGGTGCTCCTCAAGGTGGACCATTAAGTCCGCTACTTTCTAACATTATCTTAGATATATTGGATAAAGAACTGGAAAGAAGAGGACATAAATTCGTAAGGTATGCGAATGACTGTAATATTTACGTGAAATCTAAGAAAGCAGGAATTCGAACAATGGAAGGTGTTACAACCTTTATTGAGAAGAAACTCTGTTTAAAGGTAAACCGTGAGAAATCCGCAACAGACAGACCGTGGAACCGAAAATTCTTAGGCTTTAGCTTTACAAACCAAAAAGAGCCAAAGATACGAATATCTAAACAAAGCATTAAAAGATTTAAACAGAAAGTAAGAGAAATAACGTCAAGGAAATCTCCTATACCAATGGACATACGCATACAAAAGCTAAACCAATATTTAGTTGGTTGGTGTGGGTATTACGCATTGGCAGATACTCTAAGTATCTTTAAAGAATTGGACGGTTGGATTCGAAGAAGACTGCGATTGTGTTACTGGAAACAGTGGAAACTTCCTAAAACAAGAGTAAGGAAACTAATAGGATTAGGAATTAATAAACACAAAGCATATGAATGGGGAAATAGCAGAAAGGGCTACTGGCGAATAACTAGTAGTCCAATTCTTCACCGTGCCCTCAATAACGCTTTTTGGCGAAAAGAGGGTCTCAAAAGTCTATCTGAACGATATGAAACTTTACGTCTTACTTAATTTGAACCGCCGTATACCGAACGGTACGTATGGTGGTGTGAGAGGTCGGGGGTTAGTCACCCCCTCCTACTCGATTCGAAGTCTGAGATATTCTATTTTTATTAATTAATATGGTATTACTTTAAAAAGTTTTTGATTCCATCATAAATGACAATTAATCCAAGGATTAAGGAACTAGTTCTAGTAACAAATTCTCCTGTTAGTAAACTCCCCATCACTTTGCTTTCATCGTATGTACGCCCAGTAATAAGAATTGGTGCTATGGCAATTGTAATGCCAAGTATAATACTTAAGATTAATAGTATTGTCTTTGATTTTTGATTAGTCATAATAATCTCCAATATTTTTTAGTATTAAAAGTAAGTATAGCCAGTTTTATAACAATAAGCATACCAATTTGATGCATAACTAATATTGAAATTTATGGAAAGCGCACCACCTACTTTAATATCTACTGCGCCACCACCAGTGGTAGTACCATTATCATAAAAATCACCTTCTACAATCCAATATATTCTATTAGGATCTTCTAAATTAGTATATACTGAACCACCAAATGGATGAGATGTTCCATTATAACTTCTATTCATAGTTACTTTTTTTATGGCTACGATTGCTCTGAAACCCCCACCCTCGGTTGTTTGGCAATAAAAATTTAAAGTTGGTTTGTAATTTGTATTTACTGTAAATGAAGAACTTAACGTTCTATATGTAGCTGATTGTACACTTACTGCTGCGGATGTTCTAGCAGATTTAGAAGATAGATTTTTAGTAGAACTTGCAATCAATTCATCTTTAACGGCTTTTTCTGATTTATTTTCATCAGAAGCAATCTTTTTAACCATTTCGTCAAAAGTCATTACATCACTTACAATTGTATTTGATTCATCTAGATTATTAATGTCAATGGTGTTACTTATAGCTTGATTTTGGGTCTTGTTATTTTGTGAATTGTCTAATGGTGAAGCATAAGCTGTTATTCCTTGTGTTGATATTAAACCTACAATTAAACCTGGTATTACTAACTTTTTTAACTTCATAATTTCCCCCTTTTTTTTATATTCTAAAGATTATTAGTTAAAATTTAACTTAAATGTAAAAAATAACTTAAAACCTTTTAGTAGTTTTATATTATCATAAATAATTTATTTGTAAATTCAAAATAGTAAAAAAGTATCTGTTTGAACTTTTTTTATATTTTAAGGGAACCTTTATATATATAATAATTAGTTGCTTGATAAAATAAGAAGAAATATAAAATTTCTTCAGCCTTACTTTTTCGACACTCTGAAGAAATATAAAATTTTTACTTTATATTTTACTCCATTCATCAGCGATCAAGAGATATGCGTTGTTTCATCCCATATCTAGAGAAATTGGGGAAGTATTCTTTTCCTTACCTATTTCTAGAACAGAGCCTTCCGATGTGGGTTACGGAAGTGAAGTAAGCTATACATTATAAGGAACGATATAAAAAACGCAAAGAGCTGGCGTTGCGAAGAACAGGCATCCTTCTAACTTTTTGCACAAAAATAGACAAATGAAAAAGCAGGATAAAACTGTTCGTTTTTCCTCAGCTGCTTTTTTAGGGATTTATCGAACATCCCTGTCTTTAACTATTATAAAGTTTCATTAATCAAACCCTGCAAATATCACTTTTTCTACATTTGAAATTCCAGTTATTATTGCGTAAATTTCAGCTTTTTCACCGTCTTTAAAGGGTTCTACATTAAATGGATAAGAAAAAAATGAATTATTACCATAATATGTTCCTATTAATTCATCAGGATTATCATCCGGATCATCTTCATAAATATACACTTTGTATTGTGCTGGTGTACTTAAAGATATATCCAATTTAAAATTACCACCTTCAGAATAAAAGGGTCTACATTTTAATTGATTTCCACTTCCATAGTAAGTTTGAATACCAACATTTTGCCATCCAGCTGGATCAGCAGCGAGAGAAACTGATGGAAGTATAAATAAAAGACATAATAGTGTAAAAGATATTTTTTTTAACAATGTTCTTCCTCCTTTTCTAAAATTAGTATTATTATACTAGTAGGTAAGTTGAGTTTCTACAAATATTTGAAAAATTGTTAATTTTTTAAGGGGAATTCGATAAATCTCTTTTGTTGAATTATTAATTAACAGAATTGATACAATACTAAGTCTGGTAAAAATAACACTTTATAGTAAATTGGTTTTTTTTTTGAAAACAATAAATTTTGTCAAAAAGTGATTTTAAATTAATGCTTCTTATAAAAAAATTAATAAAAAGTGAAACCAAAAAATGTTTTAAAAACGTTTAAATATATATAAGGGCAAAAAAAGGAGCGTTGATTCTTGAGTGATGTACAGGAATTGATAAAAAAAGTTAAAAATGGAGATACAGAAGCATTTGGTCTATTAGTAAAAGACTTGTTACCATCTGCAATGAAAACAGCTTATTTAATACTTCGGTCTAAAGAATATGCAGAAGATGCACTCCAAAATTCTCTAGAAGGTGTGTATATAAGCATTATAAAAAAAGATGATTTACTTATGACCAATTTTAAAGCATGGTTTTATCGAGTAGTATACTCACGTTCTATAGATCTTTATAGGAAAAATAAAAGGGATCTGCATATCCATATAGATAGTTTAGAAGAATATGAGTATATTGGCAGTGACTTAACACAGTCAAAGGCTATTCAAAATGAAAACAAGAAAGAAATGATTAATAACATTTTAATTTTAAAAAAAGAACAAAGCTTGCCATTATTGCTATATTATTATGAGAATTTTACGATTAAGGAGATTTCAACCATCCTCAATGAGAATACAAATACAATAAAAACCAGAATGAAAAGAGGAAAAAATAAGCTTGCAAAGATAATGAAATCATCAACATTTTTTGAGGAGGCACAAAAGAATGAAATTTGAAAAAAATGATAGCTTCCATTCTTTAAACGAACTTAAAGTCCCAACCTCTGTTTATAAATTTATAGAAGAATTACCAAATCGCCATATAAGTGGGAATCTAAGCAAGGAAATAGAGAATCAAATTGACTTAGACTGGAAAGAGTTCAATAAAAATATAAAAAATAAGAAGAACAGAATATATATAAAAAAGTTGTTAATTTCAGCAATAACATTTGCTGCTGTAATTACTCTTTTTATTGTATCCACTTTTGTATCGCCTGTTATGGCAAAGGTAGCTTCCAATATACCATTTATCAATTTATTATTTGAATCAGAACAACCACTACAAAAAGAAATAACGAAAATACTAGATGAGAAAGGGTATAAATGGAGTGGAGTCGGCATTTCAATTCCTGAAAAGGTAATTGATGTAAGAATTAACGGGTCAGAGGAGTATTTTAAAAAAGTGAAACCAAAAGTAGAAGAAACAATAAGAGAAGTGTTGAGTTCGCGTAAATATGATGCTTATAAAATACAAGTTTCACTAGCCTCTAAAGAGGAAGAGGAGGATACGAATCCTGAAGAAAGGGGGCAAACAGTAGACCCTAAAATGAGAAAAGTTACTGAAGATATATCGAAGGCCGATCCAGAAGAAAGGTGGAGATCTATTGTTCGAACACTAACGGTAGGGCTAACTGGAAATAAGGAATATAAAGTAACAGGATTAGGGTACTCCTATAAAGATAATAAAATTAATATTTCTATTCGAACTTCCATCTCTTATTTAGATTCCGAAAAAGAGATAGTTAATGCAATAACTAAAATGATTAATGATTATTTGCAATCAACTGAAGTGAAAAACACAATAAAAGAGGATAAATTGGTTATAACTGTTTATAGTAAAGATAAAAAAGATAAGAAAATAATTCTAGAAAACTAAAAACAATTTCTTGTTTCAGTTAATTTTTGTATTTTAATTTATACAAGTTTAATGTGAATAAGTTTCTTAATAGATCTAAATAAAATAACCTTAGCCTTAGCTATAAATTGTTGCTAAGGCTAAGGTTATTTTTATGTATTCAGAGGGTATGTACTTGTCTATTTGATTGGAAAAAAGATAATCAAATAAATGTATCATTTTAATCCCATACCTCTATAGTAACAGTTTGAGTAGTCATAGAATTTCGTTTTAAATAAATTTCTGCTTTATTATTGTCACCATCTACGTAACTTCTAACATTCCATATTAATTCATAAACCCCTGGAGAATTAGGTAATTCAAAGTTATCGATATTATCATCAATTGTAGGATCTTCTTCCATTAATTGGTATAACCATCGGAAACCAGGACCAACATTCGGTTGTACAATATACATTTTCAGATCACCGCCACCGGAATAAAAAACTTTAGAGTAAGTTTTAACAAAATCTGAACCTATTAGGTCCCATTCATTTGCACCAAATGTTACCATTTGTTTTTGTAAAAAATATGGATCATCTGAAATTTTGGTGATTTTACGATTAACAGAAGAAGGGTCATTTTTTCCATCTTGTAATCCGTCATTAGCAACAACAGGATCTTCACTTTTCTTAACAATTTCTTCTTTTGAATCCTCTACCTCACTAGCAAAAGTATTATTGCTTGTAATTAAAAAACTAAAAAATGATATTGAGGTGATAAAAATAAATTTTTTCATACAAAAATCCTTTCTTTGATTTTAGATTTGTAAAAAATTAAAAAGGAAAAAAATCAAGTAATTTAGTGTATTAATCTACCGAAATGTATAAATGAAACGGTCTATTATACTATTTTTTTGAATATTATTATATTTCCTTTTTACTAAAATATCATGTTTTGGAGTATTCTGTAAACATTGTTTTTTAAAGGGTCCGAAAAATGAAAATAATAAAAGCTGGATTCAGGGGTAAAATACAGAAGAAAAATCAATGAGAAAAAAATAGAGAGAAAACATTCAATTGATGCTTGTTTAGTAGTTTTAGTGGTTGATTATTTTATAACACTAGCACCACATTAAAAGATTTTGTGACCTAGCATTTAGATATAAAAGACGTTCCCTTTTCTTGAATTGAAGTTTGTTTTCAGCCCATTTTTTTAAATCTGTATAGAGAGCATTTTCGGTCATCTCATGATTGGTTGTTATAATTTTTGTTTCAGGAATAAGCGAAAGTCCATGTGGAGTTTGTTATAATAGGTTTAGGTTGAACTCATTATCTACTGAAGTATCTGGTCTGCGTATACTACATGTGGAAAATTTATAAATAATAAAAAGTGAAGATAAATGAGTTGTTTATTCTATCCGATTTCTCTAAAATTCAGGAATTAGCAATGTTTACATCTATTCCAATCATTAACGCGATGACTTCTGAAAACCATCCTTGTGAAATTTTATCTAACCTACATTCTATTAGTAAAATAAGAGAGGAGTATAAAAAACTAGTTTATACATTCGTTGGTCCTGCGTGTAACATTTTTAAATCTTGGTTGGAGATTGCAAAAGTTTTGGATCTTCAATTTAATCATATCTGTACAAGAGGTAATGAACTGGACGAAGATAATCGTAATTATAAATTTTCTACAAATAATTTTGAAACAGTATTGATGAGTTGTGACGTGATTTTGACAGATTCCTTACCTAATAATTTACGGACAAGTGAGTATATAAATAAATATCAAATTACCTTAGAGAGATTGAAATTAACAAAGAAAAATGCCCTATTAAATCCTTGTCCACCATTTTTTAGATATGAAGAGGTAAGTGAAGGTTCTATCTCCTCAGATTATTTTGTTGGATATGAATTTAAAAAGAATTTGATAAATGTGCAACAAGCTATCATGTTATATTGTTTTGGAATAAAAAAATATTTGATCAAATAGAAACCTGTTTTTGTGTTCTTTCACAATGGTGCTTCCGTTCAATAAGACTTAAACAACTTTAATATCATTATACACTTTCAAAACATGTTCATTCTACATGTTATCTTTTATCAAGGTTATTAGCGCTAATTTGCTCAAACTTTATTTTAAAGCTAAATGAGCGACTTTAACCTAAATTTATTTAAAAGTAAAATGATTCCGTAAATTTATAATAAAAAAAGCTAGGATTTCTCCTAGCTAACATAGATATCGGCATTTTATATTATAACATAGGGAGCTAATTGTTTTGACCAATAGAACTGAATATGAAGTAATAGTTCTTTTTTTATATACATATATAGATAACATAAATAAAAGGATGTATTTAAAAGAGAATAAATAATGAATAAAGAAAATAAGAAAAAGGGATACTTTTTTCTCGTTTTCGCTTGCTTACGCATCGCTCTTTTCCCCCAATAAACCACGTCTTTTTAGAGGCATCGAACCTCACAAAGACGACTGTATGAAGAAAATATTTTCATACAGAACGCTTTTTTATTTATTTGCCATACCAAATAAATAAAGCTATGTGCTAAACGGCAGCGGGCATCGAACCCTTGCTGTTTTTTCTGTTTGTTTTCCGTTTTCTATCCTTCCTTTGTTCTTCTCATTGTAACAAGTTCGCTTATGACAGCGGGAAGGGCGGGCGTTTTGGGAAAGAAAGCAGAAAAGCCAAGTAGGCTAAACAAGCGTAAAACTGCCAACTACGCAATGTACTGTGCAAGAGAGTATTGTGTGCCTGGCAACAAAAAGCAAAACGTTGGATTGTAAAAGTGAAAAAAACTTTACGTCGTCAGACGTGGCGTGAAAGAATTGTAGCTAGTGGAAGAAAAGACCCTCTCGTCTGTCCAAGATGTGCGTGTTATTATGAATACAAGGGAGAAGTCTGTCTTGAGGATGGAAAGCTAGAAATCAAGGTAGCCCTTTGTCAAACGACCAGAGCTTTTTTAGAAAGGATGATTAATCATTTCAACGGAATCAAAAAAGAAGAAAAAAGGGAAGAAAAAAAAGCCAACGTCTCCAACTCCCTCCAAATACCTGTTAAGCAAACAGAGTGTCAGCTATGTTTGTTTAGCGTGTCATGAGAAGGAGGACATTCCGTTAAATGTGGTAAGAGACTTTGATTTAATGGATGATGGAGATCCAACGACTCCACCCATGTTTTCATGTGAGAAATGTGGTGGACAGATGTACCCAGAATATTATAAAGGAGTACATAGGATAGAGTACAAAATTTCGGATGTCCTTTAAACAAAAAAGGACCGGGCGGTTTTTGCCCGGTTTTTCTTAAAGATAAGAAAGTATAAGTTTTCTGAAGTCTGACGGGTGTCTAGCTCCAGCGCCCTATCGACTTCAACGCTTCCCTCACCTCGTCTACGATAAGTCAACATCGAATCGCTACGCTCTTCGTGTTTCCTTTATCTCACTCGATTCAGTCCAGCTTTTTCCGTTGATAAGCAAGGGCGCTTGCGCTTTTCTTAATTTTTTTGTCTCGGAAATTATTAACAAAATAGAGTTGTGAATAACTAAGCAGTATAGTCCGCGTCCAGCTCCGACGTACAGGATGTACTAGTGCCGATGTTGCAACAGGCTCGCATTCTTAGAGCCTGTTGCAACATCGATTTGATTCCATTTTTTGTTTTTTCTAAAAGTTCCCAATTACTTTGAAACCTTTTTTAACGTCATTCGTAAAAAGGATGAAGGAGGAGAGCGGAATGACGTTAGAATTAAAAAATGTATCAAAAAAATTTGGGTCTTTTCTTGCTGTTGACAATTTATCCCTTTCTATCCCTGAAAAAGAGATGTTTGGATTTTTAGGAGGAAATGGAGCAGGAAAGACAACAACCTTTCGAATGATACTCGGGATTTTGGAAAACAGCGAAGGGGAAATAACGTGGAATAATAAAAGGCTAGATTATGAAACAAGTCCTTTTATTGGATATCTTCCAGAAGAAAGAGGTTTATACCCAAAATTAAAAGTAAAAGATCAGCTTGTTTATCTAGCAAGGTTAAGAGGGATGGACAAAAAGACAGCGTTGTATGAGTTAGAGTATTGGCTAAATCGATTTAAGGTTCCGGAATATTTGAATAAAAAAGTAGAAGAGCTATCAAAAGGGAACCAGCAGAAAATTCAATTTATCAGTGCTGTCTTGCATAAACCTAAGCTGCTGATTTTAGATGAGCCTTTTAGCGGTCTTGATCCAATCAATGTGGAGCAGTTGAAAAGTGCTGTTATCGATTTAAAAGATACAGGCACAACCATCGTTTTTTCCAGCCATCGCATGGAGCATGTGGAAGAAATGTGTGAACATCTTTGCATCATGCATAAAGGGAAACCAGTTGTACATGGATCCTTAAAAGAAGTGAAAAGAAGTTTCGGAAAAAAGAATGTATTGATACATGCTGATTTTGATCTTGCCTTTTTAGCCGACTATCCAGGAGTGGTCAAATTAAAACAAACGGCAGAAGGTGTTTCTCTGCAAATCGAAGGAGAGGAAATTGCAGAGCAGATTCTAAAGGATATCGTGAATAAAGGATTTATTCGAAAGTTTGCACTAGAAGAGCCGTCGCTAAATGATATTTTTATTGAAAAGGTAGGTGCTTCTCTTGAATAATTTTTGGATTATTCTTTTTCATACATATGTAAGTAAATTAAAAACAAAATCCTTTATTATTACAACAGCGATAACCCTTGTACTTATCGTAGCTTTATCAAATATGCAATCCATTATCGATACTTTTGATGGTGATGACCGCACAAATGTTGCCATCATTGATCAAACAAATGAGTTATTTGCACCAATTGAACAAGCAACTAAGCAAACGAGCAGTGATGTTTTACTTAAAAAATATACAGATAGTGTAGAGAACGGAAAAAAAGCAGTCGAAAATGAAAAGTACGAAGGGTTATTAGTTATTGACTACAATAAGGAAAAGCTTCCAACTGCTACTTATTACTCTATGAATATCGCTGATTCTTCCGTTTCAAGCGATTTAATGGCCAATCTTCAAGCTGTAAAAGGGACATTAACAGCAGCCCAATTAAACTTGACGAATGAGCAGCTTGCCAAACTAAATGAACCTGTCTCATTCGATCAAGTGGCGCTTGAAAAAAATGCAAAAACTGCAGAAGAATTAAATCAAGCACGTGGACTTGTTTATGTATTATTATTCCTTATTTATTTTGCGGTTATTATGTATGCTAATATGATAGCGATGGAAGTAGCAACAGAAAAATCTTCCCGTGTCATGGAGATTCTTATTTCCAGTGTGTCTCCTATTAAGCATATGTTTGCTAAAATACTTGGAGTCGGCCTTTTAAGCTTAACACAGCTGATTCTGCTGCTTTCTGTGGGCTATTATTTTATGACAAATAATAAAGATTTAGGTTCAATGGGTGGGTTTTTAGGTTTTGCCGAAGTACCTGTTTCGACAATAATTTATGCAGCAGTCTTTTTTATTCTTGGCTACTTTTTATATGCAACATTGGCTGCGCTTCTTGGCTCTCTTGTCAGCAGAATAGAAGATGTGCAGCAAATGATCACCCCAATGACTTTAATGGTTGTTGCAGGATTTATGATTGCGATGTTTGGATTAAATGCTCCTGATACGGCGTTTGTAACAGTTACATCTTATATCCCATTTTTTACACCAATGCTTATGTTTATGAGGGTAGGAATGCTAAATCTTCCTGTATGGGAACCAATTTTAGGAATGGTGATTTTAATTCTATCTATTAGCATTCTTGCAGCATTTGGCGGAAGAGTGTATAAAGGCGGAGTCTTAATGTATGGAAAATCAAATTCCTATAAGGATATCAAAAAAGCATTACAGCTTACGAAGAAAGAATAAAAGGTAAGATGTACAAATGAAATAGAAAGCCGATCAATCATTGAAAGCTTGAGCACTTTTCACTAGTAGAAAAGTGCTTTTTTTCATATGGTAAAATATAAACTACTATAAAAAAGGCTATTTTCGTATAGATTGTTGTTATTTAGCCCTCAGCCTGAATACACTTCGCTTTCCGCGGGGCGAGCCGCTTCGTCGTTTCACTCCTGCTTTCTTCTCTCCTGTCTCGCTAATAAATGCTGAAAGTCTAAGTGTATTCAGACTGCTCAGTAAATCAAAAAGGTTTTTCAACTTATAAAAAAGCAACAAACTTTAGAAAACAGCCTAAAAAGAACAGATAAGGAGACGAACAGATGAGTTTATTAAAAAAGGGCGATGCAGTCGGTTTGATTGCCTGTTCTAATGGCAGACCAATAGAAGCTAAAACACAGCTGGAGGAGCTGGAAAAAACATTAATCCAATTAGGTTTGCAGCCTAAATTCGCTGATACCATTTATTGTGTTGATAATGGACCATTTAGCGGTACACCACAAAAACGGGGCAATGAATTAATGAAATTGTTTGCTGATCAAGAGGTTAAAGCAATTTTTGATATTTCAGGAGGAGATGCTGCAAATCAAGTTTTGCCGTATTTAGATTTTAAGGAGATTAGCAAAATCCAAAAACCTTTTGTTGGATTAAGCGATTTATCTGTGATTAATAATGCGATCGTGGCATGCAGCAAAATCCCAGCCTATCATTATCAAATCAGTAATTTAATTAAACAAGATAAGCAAAATCAGCTAAAGCTGTTTCAAGATGTATTCTTCTCTAGTCATTCGGACATGAACAGTTTTAAGACTTTCTCTTATAAGTGGCTTCGAGGAGAAAAAATGGAAGGGGAGATTATTGGAGGAAATACAAGATGTTTTCTAAAACTGGCAGGAACGAAGTATTTTCCAGATCCTACGAATAAAATCATATTTTTAGAAAGTTTAGGGGGCGGCCCTGCGACGTTAATGTCCTTATTTACGCAGTTGGAGCAGATGCGATGTTTCGAAAAATGCAGTGGGATTTTGCTCGGAACCTTTACTGAAATGGAAGCAAAGGGAAGTGTACCCTCAGTAGAAGAGCTTTTATTGGAAGTGACAAAAACATATCATATGCCAGTTGCTAAAACTTCCTTTTTAGGACATAGGCCTGACGCCCATTGTTTGCCTCTTGGAATAAAAATGATGTTTCATTAATGTGAAAAAGATAAGAACGTGCATTCGTTTTTTTGGCGTGATAGAATAGAATTAAAAGAAGGAGGGAGTGGTAGAATGAAAGAGATTTCCTTTATCCATTGTGCAGATTTGCATTTGGATAGTCCGATGACTGGGCTTAGAGATTTACCTTCTTCTATTAAAAAAAGGCTGCAGGAAAGCACTTTCACTTCATTTGCAAATATTATAGACAAAGCCATATCGCTGAAGGTTGATTTTGTCATTATTGCAGGGGATATTTATGATGGTGAGGACAGAAGCATAAGAGCGCAAATTCGCTTTAAAAAGGAACTGGAACGTTTGCAAAAACACGAAATTGCCGTATTTATTGTTCATGGAAATCATGATCATTTAGGCGGGAGCTGGTCACAAATAAATTGGCCTGCTAATGTTTATATTTTTCCTTCAGACGTAGCAAGAGCTTCTTTTTCGAAAGGCACTACCTCTGTCTCACTATATGGCTTTAGTTATGAAACAAGACATATTTATGACAGGAAAATAGAATGGTATAAAAAAGAGGAGGGGGCAGATTTCCATATTGGCATTCTCCACGGCAGCATGGAAGGGTCAAGTGATCACAGCCCATATGCTCCTTTTCGATTACAGGATTTAACCTCTAAAATAATGGATTATTGGGCGCTTGGTCATATACATAAAAGAAATATTTTGGAACAGAATCCACCGATTGTCTACCCAGGAAATATTCAAGGAAGGCATAAAAAGGAAACAGATGAAAAAGGCGCTTATTATGTAAAGCTGAATGAAATGGGTGCAGAATTAAACTTTTTTTCGACGGCTGACATCATTTGGAAAAAAGTAAGGATAGATGCTGCAAATGTCCAAATAGTTGATGAGCTTCTCCTGTTATGCAAGCAAGAAATAGAGAAAGAAAGAACAGAGTCGGCTTCTAGTATTCTGTTTTTAGAAATAAAAAATTGGATGCTGGATGAATCTGTTCATTCCTCAGAATTACTGGAAATACTGCAGGAAGGGGAAAAGGAGGAAAGCCAATTTGTATGGATTTCCTCGATCACCATAAGCAAAAATATTAGTTGGATAAAAGAAAATTTAAGAAATGAATCCGATTTTTACAAGGAGCTGTTTACAGTAACGGAAGATATATCTGCAGTGGAAAAGGGAGTAGCCTCTCTTTATCAGAATCAAACATTGCATCGCTTCTTAGAAGAGTTAACAGAGGAAGAGAAAAAAAGCTTGGCAGAAGAAGCAGAAAATTTATTGATTCAATTGTTGGAACAGTAAGGCAGGAGGTGAAGAGATGTTTATTAAATCGATCACTATTTATGGCTACGGCAAGCTGGAGAATAAATCGTTTACTATTCAAGATTCCCTTCAAGTTTTTTTCGGTGAAAATGAAGCAGGAAAATCGACTCTTATGAGTTTTATTCACAGCATATTATTTGGTTTCCCAACAAAACAGCAAACAGAACTAAGATATGAGCCAAAGCAGCAGCATAAGTATGGGGGCCAATTAATCGCATCATTCCCAAAGCATGGGCTAGCCACCATTGAAAGAGTCAAAGGAAAAGCAGCAGGAGACGTAACAGTTACATTGGAAAACGGCAGAAGAGGACAGGACGAATTGCTGGATGAGCTGCTGGATGGGATAGATAAAGTGTTATTTCAGTCTATTTTTTCTTTTAATCTACACGGATTGCAGAATATCCATCAATTAAAAAGTGAAGATCTTGGACGTTTTTTATTTTCAACCGGTGCTGTTGGTTCGGATGCTTTGTTAAAAGCAGAAAATGAATTGCAAAAGCAATTGGATCAACGATTTCGTCCTAGTGGCAAAAAACCGGAGATCAATGAAAAGTTAGCTGCACTTAAAGAAAAGCATCGACTGTTAAAAGTGGCAGAAAAATCAAATAGTCAATATCAACACCTGCTTGTTCAGAGAATAAACTTAGAAGAAGAGATAAAGGGTTCAGATGAAAAGAAATGGAGCCTAGAAAAAGAAAAGCGGCAATTAGAAGAATGGATAAAAATAAAGCCCTTGGTGATAGAAAAAAAGCATCTAGAAAAGCAAATGGAACCATTTAAAGAAATGGCTTTTCCATTAGATGGTTTAAACAGATGGGAAAAAATAAAAGAGCGTATCCTGGCGATTGAAAGCAGCATTCAGCATATTAGCAATAAAATAACAAAAATAGAAGAAGAAAAAAAGCATTTGGCGCCAGATTTTTGTTTATTGGATCGAGAAAATGAAATTGTTTATACACTCGAAAAGCTGCCGTTGATGGAGCAATCGCTCAACCGCAAAATACTGTTGCAAAATCAGGAAAGCGCTATTGAAAAAGAACTAAAAATAATGGAAGAAAAGCTGCATATTGTCGATATAAATGAAATAATGAAAAGCAATACAAGTGTATTTTTAAAGGAACAATGTGTAAACGCTGATGCCAAACAAAAAAAATTAAAAGCACAAAGGGAAGAGCTGGATTATCGGTTAAGTGAAGAGCAGAAGTTATTGGAGAAGCTTGAAAAACAAGTTCATGCGTATGAGGGGACATTATTGTCTGGCGAAAAAAGAACACAATTAGAAGAAAAGGTGGAATCAAACCGCCACTATTCTTTGCATAAAGAAAGAATGCGTTCACTTGAAAAAGAGTTAGCGGAAACAAAGCAACAAGTGAAAATGAATCGACAAAAAAAGAAGCAGGAACTGATCCAATGGAGTTTATTTTCCCTATTTTGGCTCCTTACAGCAGCGTATGGACTGTGGAATAATGGGGTCCTGTTTATAGTTGTCGGAATACTTGCAAGCGGTATTGGAGGATTACTGCTTTTTCGCAGCATACAACAAGGCAAGCAGGAATATTCGATCTTATTGAAAAAAAAGAAGGGGTTAACAAAAGAGTGGCAAACTGTTCAGCATACTTTAGATAGAGAGGACAGCAGCGACATTTCTTATGTGCTGCATTTATTAAAAGAGGACGATAATAATCGAGAAAAATATACTCGCTATCAAATCAAATTAGAGCAGCAAAATGAAAGTTATGAAAAAGTACTTCACGGTTTTGAAAAATGGGAGCATGATATGAAACGTCTTGAACTGCTGTTAACAAAGCTTGGAAAAGACATTGGGATTCCAAAAGAGCTGGCGATGCATTATATCCATGATGCCTTCTTATTAATAGAAGAGTGGAAGCAAAAAAGCAGAGAACATGAAAGCATACGAAAAGAAATAGCTGTAATCGAAGCAGAGAACAAGGAACTAAATAATAAAATAGAAGATTTGTATCAATCGTTTTTTCCAAACAAGACAGATACGTTGCAAAATATGTGTTTTCAGCTGAAAATGGCTGTGAAAAACGAAAATGAAAAAAATATTCGTTGGACTGCAAATGCTAGAAAGCTGGAAGAATATAAGAACGATAGACAAGGATATGAAGCAGAATTATGCATTTACTTATCAGAAAAAGAACAACTATTTCAGCTTGCAGAAGTGGACAAGGAAGAGAGCTTTCGAGAAAAGGGGGAATGGGATGCAGAGAAAAGACAGTGCATTTCCGAGCTGGCAACGATACAAATGCAGTTAGATCGTGCTGCTTTCCAAGCAGAATCGTTCGTGAAATATAAGTCGCTTGAGGAACCGTCTATTGAAATAGAGCGGATAGATAAGAAAATAAATGAGCTGGCTGAAACATATAAACAGCGGCTGGAAGAATTAGCTGCATTAAATTTTGAGATTCTACAAATTGAAAACGGTGGAACATATACGGAACTGCTTCATTCCTATAAACAATTAAAAGCAGAGTTTGATGAAGATGTAAAAGAGTGGGGGAAATATTCTGTTGCTAAACAATTCCTTTCTCAAACAGTGCAGCAGTATAAAAATAAACAATTGCCTAACATGCTGCAAAAAGCAGAAGAATATTTCACGTTTTTAACGGAAGGCAAGTATATCAATATTATCCCAAAAGAGAATGGTGCAGGGTTTTTAGTGAAAAGCAAAGAGCATACTTACTTTGAGGCAAAAGAGCTGAGCCAAGGGACAACGGAACAGCTGTATGTTTCTATTAGAATAGCACTTGCTAAAACGTTTTATGCAAAATATCAGCTGCCGATTATTATTGATGATAGCTTTGTAAATTTTGATGAAAAAAGAACAAGAAGAGTGATGCAATTGCTGAAAGAAAATACAGCAAATCAACTGTTGTTTTTTACTTGCCATCCGCATATTGTGCAATATTTTCAAAAGGAAGAAGTTTTATATCTATCTGCTGGGCAAGCAAAGTACAGCAGATAAGAAAGTAGAAACCTTTTCGTGATATGTTATACTACTCTTGTTGTAAATTACATTACAGCTATAGTCATTCATTAAACAAAAAGGCATTTCCTAAATAGAAAAGAATATCGTAAGGGAGCGGAGCTATTTGAGTAAAAAAGGAGTACTTCATTATGAGGTAGGAGAGCAAATTGAATTATTTTTATTGATAAAAAGCGCAACAAAAGCTATTGCAAGCAACGGAAAACCCTTTTTAACCCTTATTTTTCAAGATAAAAGCGGAGAGATTGAGGCAAAACTTTGGGATGCAACGGACATAGACGAAAAAAACTACCAAGCAGAATCAATTGTCAAAATCTTAGGGGATATTCAAAATTATCGAGGCAGATTGCAATTAAGAATACGTCAAATCAAATTAGCTAGTAAAGAAGATAATGTCCGATTAGCTGATTTTTTAGAAACAGCACCGCTAAGTCAAGATGAAATGATGGGGAAAATTACACAATATATTTTTGAAATGAAGAATTCCAATATCCAGCGCATTACAAGACATTTAGTGAAAAAATACCAACAAGCTTTTTTGGAATATCCAGCTGCTACAAAAAATCATCATGAGTTTGTTTCCGGATTAGCTTATCATGTTGTAAGTATGTTGGATTTGGCAAAAGCCATTGCACAACTTTATCCAAGCTTAGATAAAGATCTATTGTACGGAGGCATTATCCTGCATGATTTAGGCAAGGTATTAGAGCTTTCTGGACCTATTTCTACTGTTTATACGGTGGAAGGGAATTTGCTGGGTCATATAACCATCATGGTAAATGAAATTGGCAAAGCAGCAGATGAATTAGATATTCACGGAGAAGAAGTAGTCGTACTCCAGCATATTGTACTATCCCATCATGGAAAAGCGGAATGGGGGAGTCCTAAAGCTCCGTTAATTAAAGAGGCAGAAATTATCCATTATATTGATAATTTAGATGCGAAAATGAATATGCTTGACCGTGCTTTAGAAAGAGCGAAGCCAGGGGAATTTACAGAACGGATTTTCCCGTTGGAGAATCGATCCTTTTACAAGCCTGCATTTCATAAATAAGAGAGGATTTGACGCAATCAAATAAAGCAGAGGAATAATCTACTTTTTCTAGCATATGATGAAATATACTCATCATATGCTTTTTTATGGATGGAAGGAGTAGAGGACAGTGTTTAGTATTCCTATGTGGGTTGTATTTGTATTTGGAGGAATAGTGGTAAGTGCGTTTATGGCGGTGAAAACAGGCAAGGAAGAAAGAGAAATAGAAAATAAAGGAATCGAAAGAGAAGGCGAAGAATATATGAAACGATTAGCGAAAGAAAAAGAGCGCAGACATGGAAAAAATGAGGAGAAAGTGTTTGAAAATTAATAGATCCGTTTAAACGAATCGAAATTTTTGCAGAGAAAAGGCCAACAAAAGAGGAATATTCCTCTTTTGTTGGCCTTTTCTTCTATTGTTGAGTTGAAGCGTTTGAATCTAAAACACTTTTTAAGTCTTTATCCTCAACACTTACATCCGCATCTTTTAATTCTTTTTGCATTGCTTTGTTAATCTCTTCATTTGTAAGCTTGGACACTTTTAAGTCATAAGCCATTTTATCTTTTACATCTTCATACTTGCCTTTTTCTTTCTTGTCTGTTACTTGGATAATATGGAAGCCATTATCTGTTTTAACAGGATTGCTGATTTCATTTACTTTTAAAGCATATGCTGCTTTTTCAAATTCTGGAACCATTGCGTTAGCGCCAAACCATCCTAAATCTCCGCCTTTTTCAGCACTTCCCGGATCTTTCGAATATTCTTTTGCTAAGTCCTCGAATTTATCGCCATTATCTAATTTTTTCTTCACTTCTTTTGCTGTTTTTTCATCAGCAACTAAAATGTGGCGTGCTTTAATTTCAGGTTTGTAATCATCATAATATGCCTTCACTTCTTTATCTGTTACTTTCACTTCTTTAGCAGCAGCTTTTTGCTGTAATAAGCCTGTTTTAAACATTGCGCGAAGCTCATCTTCACTATTATAGCCGTATTGTTGAATAGCATTTAAAAAATTATCGCCATATTGACTTTTAATTTTATCTACTTGTTCGTCAACTTCTTTATCAGAAACTTTGTATTTTTTTTCTAATACTTTCTCATAAAGAAGTGTTTGAAGAACAGTTACACCATATTTATCTTTCATTGCATCATATAGTTGATCTTTTGTAATGTCCCCAGCATCCGATTTTACAACTGCCTCGGATTTTTCATTGCTGCATGCACTAAGACTTAATACACCTGCAGCTATAGTGAGGGATAATATCCATTTTTTCAAGTTAAACACTCCCAAGTTAGTTTTTAAATCTCAACAATCCCTACTATATCATAAAATGTAAAAAGAGCAAAAATTTATTGCCAATATTGTAAAAATTATTCTTCATTTTAATAATAGAGAAAAATGGGTTGATATCCTGTTCCGTTTCTGGGGCAAATACATAAGATACAGGGAACTGGAAACAAGTAAGAGAAAAACCTCTTACAGATTGGTTGTTAGGCAAAATTCACTTTAAGGGGTGTATATGATGACAGGATATAATAATTTTTTTCCTTTAATCGTTGTATTGTTCATCTTATTAATTATAGTTGGTACTGCCTTTTGCTAAGTAAATTTTTTTCTAGATGAATAAACGATTAATCAGAAAATGAATACAATATGGTAGCAACCTTAAAGGAGGTGTTACTGTGGGTAACTCATATGGCGGAGGTTTTGCGTTAATCGTTGTATTATTCATCTTATTAATTATCGTAGGCGCTACTTGGTTATAATGATTGGCTAAAGCCATGGTTAAATGGCTGTCTATTATTTTAGCTGCGATTTTAGTAGGTAAACGTAAACGAATCTTGGACGTTTTTTATCCCACGCTTAACGGGCAGTAAGACCCCCACCTCGGGGATGCTGAGAAATCAAGGAAGCATCTCCGAGGTGGGGGGATAACTGCCCGTAAAGGTCCGATAAGTTCAACTAACCATCAGTGGGGGATGAAGAGCCACCCACTGATGGAAGGTTAACTTTATATGAAGGGAGGCGTTCTCATGTCTGGTGCAGGTGTATATGGTGGGGGTTTTGCTTTATTAGTTGTGCTTTTCATACTATTAATAATCATTGGAGCATCTTGGTTATAAGAAAAATACTCTTGGGAAATATAAAAAGGTGAGCAGATGCTCACCTTTTTATAAATTATCCTGTATGAACAGTAAATAAAACTCCCAAAAAAGGAAGTTTTACTTTATGTTAATTAAAAAGGATATCAACATAGGAAGAAATCAAAAGAATGGTTATTAGAACATTAATGGTTCGAAATACCTTTGGTTGTTTTTCCTCTGGAATCTCTTTTTGTAAACATAAAGCATTCGTCATTCTATTAATATTATACAATATTAGAATAGCTAAAAGGATAAAAATGGAGATCATCATTGATTCCCTCCTTATCTAACGTATTGTTTGTATGTTATTTACAATATCAAATAACAGTATAAAAAGATAGTATTATCTCTTTTGAAGACCTATTCACTGTCTCTATCTTTATGGTCATCATTTATCCCACTCTTAACGGGCAGTAATCCCCCACCTCAAGATGCCTAGAAATCGAGGTGGGGGATTACTGCCTGTTAAGGTCCGATAAGTGCAGCTAACCATCAGTGGGGGATAAGGAAAAACCCCCACTGATGGAAGTTTACTTTATTATATGATGGATAACGCTATATATGAATAGGCCGTCAAGAAACGCTCTATTTTTGCCCTAATTAATTCAATAAAAGATCCATTATTATGATATTTTATTGACGAGTATTTCAAAACCATCTTCATTTTCTTCTACATAACACTTGCTTGGAGACCTCCAAAGGTTTTTCATTCTAACAGCATCTGGTACACAAATGCCAAAATGATAAGCAAACAAAATCAGGAAGTAATGGACATAGTGTGTAAAAAGAAAACAACAAGCAATTAAAAACACGTTTATAACAATAAATGGAGTAATGGAAGAAATAAGAAAATGGAATTTTCTTATTGGCTCATTTGCTCTAATATAAATAAGCGGTAAAAAGCGATACTGAATATCAAAGGTTTTTTCAATTTTATTGCCTAAAGAAAGCAACGGCAATAAATGAAGTAATTTATGAATAGGATAAATAAAAAACATACACAATAAAAAAAGTATAAAGTGGTTTCCATTTAAATTATTTTGTGCAAAAAAAGTAGTTATTGGCACATAAAGAAAAAGAAACGTCATAATCATCGTAAGAGACGATATAATGAAAAGCCGTTGTAATCCGTATTGCTTTTGTAAATTAATTGTCTTCCAACAATTCATATAATCAACCTCACAAAGGAGAATTTTCCAAGTTTTACACAACTCACTTTGATACTTTACGATGAAAAAAATAAAAAATCAATAGGTTTTTTCAGTTTTTTTCGTGTTATTAAATTGTTCCAATTTTCCTTATATATAAGGGAGCTGCTAAACGATGGACAGTGATTTTTAAGCAAGCAAAAAGCAGGAAAGAATTCTCTCCTGCTAAATAGTCCTTTTTTATTTATCTATTTGTTTTATTTGACTGGCACGGGATCGTTTTGTCTAAGCTGGCCGTTCACTTCCACAAAGTTATCTTCAATATTAGTGAAAGATTTTTCAAATATCTCCATAAAATCATCGCCATAGATATTTTTTACAACTGTCATTACTTCTAAGAGTTCAGGAAACTTGCCATATAACTCTTTAATAGGCAATGCAGCAGAGAAGGCAGAACTATTATTAGGATTAAACTCTGCCATAATGCTTAAAAACATAGATTCTCCTTTTTCCGTTAAACAGATGTACGTGTTTCTTTTATCGTTTTCTTTTTTTGAAAACGTTAAAAGTCCTCTTTCTTCCAGCTTTTTTGAAAAATTAAATGCTGTAGAAACATGCATTACGCCAAAATTTGCAACATCAGAAATGGATGCACCATTTAATTGGTAAGCAATACATAAGATATGGTGCTCATTAATATTTAAGTCATATGGCTTAATCCAATTCTGCCAATCTTTTTCAATCGATTTCCATAGTGCCTTGCTAAGTTGTCCAATTCTTTGCGTAAATAATAAAGCTTCTTTCATTGAGTACGGTCTTTCATTCATCTCCAAATCACCTACTTTTCTATTGTCTATAATCATTATGCCAATAAAACAAAAATTAATAAAGATATAAATAAACAAAATTTTAAAAAATATGAATATTTTTTAGTAGAAAGCGGTTACTTCGAATATTTATAATTAAAAATTTATAAATATTCGAATAAATGGAAAGCTGAACCATTAAAAATGGAAATTTTCATTAAATAATAATAGAAGAGAAAAAAGTCGAGATTGCCGTAAAAAGTTTTAAATTCGATGATAAATTCCATATATCACCTAATTATGTGAAAAAATATTTTTTAGTAGAAAAAATTATTCAATTGCGAGATTTATAAAATATTCATATTTTATAAATTGGTTAAAGTGTTATGGTAAATTTTATAGGAACATTGTAATAATAAATGAGATAAAAAATACTATATGTAAATAGAATTTTTATTCTTACTTTAACTTTTTATGTGAGTTTATATGACATAAAAAGTTAAAGTATAACATGAATTATATCGTTAAATGATTGATTTGTTAGAAATTCTACCTTATTATGTTGAATTGGTATATAAAAAACGTCATTTAGTTAATTGGTATTTAGAATTATTGGAAAATTTATAACATTACTTTGTTATGTTATAAATCTTTTAAATTGATTTTAAATGGATAAGATAATGCGAACAAATTAGTCATTATATCCTTTTGCTTTAGTTCATTAAAACAATAGTAAACTAAAGAATTCTATGTTACAATTTGTTTCATAGTATCTTAATATATAAGGCTTTGGCAATATGTTCTCATAGCAAAATCAAAAGGTTATCAATGTACAGAATCCTGATCTATTGATTAGGTTTTTTCTTTTTAAATAGATATAAATATAAGTGGAGGAGAATGTTAGTGAAAAAAATTGTTATTATTGGAAGCAGTGGGGGGAATCTCTTTAATTTAGGGGGAGCAAATCCTACTAAGCTGCTGCGGGAAATTCTTTTGCAAAGCGAGGCTGCTGGACTTCAAGTTTCCAATATTCA
The DNA here is from genome assembly GCF_052663225.1 of Niallia sp. 03133. Classification (NCBI taxonomy): domain Bacteria; kingdom Bacillati; phylum Bacillota; class Bacilli; order Caryophanales; family Bacillaceae; genus Niallia; species Niallia sp. 03133. The sequence continues at coordinate 167,483 of NZ_JBQTCY010000001.1, forward strand.
ATTTATTGCAGCATCGGAATCGATGGATAAAGCAAAGGATACAACGAAGGCAGCAATATATAGTATAAATGAAAATCAACTGATAGAGATCTTTCAAGGCACTTTAAATGAAGCGAATATTGAAGCGAAAAGTCTTGATGAAAAAATAGCAGAGCAGATTAGACAAGGAGATATTGATGGTGTTATCACCATGAGCATAGATCCAAATATAGTTAATAAAGAGGTTATTGCTGCCTCTATTGAAATGAATATTCCGATTGTTGGGACTGGGGGAACATCCATGGCCCTTATTACATCACAGGGTGCGAACGTCATTGCATCTTCGGGTACTACAGGTACTACAAATCGAACAAGAGCTATAACATTTATTTCTTCACTTTGTAAGTATGGGGACTTGAAATATAATCCTATTATTGGTTCGCCAAAAGAAATACAAGGTTCTTCCAGTAGTAATGTATGGAAGAATATTAATATACGAGGCATTATGATCGCCTCATTGCCTGGGTTTATTGCGATGGCGCTTATTTTAGCTCTCAGTCGAATACCTGCCTTAAATGGATTAAGTGAAGTATTTGATATTATGATAAATGCATTGCCGATTATGCTCGCTGTCATAGCAGCTAAACAGGTGTCAGATCTAGACGAGGTTTCGATCATTGCAGGTGTAGTTGCTGGAGTATTATCGGTAAAAGGAGGAATAATTGGCGGGCTAATTGGTGGGATTGGAGCAGGAATTCTTGTCCAGTTTCTTTTTAATAAATGCCTTCAATGGAAATTTCCTATGACAACAATTAATATTGTGGCTGGAGGAATTTCCGGCTTGATTTCAGGATTGATCGTATTCTATTTAATTGGCCCAATCGCCTTACAGGCAGGAAATCTAATAAAATCTATTTTAGAACAAGCTGTGGCATTTAACCCGGTGGTAGCAGGAATTTTGGCAGGAATTCTAATCTGGCCTGCTATTTTAGGAGGAGTATATCATGCTGCTATTCTTCCTATTGTATTACTGGAAATGGAGAAAACAGGGAACAGCTTCCTGGGAGCTGTTGATATGGTTGGTTTAGTAATGGTTGCTGCTGGTATTAATTTAGCGAATATAATTGCCCCGAGAGATAAAGGAGAAGCAGCTGTTGCGACTCCAGGATTTCTTATTAATATGGGTTTTGGTACTTTTGTTGAATCAGCGTATCCTTTTATGTTCTCCAATAAAATTGTCTTTGGGGGAGCACTTATTTCTGCAGGACTCGGAGGAGCTTTAGTTGGCTTATTTAATGTACGGGGTACTGCCTATGTGCCAGCTTTTACAGCACCGCTGCTGTCGAATGACATAACAGGGTTTATCATTTCTATGCTTGCTCCAATGCTATGTGCATTCTTGATTACGTTTGTAGCAAATAAAATGCCGGTCAAAACAGTATACACAGAAGGCAAGCCTTCTGAGAAATAAAAAGATCAGGTGGAGGAATCAACTCCACCTGATCTTTTTAGGCTTCAGCAAAATGAAGCAAGTTCTCTATGTACATAAATAGAACTTATTTTAAGTTTGATTCTAGTTCATTTACAGTACTTTCTAATTCTTTTAACTCCAGTTGCAATTGTTCTTGGTGTGGTTGGATTTCGATCTTCCAATCATTTAATGAAACTTTAAGATCTTCAATAAAGGAAGCAATGATTGATTTTCCTTCTGCAGAAGCAGTTGAAATAGAGTCTTTTATTTCCAAGATACCCGCCTTTAGTTCTTTCATATCGGTTAAAAAAGCATTTGCATTATCACGACATGCTTTTCTAGCTTCTTTTCCAGAGATTGGGGTTGAAATGAGCGTTGTTACACCAGCTGCTATACCGCCAATAATAAACCCGGTTAAAAATGATTTTCCTCTCATGATATCACCTCATTTTTATAGTAATAAAAATTTTTGAACTTAAACAAGTGCCTAGCTTCGACGTACAGGACGTGGCGCTTTATCCGGTCGGCGTACATAGAGTACAATCGCCGAGTAAGACCTACCTTAGCATACATAGAGTGCATAATAGGACACTAAGCAGGATGCTTGCGTTTTTCTTATTATACCGCATACCTGTCTGCTTTTTCTATTTAGAGGATTAAGAGCAGAAGAACTATTATGCTTATTAAATGATGAATGATGAATGATGAATGATTGTTGGGAATTAGGGAAGGGATTTAGGGGGAAAATGGTAATTAGCTTATTTAAATAGAAATTTAGCTGAATTAAAAATCACGAGGGAAATTTCCTTTCCTCGTGATTTTTTAGCATTTAGCTACTTAGCTATGTTTTTGTTGGAAATTTTCCATAAAGGAAGCAAGTGCTTGTACATGTTCTAAAGGAACTGCATTGTAAATGGATGCACGGCAGCCGCCGACAGAACGGTGGCCATTCAGTCCAATAAATCCAGCTTCTTTTGCCTCTTTAAGGAATTCTTTTGTTATTTCATCAGACTGCAAAGTGAAAGTTACGTTCATTTTTGAACGGCTGTTCTTTTCTGCATGTCCTTTATAAAATCCGTTGCTATTGTCAATAACATCATACAAACTTTGTGCTTTTTTATCATTTATTGCAGCAATGCCTTCAACGCCACCTTGCTTCTCTACCCATTTTAGTACAAGAGATAATAAATAAATAGCTAGTGTAGGCGGTGTATTAAATAATGAATTATTGCTTGCATGCGTTTCGTAGCTTAACATGGTTGGCAGGGAAGGATTGGCTTTAATCAGCTCTTTTTTAATAATAACAACTGTTACCCCAGATGGGCCTAGGTTTTTTTGTGCACCAGCATAAATTAAATCAAATTGCTTAATGTCCAAAGGAGTGCTTAAAATATCACTAGACATATCTGCAATTAAAGGAACCTTTAACCCTTCAGGAAAAGAATGCCATTGTGTACCGTATATCGTATTATTGCTTGTTACATGAAGGTAGGCGGCATCTTCAGGAACTTTTATTTCTTTTAGCTCTGGTATAAATGTGTAATTTGATTCTTTACTTGATACTGCAACTGCAGCTTCTCCAATCTTGGAAGCCTCTTTAAGCGCTTTTTCAGCCCAAACTCCTGTTAAAGCATAATATCCAACTTTATTTTCGGTTAATAAGTTCATTGGAAACATGGTAAATTGAAGACTAGCTCCACCTTGAAGAAAAAGAATTTCATAATCTTCTGGAATAGAAAGCAATGAAGCTAAAAGAGCTTTTGCTTCATTATGTACTGCTTCGTACTCTTTGCTTCGATGGCTTAGCTCCATTACAGACATGCCAGTATTGTCGAAATTCAACAGATTATCTTGTGCTTCTTGTAATACCGATTCTGGAAGTGCAGCAGGTCCAGCGTTAAAATTATAAGCGCGTTTCATAATTATTTCCTCCCAATGCGTTTCCGCTTTGATTAGCGGTAAAGACTAAAAAGTTCACCTTTATACTAACAAATTGTGAAGATTTGTACAGATGAAAAATAAACCTTTTTTGAATTTTTATGATTTTTAAAAAGGTTTTATTTTTTTAGTAAAATGTGAAAAAACTCAATTAAGAATAAATTGTATATACCATAAGTAAAAAAGCTCGTTTACCAATAATAAAAGCTTTTATTGAATAATAAAATTATGTATAAAATCTGAAAAAATTTATCGTATTTTTTCATTTATTGCCGCAGCAATTTGGCCAAGCTCCTCATTTGAATACTTATCGAAATTTGTTTTCCAAACTGCACCAAAGCCATCGCCTTTCCCGTAGCGGGGAATAATGTGCATATGATAATGGAAAACAGATTGTCCTGCAGCTTCTCCATTATTATTTAACGTGTTTAAACCAATAGGCTTGTAAGCATCTTTTATGGCAGTGGCTATTTTGGGAACCGCCTCAAATAAATTTTTGGAAATTTCAGGTGTTAGCTCGTAAATATCTTTTACATGTGTTTTCGGAACTACTAATGTATGTCCTTTTGTTACTTGGCTGATATCTAAAAATGCAACTACATGTTCGTTTTCAAAAACCTTTTTTGATGGAATTTCTCCGGCAATAATTTTACAAAAAATACAATCGCTCAAAATATACATTCCTTTCTATTTTAATTTTATACTATTTTATCATAGCAGATTGCGTGCAGAAAAGGCGAAAAAAAGCGGTTTCGCTGCTGAGTATATTATCAGCTGGGGAGAAACAAGAAACAAATTTTGCGACAGCCTAAAAGGCAGGATCCAAACGGATTCCTGCCTTATGGAAGGGGAACTTCTAATATAACGTTCTATTTTCAGGGTTATTCTCTTTGACAAACACCTCATTTAATCATGATTTGTTTATATGAGAAATAGCGATCATTGTTCAACCGAACCATCTCCTTATTGCTTTATATGTTAGCTCAACGTATAAAGATTGGATGACAGTCTGCGACAAACACCTCATTTCAAAGTGGAAATGACATCATATTGCTTTTTCGTATAAAGCAACATATGGTGTTACTGATCTTTATGTTACGCTTATCACTTTGTGCAAGGCAACCATCCCCTTATTTTAGGAACGAATGAAGTTTACATATTAGGATTACTCGAAAATAATCTTTTGCAAACACCTCATTATTGAATAATTTGTTTCAATAAATTTAATGGTGCTCCCCTTCTCTAAATAGAATGTCCAGCAGAAAAGATTATATACAAAAGAAATTAAAATTTTATGAGGAATTATTTTTATTTAAAGAAGTTTGTTGTTACACTATAGATACTTATAACTTGGAGGTAACGTCCCATGGCGCTTTTGGAAATAAAAAATGTTACAGGAGGATACACAAGAAATCCTGTATTAAAAGATATATCTTTTTCTATAGAAGCAAACGAAATTATTGGATTAATTGGTTTAAATGGTGCAGGAAAAAGTACGACAATCCGTCATATTATTGGATTAATGGAGCCTCATAAAGGCGAGATTACGATTGATGGGCTTTCTTTTGAAAAAGATAAAGAAGCATATCGTAAAAAGTTCACCTTTGTGCCAGAAACACCGATTCTTTATGATGAATTAACATTGGAAGAGCATTTGAAAATAACTGCGATGGCTTATGGGATAACCGAAGAACAGTATAAAGAACGAATGGAAATTTTGTTAAAAGAATTTCGGATGATCAAAAGGCTGAAATGGTTCCCTGCCCACTTTTCTAAAGGAATGAAGCAAAAAGTGATGATTATGTGCGCATTTTTAGTACAGCCTTCCCTTTATATTGTAGATGAACCGTTTGTTGGATTAGACCCGCTAGGTATACAGTCATTATTAGATTACATGAAAGAAATGAAAGAGAATGGAGCAGGCATTTTAATGTCTACACATATATTGGCTACAGCAGAAAGATACTGTGACCGAATTATCATCCTTCATGAAGGGAAAATAAAATGTACTGGCACAATGGAGGAGCTGCGTAAAGAGTTTAATATGCCGAATGCAACTCTTGATGATCTCTATATTCAATTAACAAAGGAAGAAGATTATGTTTGAGTTTAATGAAAAGCAGTTATGGAAGGATCGGATTGGTCAGACAGCAAAAGAGTATATACAGTACTTAAAATATATATTTAATGGACATTTGCTTCTTGTGTTTGTTTTTTTATTAGGAACCGCAGCCTATTATTATCAAGCATGGCTGAAACGGTTGCCTGAACACTTTCCAGCAGGAATAATTATGAGCATCTTATTAGCCTTGCTTGTTACTAAAAGTCCCGTTTATACACTTTTAAAGGATGCAGATAAAATATTCTTAATTCCAGTTGAAGTAAGAATGGCTCGTTATTTTATTAAATGCATGATGATTAGTTTTATTGTTCAAGCATATTTCCTAATTATTGGACTTGGCGTCCTGATGCCGATGTATGCACAAATGAATAATCAAAATTTCCGCCTTTTTTGGTATTTTCTTGTCGTTTTATTTGTCAGCAAAGGATTAAATATGTTTATCCGCTGGCATGTTCAATATTTTATTAATACAAATTATCATTACATAGACAGCATCATTCGATATTGTATAAATATGATTTTATTATATTTTTTATTTTCCAATTCAAATCCAATATTTGTTGTCATGACGTTATTGATGCTTATTCTTTTATTGCTTTATTTTCACCATGCAACAAAATGGAAAGGGGTAAATTGGGAGTATTTAATTGGACAAGATGAGAAGCGTTTGTCTTCCTTTTATCTTTTTGCGAATATGTTTACAGATGTTCCAAAGTTGAAAAACCGGATAAAAAGAAGAAAACTGTTTGATCTTTTTGTAAAGCGGATTAGGTTTGATGGAAATAAAGCGTTTATCCATTTATTTTGGAGAACCTATTTTCGGTCAGGTGATTATTTTGGATTAACAGTGAGATTAACCATTATAGGAGGGGGAACTTTATATTTTTTATCCTTTGGGTTAGGGCAAGTTCTCCTTGCTTTACTATTTCTATTTTTGACTGGTTTGCAGCTTATTCCGTTGTGGAATGCATATCAAGACAAACTTTGGGTCGACCTTTATCCATTAGCAGGAGCGTTAAAAACGAAGTCGTTTAAAAGTCTTATCTCTACTGTTTTATTGCTGCAAAGTATACTGTTATCCCTGATTATTTTTCTAAAAGGCGATTTGGCAATTAGTCTGTTTTCAATAGTTGGCAGTTTTTTATTTATTTATTTGTTTGTTAGGTTTTATTTGAATCGTAAGCGTCTTTCTTAAATGGAAAGGCGTTTTTTTCGTCTAGTCAGGAAATTATAAACGAAATAGAGTGGTGGATAACTTAGCAGTTTGGTCCGCGTCGAGCTCCGACGTACAGGATGTACTAGTGCCGATGTTGCAACAGGCTCGCAGGATGCGGGTCAATCGACGTTGCAACAGGACGTTGCGTATTTAGTCGATTTTCCTCTTTTGCGTAGTTAATCGGCCAGTTTGTACGGCGATGATCAAGGCGCTTGCGCTTTTGTTCTTAGGCTGTCAAAAAACGCTCGCTTTCAGTATTGCTCGACCATCAAATAGGGAACAAATTGTCTCTTGTTACGTATGTATAAAGTAAACCTTCCATCAGTGGGGGGTTCATCCCAATGTCATCAACTTAAGATTCCATAAATTGTAATATTTTAAAAATGATTGGTTTGGAGAGGCGTCTGCTCGACTCCTACGGGAATAGCGAGACAGACGAGACCCCACAGAGCCAAAGCGACGAGGAGGCTCGGCGCTCGCCCCGTGGAAAGCGAGCGGTAAGCCTCGGAGAGCAGTGGGATAAATTAATGAGGGAGGAATATGCATGAATAATTATGAAGAACAGGTATACATAGAAGTAGGTGAATGGAAAAGAAAACTTTTTAAACGATCTACTTTATTCAATCGCATGTCCAAAAAAGCGCAAAATAAAATGAATAATTTTATTCCTGCCAAAATACATGATGTAATAACTGACTCAATAAAGCAAATGATTACTGCCACGCTGGCAGGATCGAATAAGTTAACGAAAAAAAATCAGCATGTGAACCTTTCCTTAATGGATAAAGATCAGTTAATGAACAAAAAAATAGATATTTACCGGAAAACAGCAGGGATAGAAGGGGCTGGAACTGGTGCTGGCGGCATATTATGGGGATTGGCAGATTTTCCTTTATTATTGTCTATTAAGATGAAGTTCTTAATGGAAGCAGCTTCTGTATATGGATATGATACCGATCAATATGAAGAGCGCGTTTTTTTGCTGTATATTTTTCAACTAGCCTATTCTAGTGAAGAAAAAAGAAAAGAAATTTATAATATTGTCGATAATTGGGAAGAGTGGAAATCAGAAGTACTGGAGCTTGATTGGAAAGAATTGCAGCAAGAATATCGAGATTTTATTGATTTTGTCAAAATGCTTCAGCTTGTTCCGGGAATTGGAGCAGCTGTTGGGGCGTATGCTAATTATAATTTAATCGATCAATTAGGTGAAGCAGCAAAAAATGTTTATAGGATAAGATATTTTAAAAAGCTGTCTTCAGATAAAATAGAGGACTTGTAATGGAAAACAGCAGCTAATGAGAATGCATTAACTCATTAGCTGCTGTTAAAAGTTATTTTACTGTTGATAAAGCAAACTTCCATCAGTGGGGATTTGCTTCATCCCCACTGATGGTTAGTTGCACTTATCAGACCTTAACGGGCAGTTATCCCCCGCCTATCTTCCTCGATTTATCGGAATCTTGAGGCGGGGTCTTACTGCCCGTTAAGAATGGGATAAAGCAGCGTTATCTGAAAACATCTGGTGATATTGTACAGCGGCAGAGCATAATGTTTTAGCAGCTATTAACATCGATTTTTCGTTTATATCAAATTTTGGGTGATGGTGCGGAAAGGCAGAATCATCTGAGTCAGGTTTAGCACCTGTAAAGAAGAATGTGCCTTTGACTTTATTAAGGTAATAAGAAAAGTCCTCTCCTGTTAAATCAGGATCCCCCTCTATTGCTTGGACGCCAGGTATGGCAGAAGCACATTCCGCAAGAAACTGTGTCTCTGCAGGATGATTGACTACTGCTGGATAACCTTTTTCATATTCGAAGATATAGGAGCTATTTGACGTGTAGCATGTCCCTTTAATTACTCTTTCCATTTCCTCAGCAATAAGATCTCGAGCTTCTTCCTTATATGTGCGCACCGTACCGGTTAATGTAGCAGTATCCGCAATGACATTATTAGCAGTGCCTGATTGAAAAGTGCCGATTGTCAGTACGGCAGCATCAATTGGATTTACTTTTCTGCTGACCACTTGTTGAAGGTTGACAACAAGCTGTGAGGCGGTAACTATAGAATCTTTTGTTTTATGAGGCTGGGCTCCATGTCCGCCTTGTCCTTGAATGGTTATTTCAAACCCATCTGCAGCAGCCATCATAGGTCCTTCCCGATACGAAATGGTTCCTGTTGGAATAGTCGCCCATAAATGTGTGCCGAAAATAACGTCAACGCCTTCCAAGCAGCCTGCTTCGATCATTGGTTTAGCGCCTCCGGGCGACATTTCTTCTGCATGTTGATGGATAAATACGAAATTTCCTGCTAGCGATTCTTTATTTTTTTCTAAAACTTTCGCTAATGATAATAATGTTGCTGTATGCCCATCATGACCGCATGCGTGCATAACACCTGGAACTTTTGATTTGTAGGGAACATCCTTTTCATCTTGAATTGGCAACGCATCAAAATCCGCACGAATGGCAACTGTTTTCCCTGGTTTGCCGCCATACACTTTTGCAATGACACCATTTCCGCCAATATTTCCCTTTACCTCGATCCCTAACTTTTCATAGTAGGAAATGATGTATTGAGCTGTTTTCTTTTCTTCATGAGATAGCTCCGGATATTGATGGAGATATCTTCTAGTTGCTACCATTTGCTCATAATCATTTTCTAAATCATGAAAAAGAGTTTCAATCATCCTATTCACCCCGCGAAAATTCAGAATATTAGTATTTAATATTATACCATGATAAGTATTGTCATAGGAGTTAAATTTCAATGCTGTTTGTACAGCAAATTCTATATTTTCTATTAAACGATATTTTGGTAAGATATTCTAGGAAAAGAAGATCGTTAATGGAGGAAAAAATGAATATAAAAAACTCTAAAATAGCCTTATCCATTGTCATTATTTTATTTATTGCAACTATTTATATGATTTCCATTATTTGCCATGGAGGATCTTTCGCTATCGATGGAAAGGCAGCAGATAGTATTACTGGAATTTTTAAGCATCCTACATTTCCTTTTTTTGAGACCGTTTCTAATTTAGGAGACAAAATAGGTATAGGCAGTGTTGCGTTAATTTTTCTTTTTTGGCTCCTGCTAAAGAAAAAAGACTATGTTGGAATGGCTGCATTTGTTTTTTCTATTGCATTAGGGAACGAGTTTAATAAAATAATTAAAGAAGCAATTTCTCGTCCTAGACCTACTTTTAATCACTTTGTTGATGCAGAAAATATGAGTTTTCCCAGCGGCCACGCAATGGTTGGTTTTATTCTATATATGTTTATAGCCTATCTTTTAATACAGGATATGAAGTCAAAGATAGGAAAAGGATTTATTGTTATCGGTGCTTGCTTGATATTACTTCTTATTGGCATAAGCAGAATTGTTTTAGGATTCCATTATGCAACAGATATTATAGCCGGCTATTTTATTGGGGCAATTTGGCTGTTTTTGTGGATTTCTTTATATGAAGTATTTAAAAGACGTTTTAATAAATAGATCGTTCTTTTTATATAGGCTCTTTTCATATTAATTGTTGTTATTTAATCCGAAGCCTGAATACACTTCCATTTCGCTTTCCGCGGGTGACTTGACGCCTCTCCAAACGAATAAATTATTTCTTTTTAAATCTTTCGCTGTAGGGTGGTCTCACATTGCTCACTTTTCTAAGCGGGAGTCTACGTGTATTCAGGCTGCTCAGTAATTCTAAAGGGTTTTTCAACTTATAAAAAAGCAACAAACTTTTAGAAAACAGCCTTAGTTTAAAGCTAGGTGATTATCTATCCCTGAACAGCGATAAACAAGGCGTTTGCGCTTTTCTTTATATAAGAAAGATTGCGACAATTGTTGTGACAGCCAATCCAATAATGACAGGCACTAGGTTTCTTCTCGCCAGCTCAAAAGGATCAATATTACATATGGCAGCAGCGGGAATTAATGCCCATGGCACAAGTGTACCGCCGCCGACCCAAATAGCCGCAATCTGTCCAAGGGCTGTTAAAGTGCTTATTCCTGATCCAATAGCATGTGCAAATAATCCTGCAATGGAACCTGCAAGAGAAATACCGGAGAAGCCAGATCCATCTAATCCTGTAATTGCTCCTACTGCTGTTAATGTAATCGCTCCAACCTCTTTTGTTAAAGGAACAGTGGATGCTAATGCAACACCTAAATCATTTACAATTCCGTGTGAATTTTTCGGAAGGAAGTCCCCTATAATGCTTGTAAAGCCAGCATCTCCAAGATAAAAAAATGCGGCTATCGGGATAACTGGACCAAATACTTTAAATCCAAATTGAAAACCCTCTATTAAATAACTTGTTGTTTCTTCAAAACCTTTATTTTTATAGCTTGTTAAAGTAATAAGGAGAAGAATAACAATAGAAGTCCCCCCGATTAAGGCTGTCGCATCACCACCTTGAAGCTTTAAAAAATACATTGCCGCAACATCAAGTGCAAACAAACAGGGAATAAGCATGGCAAAAATTCTTTTTTGAGATCTTGAAAGCAAATGTAATTGTTGTTCAGGAAGCACAGAGGCATAAGAGGATGATAAACCTGTTGATATAGTTAAAGTTCCTCTTTTTAAATCTCTTTTAATAAAATAAAATGCTGTTATGGTCGTAACCACACCCATAACGATGACTAAAGGGACACTTGCCTGCATAACATCATTAATTGGAATCCCAGCGGCATCTGCTGTAAGCTTAGGTGCTGCTTGAATAATATAGTCTCCTGACAATGCAATGCCATGCCCAAATAAGTTCATTGCCATTGCCACTCCAATTGCGGGCAAACCAACTCGCACGGCAACTGGCAGCAGAACAGCTCCAATTAATGCAACAGCAGGAGAGGGCCAAAAAAAGAAGGAAATAATCATCATAAGTATGCCGATAATCCAATACGCTAACCCTGGAGACCGGATTAATTTTGAAAAAGGAGAGATCATTACATCATTAATACCTGTTGTTGTTAATATTTTGCTCATTGCAACAATAATCGAAATGACCAATATAGTAGGAAGCAATTCAGTAATGGCGAAGATAAAGCTAGTAAAAATACTGCTTATCGAAAGGCTTAATGAACCAGTTGCTGTAATTGCCAATAAAAAAATTCCTACGATGCAAATGAAGGTAGTATCATGTTTCATCACCATAAACCCAATAATAAAAAGAATAAACAAAACATAGATCCAGTGAAGTGCTGTTAATTCTATACCCAAAGTCAACTACTCCCTTCTGCTCCGATTAAAAAACGGATAGGCATTTGCCACAAATTTGGATTTATTACAGATTATGAATAGAGCTGTAATTGGTGATAGGGAATAAACAATTTTCTTCATTAGGTATTGCAGAGAACTCCTGCTTAAGATGGAGAAAAAAACATCTATGGAATGAACAAATAGAGGTAAAATAGTAGTAAACTGTGAAGAGAGGTAGAAGAATGAAGGAGCTGGAATTGTACGCCAGCTACAAAATAATAGAGGAAATAGAAGGGAAAGGAGAAAGAATTTGCGAAGCAGATCATTATATCAAATCATGTTTGCCATCTGTTTATTAGCAGTTGGAGTGGCTTTATTGCTCGTAAATATAGGTGTCATTTCCTTGGAAATAAAACAGCTTTTTGTCGTATCTTATCCGTTTCTGCTATTCGTTTACGGTCTCATTTCTCTTATTGGAAATATAATGAATAAAATAACGAATTACTTTTTAACTTTATTTATTATTGTTTTTTCAAGCTTGTTAGTCTTGGATCGTCTGCATATAGTCACATTTCAATTTGTTGATTTTTGGAAACTATGGCCGGTAATTCTTATATATGGTGCAATAGCTTTTCTATTTGGAAATAAAAAATGGGGAAAAAAAGATTCTATTGACATAGAATTTGAAAAAAAGGATGAATTATTTCAACAATCGGTGATACGAATCAATAAAAATAGAAAAAAAGAAGGCAGATTTTCAAAAGCATTTTCCATTGGCGATATCAACCTTAATAACGATAATTGGTCCGTAGAACCAATGAAGTTGTTTAATAGTATAGGGGACTATTTTATTGATTTCAGCAAAGCGTATATCCCGGAAAAAGAAACCACCATTGAAATCAATGGCTGGATAGGTGATGTAAAAATATTAATTCCCGATGATTTGCCTGTTCAGATTGAAGGAGAAGTGAAGATAGGAGAGTTTCGAATTTTCAATTCTTCTAAAGATGGAATCAGCAACAGTCTAACGTATAAATCTTCTGAGTATGATCAAGCAATTAAAAAAATTAATCTGCAAATCTATTTAAAAATAGGGGATATTCGAATTGAAAGAGTATAAGAGTATAGAGGTGTTCTGTGAATAAAAGAAAAGGAATTCGCTGCTGGTATTTTCAAAGTTTTTTTATGACAAGCATCATCAGTTCATTGCTTCTATTTATTAGTACACAAATTTATTTGTACTTTAATGATAATCCAGTATTTACGACAAAGACATCATTTTGGCTTTTTGTCAGCAGTCTGCTCGTTACATTACTAGTTGGGTTGTACTTCGCGCTAAAGGAAAGCAGAATTTTAAGCAAACAGTTGGGAGATGTTTTGCTGTTTGTATCGGCATTAAGAAGAGGGAAGTTTGCAGAAAGAATCAATGTGTCAAATAAAGAAGCGGTTGGACATATTAGTGATGAATTGAATCAACTAGCCAACTATTTACAGGAGTTAGTACTGTCTTTGCAAAGATTGGCTAATGAAAAAGCAACATTGGCGCAGACAGCCCATACAGCGGCTGTTATGGAAGAAAGGCAGCGACTGGCAAGAGATTTGCATGATGTCGTAAGCCAGCAGCTATTTGCATTAAATATGATGTCTTCTTCTGCCTATCGAATTTTTGATACGAATCCAGAGCAGGCAAAAGTACAATTAAATGAAATCGTTTCAATTGCTGCAAAAGCACAAGGAGAAATGCGGGCATTGTTATTGCATCTACGCCCGATTGAATTAAGCAACGATAGTTTATGTGATGGAATCATTAAATTAATTCAAGAATTAAAAGGGAAAACGAATTTGCATTTTGCTGCAAGCATTGATGAAATTAGCGATTTATCTTCTGCTGTGCAGGAACATTTATTTCGTATTGTTCAAGAAGCTTTATCCAATATTCTCAGACATTCCCATGCAAAAAAGGTAAAAATGATCTTGGAGGAAAAAGATAGATTTGCCTCCCTGCATATAAGTGATAATGGAAAAGGGTTTGATCCAACGGTAGAAAGAAAAGCTTCCTATGGACTAAAAACAATGCGGGAACGCTGTGATGAGATAGGCGGCATTATGGAGATTCGATCAAAAATAGGAGAAGGGACGTACATAGATATCCGTATCCCGATAAGGAGAGAGCATAATGATTAAAGTGGCTGTTGTAGATGATCATGAAATGGTAAGGAAAGGAATTATTTCATATTTAGCAACAGAGTCTACAATAAAAGTAGTCGGAGAGGCGAATGGTGGAAATCATGCAGTTGAACTTGTTTTAAAGGAAAAGCCCGATGTGGTTTTAATGGACTTGTTAATGGAAAAAGGGAACGGCATTGAAGCAACGAAGGAAATTTTGAGAAATTCTCCATATTGCAAAGTTATTATTATTACAAGTTTTTATGACGAATCACAAGTAATTCCAGCGATTGAAGCAGGAGCCTTTAGTTATTTGCTAAAAACAGCAACTGCTTCAGAAGTAGTTGATGCCATCCATAAAGCATTTGCTGGCGAAACGGTTATTGAGCCCAAAGTAGCTAATGTGATGTTAAAAAAGCTTCGTCCTTCTGAAAGAAAACCGCATGACAATCTAACCGAAAGGGAATTAGAGGTGCTTATGTGCATCGGAGAAGGCATGACAAATCAAGCAATCAGTGAAGAATTATATATAGGAGTAAAAACAGTTAAAACCCATGTCAGCAATATCCTTGCGAAACTAGAAGTGTCTGACCGGACACAAGCAGCAGTTTACGCAAATAGAAATAGTTTATTAAAACCCTTCAAAAAAGAGAAAGAATTTTAATGAATGGCCTCGAGAAATGCTCGCTTTTCTAGTTGCAGCCTTGCTAAGATGCTCAGTACCAGGTAAAAGAGGATGAACGACTAATTTTATTCAGTAAAGGAAAATCGACTACTACGGCACGATCTTATGTATTCGTTGATTGACTTACAGCCATCAACGTCGTTCTCACCAATATTCTGTTTCAGCCGTTCATCCCAAGGGTCAAGCCTCTAATTACAAACAATTTTCAATCAGCCTGATAGTTTGCAAATAACATTTTTCTCCTTTTTATTTTGAAGGATTGCTCAATAAATAATCATATTATATTTTTTCTTCTGGAATGACATGATAGGTGACATATGATTTGCTGTAAAATAAATTATTTTCTTTTACTTTCCAATCATCTGGTGTCGCAGCATTAATCGGAAATGTTGGACCGAAAGCAGAATTTTCCCATTGTTTAAAAGAATTCGAGTCTTTCCATAAGGATAAAACTAAATATGTATCTCCTTTGATGGAACGAAGCAAACGCACAGCAGTAAACGGCTTGCTGCTTTTTTCTAATTTCTGAACAGTTTTATGTTCAAAAATTGGCTTCGATATATCTTCTAAGGAAAAATGATTTAGCACTACATAGCCTTTGTTATCCAATTGTCCAAATGAATGTAATATATCAAATTTTCTAGGGGCCTGAAAGAGGCTTTTGCCATCCGTTTCATGCACTAATGTTGCTTGGTCCTGCGTCGTGCTTTGCATAAGAATCATATTTTCTGTAGAGAAGTATTTTGCATATTTTTTTTCTAAAAATTCATATGTACCATTTGCAATAAAAATTTGCATGAAAATTCCCTCCTCTTGTTATTATTAGTATAATCATTTCTATTTGGAAAAAAAATATTATTAATTAAAGAAATTTTCCCATGCAGTCGACAACGCTCGCTTCTAAATACAAATGGTTTGTTTCAGTCCAAAAGTGTTTGAAATGGACGCTTATCTACACTGTGAATATTCCCCTCCTCTTCGTTCAAGAAACGTAAACGGGTAAATACGTCTATTTTGTGACAAATTAGAAGGTTATCTATACAATTATAGTGGAAAAGATATATAGTTGATTTACAATAGAAAACGTTATCTTTGTTAATGGACAGAATAGGAATAGTTAATATAAAATGAACTCTTTATAGAGTGTCTTCTATTGGGCATTCTTTTTATTTGTAATTTTATTTATAAATATTATAATTTAATAATGAATATAGTTAGTGTGTTTTTTGCAATTATAAATGTTCTTATAAGCATCTGAAAGGTGGACATATTAAAATATGAGTAAACAAATAGAAAAGACATTTTTAAAAGCGGCAAAAGGAGAAAAAACCGAATTTGTTCCTGTTTGGTATATGCGTCAAGCTGGGCGATCACAGCCGGAATATCGAGCAATTAAGGAGAAATATTCTCTTTTTGAAATTACCCATCAGCCGGAGCTTTGTGCGTATGTTACCAAACTTCCTGTTGAACAATATAATGTCGATGCCGCTGTTCTTTATAAAGATATTATGACACCTTTGCCTGCAATCGGCGTTGATGTGGAAATTAAATCAGGAATCGGACCAGTTATTGCAAATCCAATAAAATCGTTTCAAGATGTGGAGAAACTAGGGGTCTTGCAGCCAGAACAGGATATTTCCTATGTGCTGGATACGATAAAACTATTAACAACTGAACAGCTTACTGTTCCTTTAATAGGTTTTTCAGGAGCTCCTTTTACCCTTGCAAGCTATATGATTGAGGGAGGACCTTCGAAAAACTACCATAATACAAAAGCTTTTATGTATGCTCAACCTGAAGCATGGTTTGCTCTTATGGAGAAATTAGGCAATATGGTTATTACTTATGCAAAAGCACAAATTAAAGCTGGAGCGAATACTATTCAGATTTTTGACTCTTGGGTTGGTGCATTAAATGTAGAGGATTACCGTATTTTCATTAAACCAATTATGGAAAAGATTTTTTCGTCATTAAAAGAAGAGCAAGTTCCATTAATTATGCATGGGGTAGGTGCTAGCCACTTAGCTTTAGAATGGAATGACTTGCCTTTGGATGTTATTGGACTGGATTGGCGTTTATCCATTAATGAGGCAAGGGAAAAAGGAATAACAAAATCGGTCCAAGGAAATTTAGATCCTGCTGTTCTTTTAGCTCCTTGGAAGGTAATTGAAGAAAGAGCAAAGGTCATTATAGATCAAGGAATACAACAAAAAGGATTTATTTTCAATTTAGGACATGGAGTTTTCCCAGATGTAAATCCTGCTGTCTTAAAAAGATTAACAACATTTGTACATGAATATTCAGCAGAAGCTATAAAGAAATAAAGGATAAACTGACTACTGAAAGAGTGATAAAAAATGAGCAAAAAACAAGTTGGACTTTTAGTAATGGCATATGGAACTCCATATAAGGAAGAAGATATTGAAAGGTATTATACACATATTCGTCACGGCAGAAGACCTACTGATGAAATGCTGGATGATTTAAAAGGCCGTTATGAAGCAATCGGCGGAATCTCCCCTTTGGCAAAAATTACGATGGAACAGGCAAAAAGCTTAGAATCACACTTAAATACGATTCAAGATGAAATCGAATTTAAAATGTATTTAGGTTTAAAGCATATTGAGCCGTTTGTAGAAGATGCTATTACTAGTATGTATAAAGACGGCATCACAGAGGCAGTAAGCATTGTTCTTGCCCCTCATTTTTCAACATTCAGCATTAAATCTTATAACGGCCGAGCAAAAGAAATGGCAGATAAATTAGGCGGCCTTACGATTCATAGTATCGAAAGCTGGTATGATGAGCCAAAATTCATTCGTTATTGGTCGGAAAAAGTAAAAGAAATTTATAAAAGTATGCCAAAAGAAGAAAAAGAAAACGCCGCTTTAATTGTGTCGGCCCATAGTCTGCCAGAAAAAATTCTTCAATATGGCGATCCGTATCCAAATCAATTAAAAGAAACAGCGGATCTTATCGCGAAAGAAGCAGCTATCTCCTCTTATTATATTGGATGGCAAAGCGCCGGAAATACACCTGATCCATGGCTCGGACCAGATGTTCAGGATTTAACAAAGTCTTTGCATGAAACACATGGATATAAAGCATTTGTATATGTACCAGCTGGGTTCGTGTCTGACCATTTAGAGGTTCTTTATGATAATGATTATGAATGTGCTGTTGCAGCAAAAGAAGTGGGTGCTAAATACTATAGACCGGAAATGCCGAATGCTCAGCCAGAATTTATTGATGCGTTGTCTACTATTGTATTAAATAAATTAAAAGTTTATGCTGATTAATGAATTTACTTTAAAGGTATAAATAATAAAGTAATGAAGCAAGATGCCCGAGGGATATCATATAAGAAATCTTTTGGGCTTTTTTTGGTTGGCTGTATGTTTTTTTAATCTATATAATCAAAAGAAAATGAATCAGGATGAAGTAAGAATTTGTTATGTTTTTGTATGAAGGACAAACGGAGGAAACGGTCCAATAGAAGGCATCTCAAGGACAAAACAAGGAGGAAAGGAAGAAAATCTGGCTTTCATCTCGCCTCGTGGAAGGGCTTATCATCTCCTGCTAGGCATCTTAGAAGTAAACCTGTTATGAAGCTGATTCATTCATTTTTCAAATTATCCCACTCTTAACGGGCAGTAAGACCCCCACTGATGGAAAGGTTCACTTTATTGGATGACGCCTTTTCTTCTTGCGAGAGAGAAAAAGCTATGGTATATTTTAAATTGTACTAAATGACTTGAATGGTGTTTTGGTCATTTTTTAAAATTCATATAGTTAATCATATTAATATAAAACAATAGGTGTTTTCCACTTTTTTGTTGTATGGTATTAGGCGGATGCCTTCTTAAGTAACTGGACTTCATAGGTGGGCGGCCTGCCTGAATTTTTCTATTTCATGAGGTGATTTTTTTGGCAGTGGATCGGAAAAAACAAATTATTGATGCAGCAGCTAAATCCTTTACGATGTTTGGCTATAAAGCAACAACAATGGATCAAGTTGCGAAAATAGCGAATGTAGGCAAGGGAACGATTTATACTTTTTTTAAAAATAAGGAAGAGCTTTTTTCAGAAATTATTACAGGGCTGATTCAAGAAATGAAAGAGGCGGCGGATGAATGTTTTGATCCTAGCAATCGTTTTATGGAAAACTTGCATACAACCTTAATGAAAATGCTTGAATTCCGCAGACAGCATCAATTGACGATAAAGCTATTTCAAGAGCAAAAGGAAATGGGAACACTGGAAGTAAAAGAAGTAATAGACAGACTGGAGAATGCTGTTATTCATTATATTAAGATGCGTGTTCAGGAAGCTATTGATAAAGGTGAAGTTCAACAGTGTGATACAGAGCTTATTGCTTTTCTTATCTTTAAATTATATTTGGCGCTGATTTTTGATTGGGAGAGAAATCATTCTCCTCTTTCAGCAGAAGAAATAGCAGTTTTTTTTGAAAATACGTTATTTAAAGGATTGTCCATTTAAGATAATCCTCTTTTTAAAAACAAAAATGACTAATTGAACGTTATAGTCATAAAGGTGGAGTGGTGAGTTATGAAACAAAATTTATTAAAAGCAGAGCTATCTTCTATTTTAAAAAATAGAATGAAGCTTATCTCGATTATCGCCATTATTTTTATTCCGATTCTTTATTCAGGTGTTTATTTGTGGGCATTTTGGGATCCATATGGTCATTTAGAAAAGCTTCCAGTTGCTGTAGTAAATGAAGATATTGGTGCAAAAATGAATAAGGAGAAGCTGGAGCTTGGGAAAGATCTAGTGGCAAATTTAAAAGACAGTGATGAATTTGCTTTTACATTTGTGAATAAAAAAGAAGGCTATAAAAATATAAAAAATCAAAAGTACTATATGCTTATTGAAATTCCAAAGGATTTCTCTAAAAATGCAACAACTCTTATGGATAATGATCCGAAAAAATTGGATCTTATCTATGTTTCCAATCCTGGGTATAATTTTATTTCTTCGCAAATAGGAAATTCAGCAATGGAGAGAATTAAAGTAGGGATAAGCAAAGAAATAACCGAAACATATGCGGAGTCTGTTTTTGATAATATCGGTGAAATGACAGATGGACTGAAAAATGCAAGTTCAGGAGCAAAAGAATTACAAAAAGGAACTTCTAAAGTAAATGATGGTTCGAAAGAGGTTTATCAGAATCTAGCTACACTTGCTGAGAAGTCCATTCAGTTTAATCAAGGGGTTTCTTCCGCCAGTTCAGGTGCAAAAAAACTCTTAAATGGAGCTGGCAATTTAGCAGGAGGGTTGGAACAGCTGCAGAATGGTCAAAAAGATCTTGCCAACGCTTCTATTAAGTTACAAGATGGCGATCAAGCTATTTTAAACGGAATCACTCAGACTAGCGATGGACTAGATACGGTCAAAGGCAATATTCCTTCGTTAATTAATGGAACCAATACAATAAAACAAGGTTCCGATTCTCTTACTAAAAACCTTAAAACATGGAGCAGCAAATCAACAGAGTTGGCAGAAGGTGCAAAACAGCTGAATGCTGGCACGAAGCAGCTTCAGGAAGAGATTAATTCAATAATGCCTTTATTGCAAGGATTGCCAGAAGATAAACGAAATGAATTGATGGCAGCTTTTCAAGGGCTTGTTGATGGAAGTGAATCAATTTCAAGCAATACAGAAGCGCTTGCCCAAGGAGCAAACCAGCTGGCTGCAGGAAGTGAAAACTTATCTTCCGGATTATCACAGTTGAATCAAGGCCATGAAAAACTGCAGAATGGCGCTAATCAATTGGCAGATGGCAGCACTCAGCTGAAAAAAGGGGCACAACAGCAAGTGGCAGGACAAAAGCAGTTTGTGGAAGGGATGAATAAGTATACTTCAGAATTTTCAAAAGCTACAGAAGGCTCAACAGAACTCGTTGATGGAATGCAGTCTTTTTTAACAGGAATGAATACATTACAAACAGGATCTAATGCACTGACAAACGGAACTAGTCAATTAAAAAATGGTTCAAAAGAATTAACACAAGGCACTAGTTCGCTGTTAAATGGAAGTAAAGAGCTTTCTACTCAGCTTTCAGATGGAGCGAATGATGCAGGTTCTATTCATTCTGATGATAAAACATATAATATGATGGCAGAACCTGTGAAAGTTACGAATGCTAAATTAACAGATGTACCAAACTATGGAACTGGATTAGCTCCTTATTTTATCTCTTTAGGATTATTTGTTGGTGCTTTAATGTTATCGATTGTCTTCTCATTTAATGAACCAGCAGGAACTCCGAAAAATGGAATAAGATGGTTCTTGAGCAAAACAGTTATATTAATGGCTGTCGGCACTTTACAAGCTGTTGTTGCTTCCTTTGTTTTGTTGGAAGTATTAAAGATAGAAGTACAAAGTGTACCATTGTTTATGTTATTTACGTTTATAGTCAGTATGGTGTTTTTCTCTATTATTCAATTTTTGGTTACATTACTTGGAAATCCTGGGCGTTTTCTTGTTGTTCTGTTGTTGATCTTTCAATTAACAACAAGTGCAGGCACATTCCCATTGGAACTAATACCTAATTTTCTGCAGCATGTGCATGCGTTATTGCCAATGTCCTATTCTGTTGCAGGCTTAAAAGCAGTTATTTCCAGCGGCGACTTTGCCTTTATGTGGCATAATGCTTCTATTCTTGCGATTTATCCTGTTATATTTATTGTTGGAACGATCCTTTATTTTATCGTGTCATTCAAACATAAGTATGCAGATACTGCTGTTGAATAAGGAAGAATGCTAAAAGGGTCAGACTTTTCTTTGGAATGTCTGACCCTTTTTTTTAATCGCGGGATTGACACAAATAATTGACATTTAGAAAGGCTGTTTTCTCAAAGTTTG
Organism: Niallia sp. 03133; assembly: GCF_052663225.1. NCBI lineage: Bacteria > Bacillati > Bacillota > Bacilli > Caryophanales > Bacillaceae > Niallia > Niallia sp. 03133. Next base: position 189,148 of record NZ_JBQTCY010000001.1, read on the forward strand.
TTGTTTTTTACATAAAACATTTGGAAAAGTGTATGCAGGCTGCTCGCTTAAAAGCAACAATCTATACGAAAACAGCCTTTTGAAAACGTAAGAAACAGCAAAAATATAACTTCTTTTAGAGTTATGTTACTATTAGAAATAAAGAGACTAGAAACAGAAATAAGAGGGGTGTCAAAATTGCTTTTTATAGATAATAAAGGAATTACTGATCCAAGAATCAACTTGGCCATAGAAGAGTATGCTTTGAAGAATTTAGACATTAATGAAACGTACCTTTTGTTTTACATAAATCAACCATCCATCATTATTGGAAAAAATCAAAATACAATAGAAGAAATTAATACAGACTATGTAGATGCAAACGGAATTCATGTAGTAAGAAGACTTTCTGGCGGTGGAGCAGTCTATCATGATTTAGGCAATTTAAATTTCAGTTTTATCACAAAAGACGATGGTGACAGCTTTCATAACTTCAGAAAATTCACGGAGCCAGTTGTCAAGGCATTGCAAAGCATGGGAGTAAATGCAGAATTAAGCGGGCGGAATGATTTGCTCGCTGAAGGAAGAAAAATTTCTGGAAATGCACAATTTGCCACAAGAGGAAGAATGTTTAGTCATGGAACACTGCTATTTAATTCAGAAATGGAACATATTGTGTCCTCTCTTAAAGTGAAAAAAGATAAAATTGAATCAAAAGGGATTAAATCAATCAAAAGCCGAGTTGCTAATATAACGGAATTTCTTATAGATGAGATAACCATTGAAGAATTTCGCAAGCTAATATTAACTCACCTCTTTGAAGGGGAGGAAAATATTCAAGAGTATGTATTAACAGATAATGATTGGGAAAAAATTTATGCCCTATCAAAAGAGCGCTATCAAAATTGGGATTGGAATTATGGAAAATCTCCTAAATTTAACTTGCAGCATTCCCATCGCTTTCCTGTTGGGCAAATTGATGTGCGTTTTGAAGTATCTAAAGGCGTGATAAAAAACTGTAAAATTTACGGTGACTTTTTCGGTGTTGGTGACGTTGCAGATATAGAAAATAGATTAATTGGCGTTCGTTATGATCGGAAAGAATTAGAAAAGGCATTGGATGAAACACCAATTAAGCATTATTTCGGCAATGTAACAAAGGAAGATTTTTTACATCTTATTTATTAAGACGCCCTTTATGCTTTATAGAGATTTAGACTAACTGCAAACTGCTATTTTTACAGATGGATCGACATGGAGAGCCGATCGGCTTTCTGAATTTTAGGTATTCCTTATAGATTATTCTACAAGTACACACACACGTATTTACTTAAATTTTGGGATAGCTGGTAGGAATATTTTTGTTTTAATTAACTTCTAGTTCTAAACAGCAAAATTTGGACTAATTATTAATAGTAGGTTGTACAAGGTCAGGAGGGGGAATGATGGCTAGGAAAATTGGATTTTACACCGTTTTGTTTTATGTGGCGTACGGCTTATTTTTTTATTGGTATCTTTTTTACCATTCTCATGCCACGCTGCCGTTTGAATATCAGGATTCGGCAGCAGATCCATCGACTTTTTTAAATAGCAGGGAGCTAATGCTTACAGAAGAATATTCCAAAATACGAGACTTTTTATTTTTTATATCGACTCCTTTTGAAGGGCTTCTTTATATCTTTATTTTATTATTTGGTTTATCTAAATCATTTCAAAAATGGGGAGAAGGTTCTGTCAAATATAAGGCTCTGCAAAAAGCAATCTATTTATTTTGGCTGAATATAACAGCATTTATCGCAACATTTCCGTTAAGTTATATTAGCTACTCCCTAGCAAAAACATACAATATTTCTACGCAAAGCTTTGCTTCTTGGATGAAGGATGAGTTAATTGATTTTTGGGTGAACTTTGGTTTTATATATATTACTGTGCTGGTTGTATATTGGCTGATGAATAAAAGTGAAAAACGGTGGTGGTTTTATGCTTGGCTGCTTTCGATACCATTTACTTTATTTATTACATTTATTCAGCCGGTGGTAATTGATCCGCTTTACAGTGATTTTACGCCATTAAAAGATAAGGAATTGGAAACAAAAATACTCGGATTGGCAAAAAAGTCAAATATACCTGCCGAGCATGTATTTGAAGTAAACATGTCAGATAAAACAAATGCATTAAATGCTTATGTGACTGGTATTGGCAGCAACTCTAGGATTGTACTTTGGGATACAACTTTAACAAAATTAAAGGATAAGGAAATTCTTTTTGTCATGGCACATGAAATGGCTCATTATGTGGAAAAACATATTTATATAGGAATAGCTCTTTCCTTAGTTTTATCGTTTATCGGCTTATATCTTATTTATCTAGTAATGAACATCATTGTGGCAAAATGGGGAAAAGCACTTAAAATAGGGAAAGTGAAAGAAATACATTCGCTGCCATTAATGCTTGCATTAATTTCACTTCTCTTTTTTCTAATAAGTCCAATTACCAATACCATCTCGAGGTATGAAGAAAAAAGAGCAGATCAATATGCTATTTCTTTAACACAAGATGCTGATGCAGGGATATCCACTTTTCAAAAGTTAACAAAATCGGGATTAAGCGAGGTAAACCCTCCTTTATTAGTAAAAATATTTCGGTATAACCACCCAACTATGCTGGAAAGAATTACAGCTTTAGAGGAAGCAAGTGTTTTACAGAAAAATGGAAAGAAATAATAGTGCTCTGAAACTTGCGAGGTTAGGTAAGTGTTATTAGGAACGGAGAATCTTAAGAAGATTCGTGAGAATAAAGGATGTTCAGCATAGAATAGAATAAGAGAAGAAGATGCCATTAATAAAGAAATCCAAGAGAACACTGTTCTCTTGGATTTTCTATTTTATCCCACTATTAACGGGCAGTAAGACCCCCACCTCAAAATACTGAGGAATCGAGGAAGCATCTTGAGGTGGGGGAGAACTGCCCGTAAAGGTCCGATAAGTTCAACTAACCATCAGTGGGGATGAAGAAAACCCCCACTGATGGAAAGGTTCACTTTATATGGCATGTGTAATTATTGGTTTAAGTACCAAAGCGCTTACATAATTGGTTGAATTGCAAACTCAGCTCTTTGAATTTTTCTTTATTTTGTTCGTCTATGGCTTTATCAATAAGGGTCATTAAACTTGCTTTTTCATTTTTTAAAAGAATTTCTGAAATCAGCATATCAATGTAGAGGTCCATCACATAAGTTTCTTTTGACTTGCTTCTTTTCATAGCACTTAATTTTGTTAGCTCAGTGTACGACTTTTCATTCATATCATTCACCCCTGTGCCTTTTTAATATTATATGGAAGAATATATGAAATATCAATTAAATTTTTTAAAAATTAAGAAAATAATTATAAAGTATGAATAAATTGAGAAAAATTAGAACTATTATACATTTTATAGGAGTTTAGTGCTATTATGATCGCATACTAAAAAAGGAGTTGACTGTGATTTGAAGGATAGGAAAAACTTTATTACTAGATATGAAATTAACTTTTATACGCTTGCCATTGAGCCCTTTATTACAAAGGAAGGTAAAATTTATTCGAAAATATATGAAGGACCTAATGTATTTTTTTGTTCTTCAAGCCCTACTAAAATTGTAGAAAATAGTTGTATGTATTTGGGGTGTTCCTATAAAGGAAAAAGGGATGCTGTTCGTGCTCTGATGAACTATACTTATAAACTACCTATTTCCATTGATTCCCTTAATACTCTTTATTTTTTTCCTACACATTCGCCAACAAATTCTTCGTGTGTATGGATTTCCTTACATCATATTATAGACAAAAAGGAGATCACACCATTAAAATCGCGTATCACCTTCAAGAATCAAAAGCAATTATCCGTTGATATATCACCGCATTCACTTAACAATCAAATTATGAGAGCAAATTCCTTGCAAAATGTACTTACTTATAATCATAAAAAAATACAAAAACCCTTTTTTCTTTATGAAAATGATTATAAAGACTTTAAAAAGTGTGGAGAAGATAACATTGACTACGATCATGACGAAGAGGATTGATCGTTATGTAATGAGTTTTGGGATGGCTTCCATGGTAAAACGTTTATATAAATAGTACTGCAATAACTCTTGCACTTTATTACGCAGGCGAGGATTAAAATAATTGTGGTATTCCTCATATCCATTATATAAAAATAAAAACATCGTAAAAGCATCATCTCGTTTTGTTTCTTGTATCTTCATGTTGTGGCTTTTCATATAATTTTTCGTCTTGTGCAGCTCTGATTGTATTGTCTTCATAGTGATTTCAACAAGTTCAATATAAGGCTGTTTTAACTTAAAGCTGCTGTTTTTTATAACGAGAAGATCACGATTAAGTATGGTTAAAAGCATAGGCAGATAAATTGCTTGTTCCATAATATGTCTGTCTTTTTCAGGGATGCGAGTCATAACATCAGTCAACTCCTCTTTTGGTATAAGAACAAATGTTCTGTTTTAAATAATACAGGAAATTTAATTTACTTTCAAGTAGGCAGAAATTCGTATTCAAAAAATAACGGTGCTCTTTTTAACTGATGGCAGTATTATTTTTGGCAAGCATAAAAATAAAATACAGAAATACGAAGGAATATTATTTCTGTTGTCGAAATAATAGCTTACCTGTATACGAAAGGAAGAATAGAATGAGTCAAAAGAAGAAAATAGCTGCAGAGACCTTATATCAGTTAAACTCTATTGTGGATCCACAAGTAGCTGCTGATGGAAAAGACTGTATATTTGTTGTAACATCCATCTCTGAAGAAAAAAATACATATTATTCGAATCTCTATTATAAAAACGTAGACAGTACAGATGAATCTGTTCAATGGACATTTGGAGAAGACAGAAATCACTCTCCAAGATGGTCGCCAGATGGCAATCAAGTTGTTTTTGTATCGAATCGGACAGGGAAAAATCAGCTATATTTATTAAATCGAAATGGAGGAGAAGCAAACCAGCTTACCTTTGTTAAAAATGGTGCAGCAAATCCTGTCTGGTCTCCAAATGGCAAAGAGATAGCTTTTCAAACGACCATTGGAAAAGAGGAAAGCATTCAAGATAAAGATACGAAAAAAGAAAAAGAAAAAGAGCCGGTTCCCTTAGAAGTGGACAAAATGAAATATAAATCAGACGCTGCTGGGTTTTGGGATGGGAGTTATCAGCATATAGCTGTTTTGGATGTTCAGTCAGGAGACATAAAGGAAATTACTTCAGGAGAAAATGATTATTACTTGCAAAGCTGGTCTCCCAATGGAAAATACTTGGCAGTAACTTCAAATCTATCTGACGAAAAGGACTTTAGTTTTGTTTCAGATGTGTATTTATATGAAATGAAAACGAAAGAATGGAAGAAAATAACGGAAAGTACTGGCTATTTTGGAAATGTAACATGGTCTCCAAATAGTCAAAAAATCGGGTTGATCGGAAGCGAAAGAGAGTATGAAAATGCAACCTTATCTAAATTATGGATATATGATTTAGGAATAGAACAATTACAATGCTTAACAGCAGCTTGGGATGTACATGTTGGAGATATTGCAATAGGTGATTTTCAGCAAGGAAGTGTAACCCCAGGCATGCTTTGGGGCGAAGATAATGAGAGCTTTATATTTTTAGCCAGCGACCATGGAAATACGATTGTCTATTTTGGAAATGAATCAGGGGCCATATATCCGTCTTTAATTGATAATCAGCATGTGTATGGACTATCAACTGGCGGGAGCATAAAGCAAGCAGTTGTTGCAATCAGCAAACCAACCTATCCGGGAGATTTATTTTTATTAAATTTGGAAACTGGTGATCTTGCACAATTAACAGATGTAAATAGAATATTCTTGGACGAATACGCTTTGACAGTTGCAGAACCCCTGCAGTTTTATGCAAAGGATGGATGGGAATTACATGGATGGCTAATGAAGCCTGCTGGTTTTAAAGCAGGGGAAAAATACCCTCTTGTGCTTGAAGTTCACGGAGGCCCTCATGCTATGTATGCAAACTCTTATTTTCATGAATTCCAAACATTGTCTTCCAATGGATTTGCGGTATTGTTTATTAACCCTCGAGGAAGTCATGGATACGGTCAGCAATTTGTAGATGCAGTTAGAGGAGATTATGGCGGAAAAGATTATGAAGATGTCATGGCAGCAGTTGATTATGCAATAGCAAACTATGACTTTATAGATGAAACACGTTTAGGTGTGACAGGGGGAAGCTACGGTGGATTTATGACAAATTGGATTGTTGGTCATACCGACCGCTTTAAAGCAGCAGTTACACAGCGTTCCATTTCCAATTGGATCAGTTTTTATGGAGTAAGTGATATAGGCTATTATTTTTCCGAATGGCAAATGAAAGCAGATTTAAATGATATAGAAACCTTATGGAAACATTCACCGCTTGCCTATGTCCATCAAATAAAAACGCCGCTGCTGATTTTACATGGAGAAAAGGATTATCGCTGTCCTATTGAACAGGCAGAACAATTATTTATTGCGCTGAAAAGACAAAAGAAAACAACTAAATTAATACGTTTTCCTGATTCGAGTCATGAATTGTCTAGAAGCGGAAAACCAACATTGCGTATAGAACGATTGAATTATATTAATAATTGGTTTAAAGAGTATTTAGTATAGTATATATAGTAAAAACTACTTGCCATTTTAAACAAAAAATAACTATTAATCTACGGCAGTTTCCAAGGCATGAGTTCGGTATTAATTGAACTCATGCCTTTTAATTTTGCCTTCATTGTTTGTGCTTAACCAAAGTAGTGTTTGATTTTAAAGAAGGAAGGCAATCCTTTCTTTTGCATACAGGGGGAAGAAAAAATGTTGAAAAAAAGTATTTTCTGATATGATAATAATAAGAAACAAGAATAATACTATTTTTTTATAAAAATAAAGTTGATTTCGTGATGAAAAACAGTGTAATTCTTAGCATGTAAGGCAAGAATTATTTATAAAAGAACAAAAGTAAATATTGTGAATGAAAAGTAGCATATTTTACTGAATATGTCATATAGAAGAGAAAGGAACAAATAGGGAATGGAGAGAACTCAATATAAGAATAACAAGCGAAAAAGAAGAAGGCTGAGAAAAGGGAGAGTATTTGTTTTATTTCTTCTATTATTCATAATTGCAGCAACAGTTTATAGCATCTTTCAATATAAACAGGGTGTAAAGCAATCAATGGAAAATGGAGCAGGTAAAAAGGTTAATTATGAATTTAATGGGGAAAAGGACCGAGACGGAGGAACAAATATCCTTTTATTAGGAAGCGATGCTCGTCCAGGAGATGTCCATTCACGCACAGATACGATCATGATTGCGCAATACCACCCTGATAAGGGTACATATAAAATTATTTCTTTAATGAGGGATATGTATGTAACGATTCCTGGACATGGACAAGGCCGTATTAACTCTGCATTTAGTGTAGAAGGACCTGAATTATTAAGAAAAACCATTAAAGAAAATTTTGATATTGATCTGCAGTATTATGCCATTGTTAACTTTAAAGGATTTGAAGAATTGGTTGATGAGGCGTTTCCAGAAGGTGTAGAAATAGATGTAGAAAAGAGAATGTCCAAAAATATTGGTGTTACATTAGAACCTGGTTTACAAAAACTAAATGGAAAACAGCTGCTTGGATATGTTCGTTTTCGTCATGATGCAATTTCTGATTTTGGCAGGGTAGAGAGACAGCAAAAAGCCTTGAAAGCATTGGTATCTCAAGTCTCAGGTGTACAAACTGTTGCTAAATTTCCAAAGCTTGTTGGTGTTATAATGCCATATATTAATACAGATATGAGTACTGGCAAGTTAATCTCTGTAGGAAATAAGCTGGTAACGCACCGGGATACAGAGATTGAATCTTTAAGAATACCGGTGGACAACTCCTTTCAAAATACAACAGTAAATGGTGCGTCTGTATTAAGTATAGATTTAGAGCAAAACAGAAAAGCAATTGAAGAATTTCTCGCAAAATAAAACATAATTTGGAATGAGAAAAAAAGATTGCGTTAAAGTGGCAAGGAGTTTTTATTTATGGATATGGAAACAATTAAAGCATGGTTTACACTGGATAATATTATGGATTTAATTGATAGCTATCGTTCTTTTGGTCCATTTCCAGGAATTTTATTACCAATGCTGGAAGCGTTCATTCCATTTCTGCCATTGTTTTTATTTATTATGGCGAATGTAAATGCGTTTGGTTTTTGGTTTGGTTTTCTATATTCTTGGGTTGGTACATGCGGTGGAGCGTTGTTAGTGTTTTTATTGGTAAGAAAATATGGACAAAAAAGATTATTAAGCTTTATGCGCAATCACCAAAAAGTGCAGAAGTTGATGAATTGGATTGAAAAACATGGATTTGGACCATTATTTATTCTTTTGTGCTTCCCTTTCACCCCTTCGGCGCTGGTTAATATAGTGGCAGGATTATCAAGAATTGGAATTGGGCAATATTTTCTTGCCATCATTGCTGGGAAATTGGTAATGATCTTGACTATTAGTTTTATTGGATATGATTTACAATCGATGATTGCCCAGCCATTACGGATGATTCCAATAGCAATTGTCATATTCATTCTTTGGTATGTAGGAAAACGCGTAGAATCAAAGATGCATCATACAAGTGAAGAAAAGGAAAGAGAAAAGGCTTAGGATCAGGATTTGTTTAAAGTTTGGAGGAGATAGTCTTTGAAAGAAGCGTTTAAAAAAGAAAGCAAAGAATGGTTGAAGGCCCTTGTTATCGGAGGTGTTATCTTTATCCTTATTCGTGCTTTTTTCTTCTCCAATTATGAAGTCGAAGGCCAATCGATGATGCCTACATTACAGAATGGAAATAAATTGGTTGTCAATAAAATAAGCTATAAAATCCATGATTTTGAACATTTTGACATTATTGTCTTTCATGCGAATGAAAAAGAGGATTTTGTCAAAAGGATTATCGGTCTTCCTGGCGATAGAATGGTATACAAAGATGATCAGTTATATATAAATGGGAAAAAGTATAAAGAGAATTTTTTGAAACAATACCGAAGCGAAGTTGCAGCAGGAAGACTGACTGGTGATTTTACGCTTAAAGAAGTTACCGGTAAAGGCAAGGTTCCAGAAGATATGTTATTTGTATTAGGAGACAATCGTTTAGGAAGCTGGGACAGCAGACACTATGGATTTATTCCCATTAATCATGTGGTTGGCAAAGTAAACTTGCGATATTGGCCATTGAATGAACTTCAATTTTCTTTTTAAAAAAGAACTCAGACAAGAGTTCTTTTTTTGTTGGAAAATACTTAATCAGATGTACACCTGCATTTCGAAATTAATGAATGGTAAAGACAATAAAAAGTAGTAAACCGAGACAAAATGCTAGTAAATGGATAAAACAAAAATAGGAACTAAAGTTCTTTTTGTTTGCGTTTATCATTTCCCGACAGAAGACTCCCACTTCAAGGAATGTGGAGGGCAAAGCCCAATGAGTAGGTGGGAGAGGAATGTCGGTTGGCGTTAGCCAAAACTTTCCTTCTTATGATAAAATGGAAACAAATGTTCTTATCGGAAGGGGGATATCCATGCTAGTGAAAAAATCCTATAAATTTCGCTTGTATCCCAATAAAAAGCAGATGGAACTGATGGATAAAACCATTGGCTGTTCTAGATTTGTGTTTAACTTTTTTCTGGGGAAGCAAAAAGAAAAAGATACTTATTGGCATGTCTGCGAAGAAATACAAATACGAAACAGTAAAATCACTTCCTGCACTAAAGAAGCAGTACTCTTTTTTGAAGGAAGTGGATAGTATTGCATTACAAAAATCGGTGGAAAACTTAGCGGATGCTTATGATCGTTTCTACAAAAAGCAAACGAAACAACCAAGATTTAAGTCGAAGAAAAACCTGTTCAATCTTACACGACAAAGCACACAAATGGGAATATTGCGGTGGTGGAAAAGAAAATAAAGTTACCGAAACTCGGAAGCGTGCGCTTTGGTAAAAGTCGTGAAGTCAAAGGGAGAATCTTGAGTGCCTCCATTAGACGAAATCCAGCTGGAAAGTACTATATCGCTTTAACCACTGAAGTAGAAATAACGGAATTACCAAAAACGAACTCAGTTGTTGGGGTCGACGTCGGAATAAAAAATTTTGCTATTCTATCTATGGAACACGCTACTCCAATCCGAAGTTCTTCCGTTCCATAGAAGAAAAGTTAGCGAAAGCACAGCGAATCATGAGTAGACGAACCATTGGCGGTGCGAATTGGTATAAGGCTAAAAAGAAAGTTGCCTGTATTCATGAAAAAATAGCAAACAGAAGAAAAGATTACCTAGACAAAGTTTCCACCGAAATAGTCAAAAGTCACGATATCATCGGAATGGAAAATTTGTCGGTATCGAATATGGTAAAAAATCATCATCTTGCGAAAGCCATCAGTGAAGGATCATGGTCACTATTCAAAAAAATGATCGAATACAAGGCAAAATGGTACGGGAAACAAGTGGTGACTGTTGCCAAGCACTTTCCTTCCAGTCAACAGTGTTCTAGTTGTGACTATCAACACAAAGAGGTGAAAAATCTCGGAATGCGTGAATGGAAATGTCCAGCATGTCATACTCCCCATGATCGTGATGGGAACGCAAGCGTCAATATCAAAAACGAAACAATAAGACTTCTAACCGCAGGAACTGCGGGGATCGCCTAATCCATAACGGGTGGATTCACCGGTGTTCTTAGGAATCTCCCACTTCAAACAGACCGTAAGATTGTTAAGTGGTGAGTAGTTTAAGGAAACGGATGTTTGTATGATATGATGATAGAAAGTAAAAAAAAAGAAATGGGAGAGAGGCTAAAAATGTCCGTACGTTTATTAGTTGGTCGAGCTGGTAGTGGAAAAACGACGCTTTGTATAGATGAAATTCAAAAGCAGCTATTAGCAGATCCAGAGGGAAATCCTATTATTTATTTAGTACCAGATCAAATGACATTTTTATCCGATCAACGCTTGGTTGCAGGTGCTGGAGTGGAAGGAATGTTTCGTGCTCAGACGTATAGCTTTACAAGGCTGGCATGGAGAGTTTTACAAGAAACAGGCGGAATAAGCCGTTATCATATAAATAGTGTCGGAATCAGCATGCTGATTCGAAAAATTATCGAAGAAAATAAAGATAAATTAACGCTTTTTAAAAAAATGGCTGATAAAAACGGGTTTATTGGACAAGTTGAGCAGATAGTAACGGAATTCAGAAGATATTGTGTGACACCAGAAGAATTAGCTGCAAAGCAGCATGAATTAGCAAATCATGACAGCAGCAATAAAGTGCTAGAAGATAAATTGCATGATTTAGAGCTGATTTTTGAAAAATTTGAGGAAAATGTCATTGGAAAATATATGGACAGTGAAGATTATTTCCGTTTGCTTTCAGAAAATATTGCGGCTTCCACTTACTTGCAAAAAGCAGAAGTATATATTGATGGATTCTACAGCTTTACACCTCAGGAATATTTAATTATTCAACAATTAATGAATACATGCAAAAAAGTAACAATAACTTTTACTTTAAATAAACCATATAAAAACGATATGCCAAATGAATTGGATTTATTCCGCATGTCCGGAGAAACCTTCCAAACCATTTATATGATGGCAGGACAGTTTGGACTTGAAGTAGAAGAAGTCATTCTTAAAGAAATAAAAAGAAGCAAACAAAAGTCACTAAATCATTTAGAGGCTTATTTTGACAGTCGACCATCCATTGCATACGAAGGCGAAAATACTGTTCATTTTGCAGAAAGTGTTAATCCAAGAGCAGAAGTAGAGGGGGTAGCAAGGGAAATAGTAAAGATTATTCGCCAAAAAGGCTATCGCTACCGTGATTTTAGTTTGCTTTCACGAAATATAGCAGAATACCAAAATATTATTGAAACCATTTTTTCAGACTATAACATTCCTTTTTTTATTGATCAAAAGAGGACGATGCATTTCCATCCTTTAATAGAATTAATTCGGTCTTCCTTAGAAATATTTGATTCAAACTGGAGATATGAGCCAGTATTCCGGGCAATTAAAACAGAATTATTGTTTCCGTTGTATGAATCAAAACATATCTTGCGTGAAAAGGTGGATCAGTTAGAAAACTATTGTTTAGCATACGGAATAAAAGGAGATAAGTGGACAAAGAAGGAAAGGTGGAAATATAGAAGATTTCACGGACTGGACTGGGAGCAGGGCGTACAGACAGATAATGAAAGAAAAATAGAGCAAGAGTTAAACGAAACACGCCTTTCGATTACAGCACCGTTAAATCGGCTGGGAGGAAGATTAAAGCGGGCAAAATCAGGGCGTTCTAAATGTGAAGCATTATATTTATTTTTAGAAGAGCTGGAAGTACCAGAAAAATTAGAACGATGGAAAAATGAGTTAGAGCAAAAGGGAGATCTTGTAAAAGCAAGTGAACATGACCAGGCATGGAATAGTGTAGTAGATTTGCTGGATCAGTTTGTCGAAATACTAGGAGAAGAGCAGCTTAGCAATAAACAGTTTGCTGCTATTTTGGATGCTGGACTTGATACCCTTCGCTTTTCCCTCGTACCGCCGGCTATAGACCAAGTGCTGATTGCTGATTTGGAAAATTCACGCTTGGATAATATTAAAGCAGCGTTTGTGATTGGGTTAAATGAAGGAGTATTTCCGTCTAAATTTGCAGAAGAAGGTATATTTGCCGATCGTGACAGAGAAAGTCTTATCGAAAGCGGCATGAAGATGGCGCCGACAAGCAAAACAAGATTATTAGATGAAGAATTTCTTGCTTATAAAGCATTTACAACACCTTCAGAGCTTCTTTATTTATCCTATCCATTAGCAAACGATGAAGGAAAAGCTCTATTGCCTTCTGTGTATATTAAACGAGTAAGAGAGCTTTTTCCTCAAGCTCATACACTATATTTTATGACAGATCCGAAAGAGTTGGCAGAAGAAGGACAGCTAGATTATGCAGTTCATTGGAAAACTAGTTTATCTTATTTAACCGGGCAGCTGCAATTAAAGAAACGAAATTATCACATTTATGATTTTTGGTGGGATGTTTATAACGCTTATATGGACAATCATCAATGGAAAGATATAGCAACGAAGGTATTTTCCAGCTTAATGTATCAAAATACAGCAAAGTCATTGGAAGAAAAAACAAGTACAGAGCTGTATGGAGAAACAATCACGGCCAGTGTATCAAGAATGGAGCTGTTTCAGTCCTGTCCATTTTCCCATTTTGCCAATCATGGCTTAAAACTGCGAGAGCGGAAAGTATTCCGGCTGGAGGCGCCTGCCATCGGGGATTTATTTCATGCTGCCTTAAAATTTATTGCCGAAACGGTTCTCCATGAAAAGCTATTATGGTCCGATTTAACAAGAGAGCAATGTGAAAGCCTGGCGAGAGATGCGGTAGATATGCTTGCGCCAAAGCTGCAAAATGAAATTTTATTAAGTACAAACCGGCATCATTATATTAAAAGAAAGTTAGAACAAATTATTAGCAGAGCATCCTATATTCTAAGCGAGCATGCGAAATTCAGTGGATTTTCTCCTATTGATTTAGAATTGGAGTTTGGTCCAAAAGGGAAGCTTCCCTCCCTCTCTTTTCCGTTGAAAAATGGCAGCAAAATGGATTTGGTCGGAAGAATTGACCGTGTGGATAAAGGAGAAGTGGATAACGAGGTATTCTTGCGTGTTATTGATTATAAGTCCAGCGCACATGAATTGAATATGAATGAAGTGTATTATGGACTTTCTTTACAAATGTTAACCTATTTAGATTTAATCATTACAAACAGCAGCTTGCTGGTGGATAAAAAAGCGAATCCAGCAGGAGTTCTCTATTTTCATGTTCATAATCCAATGCTTACAAGCAAAAAGATCTTAACATTAGAAGAAATTGAAGAAGAGCTGTTAAAAAAGTTTAAAATGAATGGGTTAATGCTAGGAGAAGAAAAGGTGGTCCGCCTTATGGATGCAGCACTTGAAAAAGGCGATTCGCCAATTGTTCCAGCAGGCATTAAAACAGATGGAACATTATCAAAACGTTCAAAAGTAGCTTCGAAAGAGGAGTTTCAATATCTTCAGCAGTTTGTCCGCCGGAAATATATAGAAGCAGGCAATAAAATTACTGGTGGTACAGTTGATATATCACCGTATAAATTAAAGGAAAAAACTCCATGTACATTTTGTTCATTCAAATCTGTCTGCCAGTTTGATGAAACAATGGAGTCCAATCAATTCCGCCAATTGGCATCATATCCAAAAGAAGAAGTTCTTGAGTTAATGAAAAAGGAGGCGGATGAATAATAATGAAGAAAACGGATATCCCTGTAAAGCCGAACGATGTAGCGTGGACGGATGATCAGTGGCGGGCAATTATGGCAAATGGCCAGGACATATTGGTTGCCGCCGCTGCAGGATCTGGAAAAACTGCCGTTTTAGTAGAAAGAATGATTCGAAAAATAGTATCGGAAACACCTATTAATGTGGATGAATTATTAGTTGTTACATTTACGAATGCATCAGCTGCGGAAATGAAGCATCGAATTGGAGAAGTCTTGGAAAAAGAAATTAATGCCAGCCCTCATTCGATGCATCTAAAAAAACAGTTGGCGCTATTAAATAAAGCGCATATTTCAACGATTCATTCTTTCTGTTTAGAAGTGATAAGAAAATACTATTATTTAATCGATCTTGACCCAGGCTTCCGCATTGCAGATGAAACAGAAGCACAATTGCTTCGAGATGAATGCTTAGAAGATTTATTTGAAGAAGAATATGGAAACAGTGAAAATAATGCTTTTTTTGACCTTGTTGATGCATTTACAAGCGACCGCAGTGATGATGCGCTGCAAAGAATTATTCAGGAAGTATATGATTTTTCCCGGGCTAATCCATCTCCAAGCGCCTATTTATCCTCTCTTATTCACATGTATGAGCTGGATGAAGGATTTAATGTAGAGGACTTGCCATTTGCAAAAGAATTGCTATTTGATGTGGATCTCCATTTAGAAGGAGCGAAGCAGCTGTTGGAATATGGATTGGAGCTGACAAAACTTCCAGGAGGACCAGCACCAAGGGCAGCAAATTTCTCAGATGATCTGACATTAATAGAAGTATTGATGCAGGCGAAAAAGGATGGATGGAAAACGTTGTATGAAGCGATGCAATCGTTAAAGTTCACTCGGGCAAAGCCTTGTAAAGGAGACGATTATGATCCAATTGTAGTGGAAGAGGGGCAGCGGGTAAGAGAGCGGGCGAAAAAAATCCTGCAAGATGTGCAGGGGGAACTATTTTCAAGGATGCCAGAAAGCTTTCTAAAAGACATGAAGGAAATGAAGCCGTATATCGAAACACTTGTTGTGCTGGTACAAGCCTTTTCCAATCGCTTTCAGGAAGCAAAAGCAGAAAAAGGTTTAGTTGACTTTGCGGATTTAGAGCATTATTGTCTCGATATATTAAATGATCCTTCTGCCAAAAGGGAAAATCTCTTAATGCCATCTCTAGCTGCACTGGATTATCGGGAGCAGTTTAAAGAAGTGTTAATTGATGAGTACCAAGACGTTAATTTAGTGCAAGAGTCAATTCTTCAGCTTGTGACAGCAGATGAAGAAGCAAGGGGCAATTTATTTATGGTCGGGGACGTCAAGCAATCGATATATCGGTTTCGGCTGGCAGAACCTAATTTATTTTTAGCCAAATATCTCCGTTTTCAGGAGCGGGAGGATGCAGGCTATAAAATTGATCTGGCTAAAAACTTCCGCAGCAGAAAAGAAGTGCTCTACGGCACAAACTTTTTATTTAAACAAATAATGGGGGCAAAAGTCGGCGAAATAGAATATGACAATAGTGCTGAACTTGTTAAAGGGGCTGCTTATCCGGAAGAAACCTCTTATCCTATTGAAGTAATGCTTATTAATCAAAAAGCAGAAGAAAAGGAAAACAGCGAAGAGTCTGGCAGTGGTGAATTTGACGCACAAGATCTGGAGCAATCTCATCTGGAAGCTAGGCTTATCGCTAAAAAGGTAAAGGATCTTTTGGAAAGCAAGCAGGAAGTATATGACACAAAAACAAAAAGCTACCGGCCGATTAGGTTGAAAGATATGGTTATATTGCTTCGCTCTATGACATGGGCTCCGCAAATTATGGAAGAATTAAAGCAGTATAATATTCCAACATATGCCAGCTTAACAACAGGATATTTCGAATCAACAGAAGTGAGTATTATGATGTCCCTGTTAAAAGTAATCGATAATCCATATCAAGATATTCCATTGGCTTCTGTTCTGCGCTCCCCTGTTGTTGGACTGAACGAAGAGGAGCTTAGCCAAATTAGAATATCCAAAAAACAAGGTTCTTTTTATGAAGCGGTGCAAGCCTATTTTAATCAACCATTAAATAAAGAGGAAGCTTTATACGATAAAATAAAACCATTTTTTACGATGCTGGCAGATTGGCGCACACAGGCGAGGCAAGGAGCGCTGTCAGAGCTGATTTGGAAATTATACAGGGAGACGCATTTCTATGATTTTGCAGGAGGATTGCCTGGTGGAAATCAGCGGCAGGCGAACCTGCGTGCACTTTATGATCGTGCGCGGCAATATGAATCCACTTCTTTCCGCGGACTATTCCGCTTTTTGCGCTTTATTGAAAGAATGAGGGATAGAGGAAATGATTTAGGTGCTGCAAGAGCGTTAACGGAACAGGAAGATGTTATTCGCATTATGACAATACACAGCAGTAAAGGATTGGAATTTCCAGTCGTATTTTTAGCTGGAATCGGCAGAAATTTTAATACGATGGATCTGAAGAAATCATTTTTATTAGATAAAGATTTAGGATTTGCAACGAAATATATTCATGTGAAAAACCGCATATCCTACCCTTCCCTCGCGCAAATTGCCTTTAGGAAAAAGAAGAAAATGGAGCTGTTGGCAGAAGAAATGCGCGTATTGTATGTAGCGTTGACTCGTGCTAAGGAAAAATTACTAATAATTGGGTCAGTGAAAGATACGGAAAAAGCGAAGCAAAAATGGGCGCAAATAGCAAATCACGGAAGCTGGCTGCTAAATGAATTTGATAGGGCATCTGCAAGTTCCTATTTAGATTGGATTGGTCCTGCAATAGTCAGGCACAAAGACAGCACAGAGGTGCATACAGAAAAATGGCTTGCGCATGATGAAATAGCTCAACATCCTTCTTCTTGGGATGTAACCATTCACTCAAAAGAAGAGGTGCTCGCTTTTACAGAAAATCAGGAGGAGGAGCAGGATAATTGGCTGGAAAAAGTAACGAACGGCCGAAAAGTAGACGTTACATCACCCTATAAAGAGCAGATTGACGAAACCTTTGCATGGAAATATTCTCATATAGACAGCACTGTATTTCGTTCCAAGCAATCGGTTTCTGAGCTGAAAAGACAAGGAGAACGAATAGAAGAAGAAAGTGGGACAGAGCTGCTAAAAAAATGGAACAAGCCTATATGGAATAGACCAAAATTTATGCAGGAGAAAAAATTAAGTCCTGCTGAAAAAGGCACGGCTATGCATATGGTCATGCAGCATGTTGATTTGCAAGAAGACATTACGGATCAATCCATTCAAGAATTATTGACTGAGATGATAAGAAAGGAATTATTAACAGCGGAGCAAGCAGAAGTAATCGATTCAAATGCTGTCGTTTCCTTTTTTGAATCAAAGATTGGACAAAGGATGCTTAAGGCAAAAAAACTAGTCCGGGAAATTCCGTTTAATATTTCATATCCAGCAAGCCAAGTATATACAGGTTGGAGCGGAGAAGAAGAAGAACAAATCCTTGTTCAAGGGATCATTGATGTGTATTTTGAGGATGATGAGGGAACAGTTCTTCTTGACTACAAAACAGATACAATATCCGGAAAGTTTAAAGGCGGATATGAGGAAGCAAAACCGGTATTGGAAGCACGATATCAAAGACAAATCGAGTTGTACACAGAAGCTTTGGAGAAAATGCTGAAACGGAAAGTAGATGAAAAATATTTGTTTTTCTTTGATGGAGCACATATTTTAAGGAAATAAAAAAAGAGTATCCTCCAAATAATAAATAGATTTGATAATGTGGAGAAAAACCTAAAAACATAGTATATAATACTTTCATTAACAGTAAATACTCCATACCGATTAACATTCAAGAACGCTCAGAGAATTACCACTCTGAGCGAAAAAAATTTTGTTGAACTTTTCTGATAAATCCTCGTTATTTGAAGGCTGACATGCACATCTAGGAGATATTTCACATGAATGTTAAACAGAATTTCTTTGTTTTGTCATGTTCACATAAAGAATTAGATTCAGTACACATAAAATAACCAGAATTAGAAATAAACAGGAGATAAAAGCATCCCCACCTGGGTATATACCATCGGCTAAATATCCCCCTATTATTCCATTTATCACCGATACTACTATTGCGATACAAGAAAACATTCCAATAGTAAAACCATTAATAAGCTTCTGGTTTTTTAGTGGACCAATCATAAAAATGGAGATAACTAATGAACTAAGAATAAAAATAATAAAAATTGCTCTAATGAAAAAGTAGATTTCCATACCTTCCAAAGTCTACACTCCCTAATAATCTGATAGACAATAATGAAAAGTATTGCCGTTAGCTTCTTTTCTCAAACAACAATTTTATTTTAACATATAATGACAAATTTCATTTATCTCTGTTAATTTCAGTTAAATTAACAAAAATTAACAGAAGTATTAACATTACAAACTTATAGTGAAAAACAACAATTATTACTAATAAAACTCTTTTAAAAAAGTACTTATGATAAGATAGAAAAATAGTATCCATTGTAAAGCAATCATATAAAGAGAACCTTTCCATCAGTGGGGGTTTTCTTCATCCCACACTGATGGTTAGTTGAACTTATCGGGTTATCCCCCACTTAGCTTCCTCGATTCCTCAACATCTTGAGGTGGGGGTCTTACTGCCCGTTAAGAGTGGGATATATAACGATATTGCTGAAATTTTGTTTTTGTGGGGAGTGGTTATTTTGTTGATTAGAAAGGTAACAGAAGCAGATTTACAGGATATTTTGACCATTTACAATCAAGGAATTGCAGATAGAACTGCCACCTTCGAAAAGGATCAAAAAGATGAATCCTATATAACAAATTGGTTCGAAAAACATCAAAACCGCTATATTGCTATGCTTGCAGAAAACGAAGAAGGAACGGTCGTTGGCTGGGCCTCCATTAACCAGTATAATGCTCGTTCTGCCTATGATGGGGTAGGAGAACTATCTATTTATATTCACAGGAATCATAGAGGAAAAGGAATCGGTGAATCTTTATTAACAGAGCTGGAGAAATACGCTGTTTCCAATCAATTTCATAAATTTGTTTTATTCACTTTTCCTTTTAATAAATTGGGCCAAGGGCTTTACCATAAAATGAATTACAGAGAGGTTGGCATCTTTAAAAAGCAAGGGATGATAGATGGTCAATTTGTTGATGTAATGATTATGGAAAAGCTGTTCCTGCCTTCTGAAGCATAAACCTTCTAAATAGGAAAACAGCAGGAAACGTAAAAAAACACCCGTTGATTTGGATAGAATCATGGGTGTTTTGCAACTTATTGAAGAGTATTGCAACTTTCGTAATCTAGTTGTTTGAAACGTTTGGCTGATCAAGAAGACTAGTATCTATATAATTGCTGGCACTTAAACCATTATTTGTAATAATGAAAGCCCCAGTATTAGAAGTTCCCGAGCCTAATGTAGCTTTAGAGTTTCCTTTTGGAGATATAAAAAGGGAGTCTCCAAACTGTACTACTCCGTCTGCAATATTGACAATTTGTACAGGACCAATAATAGCTGGCAAAATAATTCCTCCTTTTAAAAAGTAAGAGAGTCTAAAATGTGTAGCTTAGATCGACGTCCAGCTCTCTGATTTCAAGTATTTAATCGGCAAGCATCATATTGAAGCAATGCTTCCTTCTCCTTGTCTAAGTTAACATAAGCTAACGCTTTTTCTTCACTATTTCAGATATTTGTCTAATGATAAAAGAACAAAAGCAGTTCCATTAAAGTGGGTTTTCTGGTTGTTCTAATTTCACGATAAAATCTCCTGTAGGGCTGGATGGTGAGGCAGATAGCTGCCTAATATGTTTGATTCTTGTTTCTGCTTGCAGATGCGAACAATTTCCAACTTGTAATAATGAAGATGCAGATACAGCAATGATGTTAATATAATTTACTTTAATAATAGGTTTCACATTTTCAAATTGACAGATAATCTCTTCTTGAATAGGCGGAAGCGGGATCGGTTCAGAGAAAACGGGGTAATGAAAAGATCCTTCAGACCCATAAAAAATATTCTTTTGTCTTTGCACTGCTAATGCTCGGGAAAATGCTTGAAAGTAAGAAGCATCCCCAATTTCTAAAAAAGAAGAAAAAGAAAGAATGTTTAAGGAAATTTTATCAACAACAGATGTTCTCTGCATTTGTTATTATCCTTTCGGAATTAATGGAACAAAGGGGCCAATAATCAAAGATTCAGCAGGAGTATCAAAGGATGATGCAAGTTGAATGGTCTGCGTATCACCAATTAAGCAGATGGATGAACTGGCGACCCCAATAATTCGTATTTCTCCCACTTGTAAATCTCTATTATAAACTTGAAAGTTCATACACCTTTTCTTCCCTTCATATTTTCTGGAATATTGCTTAAAAATAAATGAACACCATTCATAATCTCCTCTTTTAAAGAGGAAATGATTTTTTTAGAAAATTCAGCTGGATTTTCCTCATCTGATCGCTTTTGCTGTTGTAGATAAAAAGAAATTCTAGTCAGCAATTGTTTTGTAACATCTTCTTGGATAAACGTTATATATGCTTCATCCTCTTCCAAACCAAGTTCAGTTTGTTTGTTCATAATAAATTCAGGCAATTCCAGTTGAATAAATTGGTGCATTGTTTCCTCTATTTCCATGGAACGATTCATCATTTGTTTCGGATCGACAGGTGGATAAAAAGGGCCATTTTGATTGACAGGACCTTTTGGATTGACTGACAATTCTTCAATTTTTTCTAGATCGGAAGGGTTGAGGCCAATATTTAATGTTCCTTCTAATGTTTCAATTTTCAACTGGTCAAAGCTGTAATCAATACGATCTACATGAATAGACGGTTTTTGTTTCAGCAATGCAAGCTCATTGGTTAAGGATGCGACTGTTTGTTCTAAGCTTTTTATTCTATTTTCAAGGTATTGTAAGTAAGAACGCATCTTTTCACTGTATTGGTAAAAATCTTGGGACATAAAAGAGACCTCCTTTGTTACGCTTTAGAAGGAGCTTGCAAGGGAACAGAAGGTGAATAAATTAAGCTTTGATCAGCAAGATCTGCTCCAGGGGCAGTTTCGGCGAGTGGATTGGGTGCTGCTTGGCTAAAGCCTCCTGAATTATATAAATAAGAAGCAGGCTTAATAATTCCTGCACTCCCCACCTGAAAAACAGATGAGTTGGTTATTCCTCCAATTTTAATAGTATTTATTGTAATGGACTGCTGAATAAAATAATTCATTCCTATCACCTTATCTTATTAGGCATTAAAGAAATTTCCCTGGTCTATTCCATCATTATCAAAAGTGTTGGTGGAGCTTTGATAATTGGTAATCTTTAATCCATCTCCCGTATTAAAAGAACCCGATCCAGAAAACGTTTTTGCATTCGAGATGGGCATCATTTTATATACATCCCCAATATTAAAAATAGAGCTGCTCCCTACGGAAATAACTTGAACCACTCCAACAATAGCTGGCATGATCAACATCCTTTACATAAGATTCTTTTACATACTATGTTGTATATCGAGAGTGGTGATACATTCGCCTATTTCAATTATGTTCTCAAGTTATGATTATGCAGGGCAAAGGTTGGACTATGACCAAAAGGAGAATAGGTTTTAATTCGTTTGTTTAGAAGAAGCGGAAATTTGGAAAGAGGATAGAAAGAACAGCAAGACATGCAAAAGAAAGTGGTGTGATGCAATAGGAAAAGGGGAATAATGAAAAAATCATCCGCTGTAAATAGACAATAAAACACTGCTGCAGTTTCATTTATCATAAGCAGAAAAAGTTAGTCTATAGTGGAGGGATTGTACATATAAAAACTTAAATAGAGAAATAAGGAGTGTTCAAATTTGAAGAAAAAATTTAGTGGAATAATTATAGCGATAGTAGTACTAGTAGTCCTTGTCATTATCGTAATGTCCAGCTATAACGGATTTGTGAATGCAGAAGAGGATGTAGATCAATCTTATGCTCAAATTGAAACCCAGCTCCAAAGAAGAGTAGATTTGATTCCGAATCTTGTTAATACAGTAAAGGGATATGCTTCCCATGAAAAAGAAGTCATCGCTTCTGTATCGAATGCTCGTGCTAAGTTGGCAGGTGCTAATTCTCCAGAAGAAGAAGCAACAGCAAATGCAGAATTATCCAGCGCTTTAAGCAGATTGTTAGTTGTAGTGGAAAATTATCCGAATTTAAAAGCAGATAAGCAATTTACTCAATTAATGGATGAATTAGCAGGAACAGAAAATAGGATCGCCGTTGCAAGAAGGGATTATAATGCACAAGTTGCATCCTACAATAAAAAAGTAAAAAGATTTCCAGGTGTCATAATGGCAAAAATAACAGGATTTGATGAAAAAGAATACTTTAATGCAAGTCCTGGAGCAGAAAATGCACCAAAAGTCGACTTTGGAGATAATGGATAATGGTGTCCAAATTTTTTTCCGGACTATTTGCCATCTTTATTCTTTGCTTCACAAGTGGAAATGCACTAGCAGCAGGCAATGACATTCCAAAACCGGTTGGCGATATATATGTTCAGGATTTTGCAAATTTATTAAGCGATGCAGAAAAGCAGGAATTGAACAGCATTGGTCGTTCCATTGAAGATCAAACAACTGCACAAGTAGCTGTGTTAACAGTGAAAACGATCGGAAATGAATCGATTGATGACTATGCCAATAAAGCATTCAGGCAATATGGAATTGGCAATAAGCAAAAAAACAATGGTGTGCTTCTAGTAATAGCAACAGAAGAGAAAAAGGTACGAATAGAAGTCGGCTATGGTCTTGAAGGAAGAATCCCCGATGGAAAAGCAGGAAGAATTCTAGATGAATATACTTTGCCATATTTGAAGAATCAGGAGCCGAATAAAGCAATAACAGAAACCTATAAAGTGCTGGCAAATGAAGTCTACGCTGAGTACAACATAGATGAACAGCAGCAGCTGAAAGCAGACAAACCAGCTGCAGCACAGGATGACAATAGTTTTCCAAGTTGGATTATTATTATCATAGTGATTGTAGCATTGTTTTTGGATATTAAATTTTTTGGTGGAACATTCTCCTATGCCATTCTCTCCATTCTTTCCCGCGGAGGCGGAAGAGGCGGTGGAGGAGGAGGTCCAAAAGGAGGAGGAGGCGGTTCTTCCGGCGGAGGTGGTGCAAGCAGGGGCTGGTAAATAATGAAGCTTAAAGATCGTTGCATTATTATGACAATAACTTATCTGAAGACCAAATCATTACGATTTGGTCTTTTGTCATGCAAATAGAAAGTTCAAATGACAATAGTGGTTATTCATAGTACGTATAAAGAACATTTGGATTTTAATAGTCGCGTTATTTGTTTTAGTTCAGTTCTATTAGCAAAACTTGCTCTCCTTCGCATATAGACCATTACAAGGGTTCACTATCAACAACATGGCAAGCTAGATGAATAATACAAGATGTGATGAACATAGTGTTATATTGCGGAAAAAAGAATAAAAGCTATTATCCTCCAAATTTTTCTCGCCTGTATGGTTGGTTCCAGCATTGTTAATCTGCACATAAGATTCTTCGAAGGGGCTGGTGGATTTGAATCGAAATAGAAATATGCCTCTAATCCTGTTGTTTTGTATTTTCTTCCTGCTGTTTTTTGCTGTGAATGCGTTGAGACACATTAAAATATATATTGTGTATAGTTCGGGTGTCGGCCCTTTTTTGATGATTGGAATCGTTTTTGTGCTTATTATTGTTCTTTTTGTTAAGCGTTAGATGGGATGTTAAAGGAAGAGTTTTATACGTTTTGTAATAAAGAAAGATCCATGGAGGTACAGAATCATTTCTATGGATCTTTTCTTATTCTATTATCTTTTTACAATTGGTATCCATATTTCACTTCTGAAAGTCGGTGAGGTTACATCTTTATCTTGATTCCACAAGATTTCTGGACCTTCACTTTGTTCATAATTGGAAGATGGAAACCACTCCGAATAAATGCGTCCCCAGACATTTTGCAGCGTATCAGGAAATGGTCCAATTGCTTCGAATACTGCCCATGTAGAGGCAGAAACTTCAAGCTGTGTAAAATTTTCTGGGGATTCCTTTGTTGTTGCAACCCCAATATAGTGGTCAAGCTCTCCTTTTTCCTCCATCCTACCTTCCGAAAAGTTCGTGGATGCACTAAGAAGCCCCCTAGGCTCAATATTAGAAAGTTTTTTTAGATGATGGATTGTTTCAGCATCTAAACTCTTCCACATAGAAGCAATCTCCGGATTAACCCCATTGAAGAGAATCGGTACTCTTTTCTTTATACCAACGATGCGAAATTCTTCTTTTTTTTCGATGCGATAGTTCATTTCATTGCCTCCTTTAATAGATAACTGGAACGTCATTCGTGGATAGGCTTTCAGTGAATTGCCATTATTTCTGGCTTCTGATGGCGTTATGCCATGCAAATGTTGAAATGCTCTAGAGAAAGAATCTGCTGAGTTGTACCCATATTTAACGGCAATATCGATTACCTTTACGCTTCTGTCTTTAAGCTCAAATGCTGCAAGAGTAAGTCGTCTGCGACGGATGTATTCGGATAGTGAAATTCCTGCAAGGAAAGAAAACATTCTTTTAAAATGATATTCAGAGCAGACAGCAATCCTTGCTATCGCTTTATAGTCAATATCGTTCGTAAGGTTTTCTTCGATATACTGTATCGCTCCATTCATATTCTTAAGCAAATCCATCATATGACCTCCTTCATTAGTAGGATAGCAGGAGTGAAATCGATTCATCCGACTTTTTGTGCCGGATTGTGCAGGGTCCACACTACTAATAATTTTAATGCGCCAAATGCAGCATCACAAATAAAAACTAGTTTAAACATTGCTAGTATAGAAGGAGATCATTTCCTATTGCTTGCTGAAAGGATTGTAAGGAGCAAACTCATTGAAAATAAAAGCTTTTAAAAACAGGATAAAAAATATGAAACTTTTTTACCAGACATTCACTCTAATAAGCGAAAGGAGGTTAAAAGAGGAATGGAGATAAAAGAAATTGGGATTATATGTTTTATCCCACGCTTAACAGGCTGTAAGACCCCTGCCTCGGGGATGTCGAGAAATCGAGGAAGCTAGGTGGGGGATAACAGCCCGTAAAGGTCCGATAAGTGCAACTAATCATCAGTGGGATGAGGAAAAACCCCCACTGATGGAAGTTTGCTTTATAAAGACTTCGCTCGAATGATGTGACACTGTTCCAAGAATTAAGAAAGCACATAAATGAGTAATCAATTAAACATTCGGTTAAACCTACAGATAAAACAAGCTCCGCTTCAGCAGTAATTTTGATATTAGTAATGTGAAAGGTTTTAATAGCAGCAATTTTATCCCACTCTTAACGGGAAGTAAGACCCCCACCTCGGGGATGCTGAGAAATCGAGGAAGCTAGGTGGGGGATAACAGCCCGTAAAGGTCCGATAAGAGGTACACAAACTAAGGTCGCCACTTCCTGTGGCAACGTTTGTGTAATCCACATCCTGTGGACCGCAACTAACCATCAGTGGGGGATGAAGAAAACCCCCACTGATGGAAAGGTTCACTTTATTATAAGAGTGGGGATGGGAATTTTAAGTGTAAATATGCCTGTTGAATTTGAACGAATAAAGGCAAACTTAAATAAACAAAATTAGTAAAATGACTAAAGTTTAAGAATGAAGTTTTATCAAAGATTACTTCAACACGCTGACCTTCTCAAATACCCTTTATCCCGATGATAGAAGATAAGTGCAACAACTAAAATTCCTGATGCAATCCAGATGGAGGTGTTCCCGATATAAGTGGTGGAAAATGTCCCTATCAATGCGCCAAATAAAAAAGAAGCAATGATGCCAAAAAATTCTTTGCATTGTTTTTTCGCTTCGTGATTATGCTCGATAAATGCTGCATAGGCTGCTTGGGTTGCAGTCCGGAGATTTCCTGTTGTCATCGTTGAATTATAGGCCCACTTATCTAATTTGTTAAAAGTGGAAATCTGTAAAGAGGATACAAAGGATATACAGACGGTTACCACTATGTTCGGTATACTTGTTGGCATGATGCCGACTATGAATAAAACAATACATTCTAATATAAGAATGGATCGTCTATAGCTGTGCAAAAAATGTCTTATACAAGGAACTTTAACGATTTCTGATACTAACACACCTAAAATAAATGCAATGAGAGGTGGAATATAAAGCATCGCATCTTTCCATGCTCCATCAGCTGCTTTTACAGCGAATAAGACGATATTCCCTGTTTGGGCATTGGCAAACACTCCATCTCTGCTGATGAAAGTATAGGCATCCAAGAATCCACCAACAATTGCTAATAATATCGCCAAACGAACAGAGTTGGATGATAAGGAAGGGAGTGTTTTATGTTTGTCTGTCATACTAAAATCTCCTTGTATCTTTTCAGTTGTTCTTCTATTAAAGCCATGTCAAGTATTAGTCACAGCATTTCGCCTGCTCTGTTGCTTGAAGGCTAATAAGGTGTAAAATGCAAATTACAAATAAATTATACAACTTTTTAAATTCATTTAGTGCAGGAATAATGAAAAGTATATGAATTTTTTAGTAGAAATTTTTTTGGAATAGAAAAATATTGTTTGTATGGATATTGATATTAATATGGAATGTAAACTTTGGAGAGAGGAAGATTTTTCTCAAGAAATTGTTTTCTGATTATAGTTACCAATTTCAAATGTAAATAATGTTATTATTCATAGAAGCTCCTGGGTATTCGCCGTTTCACAGTGAAAATGCCTACATAATCTATAAGGTATTAACCCAAAAGGAGAGATGCTCAGATGTATCACTATGGAAATTATCAAATTCCACAAGCCCAGTTCGACTACAATTCATATGTATCGTATGATCAATATGACCCAAACAGACAAGTGCAGCAATCACAATTATTGCAGCTGCCTCAATGGCAGCAGCTTCAACGCAGAGTAAATCAGCTGGAACGTACAGTTAACCAATTGGAACGAACTGTCAATCAATTAGAACGCAGAGTGAATCAGCTGGAACGGCAAAATGAACAGCAGGAAAGAGAGATTAATCAACTTCAACGCAGTCTGCAAAGAGTAAATCAGCGGCTTAATGCATTGGAAAAAAGATAATATAGCTTAAAACGTGGGATATTGCTCGGAATGGGAATTTGTGGACTAATCGGTTAAAGTTTAATTGGGCTAGTCCACAAATTGGTGTTTTAGATCCAAAAAAAGGAATTGAGGGTTTTATCCAGTATAGCAGTGGAATAATAAAAGCGATATCATGTATTTGGAATTATGATAAGATAGGGGAAAGGAAAGGGGGAGAGACATAATGACACATGCTCACATCACTTCATGGCTGCTTGCACTGATTCTGTTTGTAATAGCATACGGGTTGCATAAAAGTGGAAAAGAAAAGGGCAGCAAGATTGTACATATGATTCTTCGTTTAATGTATTTGTTTGTTATAGGAACGGGGATATGGATGCTATACACTTTAGGAAGTCTTCCGCCAATGTATGTTCTAAAAACACTTGTTGGACTATGGGTAATTGTTGCGCTGGAAATGATTCTCGTTCGAACAAAAAAAGGCAGACAAACAACGATACTATGGACGCAATTTGTTGTCGCATTGGTACTTGTCCTGTATTTAGGCATGACATTGCCGATGGGATTATGGCATTTTGGCTAAAAGGGAGGGAGAAATCCTTCTCTTTTTCTTTGGATTTAGAAATGGTTTCAGTTTTGTCCCTTATTGTTTTAATTTTTCCTTCTATTGTTTCAGTTTTTTGCAATATTGTTTCAATTTTTCCGAAGTAGTTATTTTTCTTCAAAAATCGCCAAATTTCGTCATTTTGTTTATTCCAGATGCATTGGAAAAATTTTGTTGACCAGTTCCGTTTTTATTTGATACGTTAAAGTCAGATTATTATAGAAATGGAGAGATTGTGCTTGCGATCTTACTATATAAAATTTTTGCTGTTTTTACTATTAATGACAGGAGCTATTTCCGCTGCCTATCCACATACCGTTTCATTCATTATTCTTCTATTCTTTTCCACTTGCATTCTCGGACTCTATTTTCTCCTTCCGATTATTAAGAAGAAAATATTCATTTACTTGTCCATACTTTTTCTTATCCAATTGGTAGCATTAGCTGTGGAAAAGGAAGTATTTCTTTTTTTAGCAATACTTGTGCTCTTCATATTAATGGAGAGTAGTCAAGCAGTCTCAATTAAAGCATTCCGTGTGATCCTTTTAAGTACAATCATTATCCATTATTTTATCAGTATTTTAGTATTTCATTATCCGATCACTTTATATGGATGTGCAGCGTTAACCGTAGTTATATTGCTTTTTCTTTTAAATGAAAGCAAGCAAGAATATTTACAGATAAAAGATACATATGAATCATTATTGCAAGAATATCGGATCCAAAAACGGCAGGCATTTCAAAATGAAAGTACAGCAAGAATGGAAGAAAGGAATATGATTGCAAGAGAAATGCATGACTCTGTCGGGCATAAGTTAACAGCTCTTTTAATGCAAATTGAACTTCTTTCTATTCAAGAAAAAAAGGAATCGTATGCGATGCTGCAAAATATGGCATCTGAATCATTGGAAGAAACAAGAAAAGCAGTACGCATATTACAGGCGGAGGAAATGCAAGGGATTTCATCTGTTATTCATTTAATAAAAAAGCTGGAAAGTGAAAATGCCGTGCATGTTCATTTAACAACAAAACAAGGTGTATTAAGAATGCGCATCAGCAATATGCAAAGCGCCATTCTCTATCGAATTATTCAGGAAGGCATCACAAATGCTATGAAATACAGTAGTTCAAAAGAGGTTTTTATCACATTAGGAGTTTCGCCGATTAGACATCTAACAATTGAGATGAAAAATGCCTACTTACATAAACATCCTATTTACGACGGATTTGGCTTGAAAAATATGAAGAAAAGATTAGAGGAAATAGGCGGAAAACTAAATACGTTTCAAATAGAAAATCAATTTATTTTACAAGGAAATATGCCGGTAGAGGAGATAGAAAAATGATAAGGGTCTTAATCGCGGAAGATCAACAAATTGTAAGAAACGGCCTGAAAATGATTATTGAACAAGATGCAGAGGTTATAGTTGTTGCAGAAGCTGAAAATGGAAAAGAAGCGCTGCATTTACTAGACCTTCATGCTGTGGATATTGTACTAATGGATATTCGCATGCCTGAAATGGATGGAATAGAAGCAACACAGCAAATTAGAAAGAGGTTTCCGCAGGTGAAAATTCTTATCCTAACGACCTTTAATGATGAGGAATATGCTATTCAGGCTTTGAAAGAAGGAGCAAACGGATTTTTATTAAAAACTACGGACAGCGATTATTTATTGCATAGCATGAAAAGCTGTTTAGCAGGCGGAATCTCTATTCATGACCAAGTAGCTGCGAAAGTAATGCCAAAGCTGCTTTTAGAAAAGAAATCGAAAAAGCAAACAACAACTCTTTTTCCGATGACAAACAGAGAGAAGGAAATTGTCAAAAATATCGGCTTAGGCAAAACAAATAAAGAAATTGCCAGTGAATTGTTTTTATCTGTTGGAACGGTTAAAAATCATATCACCCAAATTTTAACGAAGCTGGAACTAAGAGACCGGACGCAGCTGGCTATATTTGCGGTGAAAAATGATTTTATATGAATGAAGAAAAACACAATTAAAGGATTTTACTAGTTGATTGTGAGGTGAGCACATGATTTTTTTTGATCTCGATGGAACATTAGTTGACCATGAGTTGGCAGAAAGATTAGGAGCACAGGAATTTTATGATAAGTATAAAGAGGATTTATTGATAGAGGATAACGAGTTTCCAAGATTATGGATCAGCTTGTCCCATGCTTATTATGAGCGATTTTTGGCAGGTGAACTTTCCTTTCAAGAGCAAAGAAGGATGCGAATAAAATTACTTTTTGGAGAAAGTGTAACAGATCAAAAGGCAGACCAATTATTTATGGAATACTTGCATTTTTACAAAGAAAATTGGACAGCCTTTCCTGATGCAGCCCCTTGCTTGCAGCAATTAAAAAAACTCGGATATAAACTTGGTGTGATCAGTAATGGCGATTATCAGCAGCAAGTAGAAAAGCTGGATTATACAGGATTGCATTCCTATTTTGATCAAGTGAACACCTCAAGTGAATTAGGCATTTCTAAGCCGAATAAGGATATTTTTATAAAAGCTTGTAAACAAGCGAATGCGAGAACAGAAGAATGTATTTATATTGGCGATAATTTGGAGATAGACGCACTAGCAAGCAATAATGCAGGCATGAATGGGGTTTGGTTGAATCGGAAGAAAAAGCCTTCCTATGCTTGTATTACAGAAATACATAACTTAGATAGTTTGATAGAAAAAAATTGTTTGATCAGTCAAATTTAGAGTAATGGGGTTAAGCAAATTAGATCTTAGTAATCCAAAAAGAAAACCTCGAAATTCAAGGAATTTCTTTTTGGATAGTATATCTATAATACATTTATTTTGCCCTACCTATGTAAACCAACCCATTAGAACGATTGCCATTCATCGTTGCATATTCTACTTTTTGGTATTCTAATTCTTCAAAATGATTCGTCCATTCTTTTACACGCTCTTCATTATGATGACGTAAAATGGCACCACCCGCTAATTCGAATACTCCATAAGTATGATACTTAGTATAATCTTTTGCGTAACGAGCTTTGTTTCTTTCATCATCATTAAGTAAAAAATCATTAATATAGATAATACCGTCTGGTTTTAATACGCGTTTAATTTCATTTAAAATAGCATTCTGTTCATCATTTTTATAAACACACGTTAAAACTGCAAAAAGTAAAACAGCATCAAAAGAATTATCGGGAAAAGGAAGACTGCCACTTCTTACAACCTGAAAATTAATTTCTGACTCATTGGACTTAGCTCTCTTAATCATTTCTTCTGAAAAATCTACACCATGTAAATTTTCAAACTTGTAATCTTTTAATTCAAATAATGTTCTTCCATAACCACACCCATAATCTAATATGGAAGCATTTTGATTCACATGTTTTAAAAATAGATCGGATTGAAAAGGGGTAGTAAATTCTTTTTGATTAGCGACTTTATTCCAATATCTCTTCTGTTTACTCATTATTTTTATACAACTCCTTATTGATTCCTTCTTTACTTTTTCTAAGTTCGGAGCGTTTCAGACTTGTATGCTGGGAGTTCCTTTATACAATACGTCTGTTCAAGTAATTTAGAATATTAGCATTCACTTTCTTGCTTCTATTTGAAAAATATTCCACTTATCAACAGTTGGGTTCTATTTTCTTTCATAAAATGGGGATGCCGTGCCAATCATATTTCCTCATCTTCATCCTTAAATTCATTATAGCGTTTTTTTCTTAGAAAATAGGCAAAGGTAAAGGTGCAAAAAAAACATAAAAATAATACAGATCCTACTATTATCCCAGTTTTTGTCGTACCATCAGGTGTTAGTACAGTAATGAAGGAAAAGATAATGCCAACTGCTAAAGAGTAGAAAATCGTTTTATAATAAGGGCCGGGCTTTTTTACATGATCGTCATATACATCAACAGATATCGTAATATTTAAGTAGCCAAGCAAAATCGATGTACCTAAAATCACTAAGTATAGTGGATTATCCATTACTGCATTTAATCCATACTTAACTCCATCATAAATTAAAATTCCTATAATGCAGATTGTTTGAAAAAGAAAGGCAATCCGTATATTCCGTAGATTTTTCAATTTTAAACGTTCATCTCTAATTATTTGCATTATAATTCCTCCTTATCGATCCAAAATAATTCATCTAAAGATTTGTTGACCGTATAACATATATCTAGACATAATTTTAATGTGGGATTATATTTTCCTTTTTCAATTAAGCTGATCGTCTGTCTCGTTACACCAGTTAATTCAGCTAATTGCTGTTGTGTTAAATTCATTTGAAGACGTGCTGTTTTCACCATATTCTTCATTTATTACCTCCTTCTACCAATAGTGTAACATATATATTACATAATGCAATATATATGTTACGTTTGTGGGAGGGAAAACATTTTTCATAAAAAATGATCTTTTCCCATGACCTAAGTCACTATTTTCCCAAAAGAAATGACCTTTAGGTATAGGAGATAAAAGGAAAAATCTTTATGATAGGTTGTAGAAAGGATGATGATAATATGTTAGAGATTATAGAGTTGTCCAAAGCATATAAACAAAAAAAGGTAGTAGATTCCATCAATTTTTATTTAGAAAGTGGAGAAACAGTTGGGTTGTTAGGACCAAATGGTGCTGGGAAATCGACGACGATCTCGCTAATTTCTTCTTTAGTTGCACCAAATAGCGGCGATATTCGCTTGCATAATGAAAGCATATTAAAATCACCACAGCATTTACGAGAGATTTTAGGAGTAGTTCCCCAGGAAATTGCCCTTTATATGGAATTATCGGCAAGAGAAAACTTAATCTTTTTTGGCAAAATGCATAAAATTCCAAACAGCCGTCTGCAGCAAAGAGTAGATGAAGTGCTTGATATTATCGGCTTAAAAGATAGGGAAAAGGATTTGGTGAAAACTTTTTCAGGTGGGATGAAAAGAAGATTAAATATTGGAGTAGCCCTTATTCATGAGCCGAAGATTATCATCATGGATGAGCCGACCGTTGGTATTGATCCGCAGTCGCGCAATTATATTTTAGAAACGGTGAAAAGGCTGAATAAAGAGCAAAACATGACTGTCCTTTATACAAGTCATTATATGGAAGAGGTAGAGTTCCTTTGTGACCGCATTTATATTATGGATCATGGTCAAATTATTGCCTCTGGAACAAAAGAAGAATTAAAAAATATTCTGTCTGCTGAAACGGCGATAAATATTAAAGTAGAAATGGTAAAGCATGAATTTGTAGAGGCATTAAAAAATCATGCCAATGTAAAAAATCTCTCTATCCAGCAATCTATTATTACAGTGATTGTCCCGAAGCAAATCAACTTGCTGAAGGATATTTTTAAACTAGCAGAAGAAAATGCAACAAATGTGCTTTCTGTAAATATTGAAACACCAACCCTTGAGGATGTATTTTTGCATCTTACTGGCCGGCAGTTAAGGGATTAAGGAGGGGTAATATGTTCTGGCAGCTGATAAAAAAAGAATTGCTTATTATTTGGAGACGGCCAAGAGAACTGGTTGTGCTGCTGTTAATGCCTTTTATCCTTATTACGATTTTAGGAAGTGCATTAGGAGCATTAAATGATAATGAAGTAACAATAGACGCAAAACTTGCTGTTTTGTTGCAAGATAATCCGAAAACAGCACAGGAAAAAGCAATAAATGACATTCAAAATTCGTCTTTATCGGAAAAAGAAAAAGCGGAAAAAACAGCTATTATTTATTCTTTTAATCCAGTTGATATTTTTTTTAAGGAACTGACTGAAAATAAAGAGTTAAAAAAAGTGTTGAAAGTTACAGTCATAAAGGAAGGCGCACTAAAAGCAAAAGAACAAAAAAAATATAGTGGTGTTTTGGAAATTCCTTCATCGTTTTCTGAACAATTTTATCAAAAGCTCGTGCAGGGAAATGGAGAAGTAGAAAAGTGGAAATTAACAGTAAGCGACAACACTTCCTTAGAAGCAACGGTTATTCAAGATATTATCACTAATTTTCAGAAAGAGTTAACTTATGCAAAAACAGCACAGCAATTAAAAGTTGATTACACACAGCTGTCTGCAGCCCAGACAAAGGTAGGCACTATCGAAAATATCACAAAGAAAAAAAAGATAGACGCCATTTCTTATTATACAGTTGGCATGTGTGTCATGTTTGTTTTTTATGTCGCTACAACCATAGCTGGATTTGCTTATCAACAAAAAGAAGAGTATATGTATCAGCGGACATTACTCGCAAATGTATCACGCTTTTCTTATTTTGCTGGAATATTCGCTGCAACCTTTTTGCTTTCTTTTGTTCAGCTCAATGTATTGTTTGGTTTAACAGCACTCATTTATGGGGTGACCTTTCCTAATATTATTAATTATTTATGTATAACATTAGCGTTAAATGCAATGACTGCAAGCTTTGCTGTATTTATAACAAGCATTTCTTATAAACTGAATTCAAGGAATGTCGCCAATATTTTTTCAAGTTTATTTATTCCTATTCTCTCGTTTATTGGCGGAAGCTTTTTTGATGTTAGCGCTATTGGCGGTTTTATGGAGACATTGGCACAATACTCGCCGGGTGGTGCAGCAATGACCGCTTATTTAAAAGTATTTCAGGATTACTCCTTTAGCGACATTTGGAATCAAATTCAAGCAATTCTGTTATTTACTGGAGTACTAATTGTGTTAACACTTGCTTTCATTAGGAAAAGAGGGGTAGCATCATGAAGGCGATACTATGGGGAAAATATAGACAGTTTATCCGCAAGCCAGGTGCACTTATCGTAACAACAATTATGTGTATGGCGTTTGCTTTTTTGCTTGGGAAATCTTCTTTTACAAAAATAGAAGTTCCTGTTTACAGTGTAAATGGGACAGAGGATATTCACAGCATTGTAAAGGACTTAAACAAAAGCGAAAGCTATACATTTAAGGTGTTTTCGGAAGAAGAAACAAAAAAGAAAGTAGAAGAAGGCACATCAGAAGCTGGTATAGCGCTGGCAGAAAATAATTACACTCTTTATCGTATTGCTGATAGTTCTAATGTAATTGTGATCAATCGCTTTTTAGAAAAATATTATCAAAATAAACAGCAAAAGGCAGCAATGATACAATTGGCACAAAATCATCAAGATGCGGAAAAAATTTTAGCAGATAATGAAGCAAATCCAATATTGCCAGTATCATTTGACAGTGATGTTTCGGAGAAAAAATCCACTTATAATCAGGCACTTCAATCATTATTTGGCTTTACCCTATTCTTCAGCATCTATACAATCGCTTATACGGTGGTGGAAATTTTACGAGATAAGCAAAATGGTATTTGGGATCGGTTTATTTTATCTTCTACGTCGAAAACACAGCTTTATTTAGGGCATTTGCTGTTTAGTTTTATCGTAGGCTATATTCAAATCATGTTGATATTCGCTATTTTTAAATACGGTGTTGGGATAGATTTTTATGGGAACTATTATTGGGTCTTTCTCCTGATCATCCCTTATTTGTTTGCCATCGTTGCATTGGCAATTTTACTTACCGGTTTAGTAAACACAGCGAGTCAATTTAATTCGCTTATCCCGCTTATAACAGTAAGCTTTGCAATGCTTGGCGGTGCCTATTGGCCATTAGAAATAGTAACTTCCAAATTTTTATTGCTTCTATCAAAAATTATACCCATTACGTATGGCATGGAAATGCTGAATAAAGTAATCACACAGGATGCTTCCTTGTCAGAAATTCTTCTGCCAGCTGCGGTACTTCTGCTAATGGGTACACTGATGCTGGGAGTCGGCATTCGTTTGATTGAAAAAAGGCATGTATAGAAATGCCGGGGAACAGATAATGTGAACATTGGCGATTTAAAAAAAAAAAAACTATATCGATAAAAATGAAACAATCAGAGAGAAAGGTGCAACAGTTATAGGGAAAAATGCCACAACTCTCAAATCAAAAAGGGTAATAGATCGGTTCTATTTACCCTTCGTAAGTAGACTTATGCTGTGCTTTAAACGATTGCAGCAGCAAAATAGTTGCTGGAAGGAAAATAATCATTCCAATAATAAAATAGTTTTGTCTAATAGTGAATGAAAAGAGGGTCGAGGATGCAAAGAGAATACCTAATGGCATCATGACCCTCATAAAAAGCAGGCGAACGGAGCTTAATTGGGCTAAACGGGCTTTGGGTGCTTCCTTTTGAAAAGCCGCTGCACTTTGTACATTAAAAATAGGAAAAGCTATTCCTCCAAAGACCTCGCATATCCAGGCAAAGGGAATCGTTTGAACAAAAAATAAAAGGATAAAAGAGAGGCCTCCTCCTATTAAACCAACATACATGCTGTAAAATGTTATTGGAATCTTTTTCAACAAGAGTGTTCCTATCACATATCCAATTGGAAAAGCACCAGCGAATATACCATACTCCCATGCTTGTCCATTCATTGTGCCGCGGATAAATGGAATATTTAAGACAAGTGTAGCTCCTACAGCAAAATGAACGGTGGAAGAAAGAAGCGTTAACTTTACTAGCTCGCAATATTGGAAAAAAAGCCGATATCCTTTTTGCAGTTCTTCCCACCATAATTTTTTTG
This sequence comes from Niallia sp. 03133, assembly GCF_052663225.1. Lineage (NCBI taxonomy): Bacteria > Bacillati > Bacillota > Bacilli > Caryophanales > Bacillaceae > Niallia > Niallia sp. 03133. The sequence goes on from NZ_JBQTCY010000001.1 coordinate 225,840, forward strand.
ACCAAGAAATAGCTCTGCTTTTGCTCGTCCTTGGCAAGTATGTAAGGGAAAAATAACTGAGCAGAAATAAAAAAGCAGAAACCCCGTAAAGACAATGAAGGGGAAATGAGATAAGCAGTAAGGAAATCGCTCCGGGAGCAAGGAAGCTCATCAATCGTATAGTGCTATCCAATAACCCATTAGCTTCCACTAGCTCCTTGTCTTTGCAAATTTCCGGCAATAAGGAAAAGGAAATGCTTGCATAAATAGGCTGAACCAATCCCAATAGGCATTGTAATACAATTAAACCAATAATGGCTCCTGTTTTATGAAAAGAAAGATAACCGATCAACGGCAAAATATAAGCTGTTGCACGAATTAATTGAACAGACGAAAGCATTCTTTCCTTTGATACATAGTTGAGAAAAGGAGCGCTTATATACTGTAAAAGGATAGACGGAATATAATAAACAAGCCAAAGCGTACCCATCCATTCTTTAGAGCCTGTTAGCTCATACAATAATAATCCATTCAAAATAGCCCCGGACGCCCCGCCGAATTCGGATATAATTTCTCCCATCCATAATGCTTTAAATGCTTTCGAGTACTTTTTCATACGCCGGTTCCCAGGTAGTGATTCAGTTTTCCTGAAAAACTTTTTATTTGCGATAAGTTGGCAGAATAGATGCCTTTCTCTACTTTAATAAATTTGGCTGCTTTTAATAAAGACAACTGATGGTGCAGAGAGGTTTTGGACATGGTAAATGCAATGCTTAATTCTTGAAGTGACTGTGGTCCTTGTAAAAGCTGATAAAGCAGTTTTAAACGAAGCTCCTCTCCTAATGCTTTATGGCCGCGAATGAGATCTTTTGATGGTATTCCTGGCTCAAGCAAATATTCATCTTTTAACGGATAAAAGAAAAGTTTTGTATCTGCTGTTCGTTTTTCTAAAATCCATGGACGGTAGGAAACATGAGGAATCAGCTTAATAGTCCAGACAGAAGGCTCCGGCGCATAACGAATTCCTGCTATTCGTTCTATTTCTGCTGTAGGATTCAAATGATCAATGGAAGTGTATTGCTTTTGTTCAAAAGTTAGAGCCTGCTTCCACTTTCCCCATACTTCCAGCCGAATCATCCAGTTGTACCATTCTTGTAAAATACAATGATATAAGTCTATTATTTTTTCCTTTGGATAGTGGGTAAGTGCAAGGACATAACTTTTTAGGAAAGCATGATCGTTAAAAAAACCAGCGTAGTTTTGAAGAGAATCAGATCGATGCTGATTGGCTGCTTCTAATCGGATTTCCTCTGTAAAACGATCTTTATAAGGAAGCAATATTTTATAAAAAGAAAGACGATCTAAGCTGGAAAGTTTATGAACAAAATCTTCTATCGAAATCGCAGAAAATTCATTTTGCAGCATAATCATTCCATACCATAAGTTTGTTTCTTCGATTATTTTTAAATTTTGGATGAATGATTCTGGCATGGATGAAAGAGATTCTGTCCATTGCTCATCATAATCAAATGTATGTCGAAGCTGCGCATATGTATATCCTGATATGCCAAGAATGACCTCCCAAACTGGTGACCACTCTACCTTTAATGAAACAGTTTCCGTTTGCTGTGCAGAAAAATGGTGTTCCATTCTATTCCTCCTATTCATGTATTTATTTGTAAATTCTAATATATTTGTATCGTTTATTCAACTAAATTCGAATTTTGTTTTTGAAATGGTCTCTTGCTTAATATGCTTATCAAATTTAAAACATTTTTGCAGGGAAAAGGAGAAGGGTATAGAAATATTTGGTTATAAAGAAATTTTGAAGGGGGAAACATGAGAAAAATCACTTTAGCAAATGGGAATACAGTTGAAGCAGATTGTTTAAGTTGTGCAATAACAAGTGGAGTAATTCATCCAGATGGTGGTGTCATTACAGAGACAGAATATTTTCATGCCCATCAGGATGTTGCCTATCCAATTGAAGGTTTGGTTATTTTAGCATCAAAACGTCATATTAAATGCTTGGATGAGTTAACAGAAGAAGAAATGACTGAGTATATCTTATTACTAACGAAAATTAGAAAAGCACAGAGGGAAGTACTAGGGATAGAGTATGTTTACTATTTTTACAACGAAGATACGTCTCACCACTTTCATACATGGATGGTGCCTCGTTATGAATGGATGAATGTTTTCGGACGATCTATTGAATCCGTTAGACCAGCTTTGCTTCATGCTAGAAATAATAGGAATATGGAGAAGCATGTAAAAAAAGTGGAAAATGCGATTGGAAAGTTGAAGAAAGAATTGAATGCTTGATATATAGCTGCTTCGCGAGTGGCATTGGAAAAGAGATTGAGGCGGCGAAAAAAGAGAATGCTACTACAGAAAAAGCAAGTGATTCGGCAAGAAAAAAACCCGAATGACAGTCAAAACAGGCATTTTACGTTCAATCCATAATATACCCAGCTAATCATCAGTTGATTTATCCTACAAAACGTCAAATGAAAGGAGACGAAATGCATGAAATCAGAAAAAAAAGATTATTATGATGAAAGGCTCCTAAGCATTGATGATGAAATATGTGCACTTTTAAAAAAAAGAAAAGAAATTGGCGGCAAGCAATCAAGTATGCCGCCTGCCCGTTTCATAAATATTTGGGCGGAACAGTATGATTCGCACCAGCATTTTTTGAATATATTCTTTGGCTTAATCAGAAGAGAGGAGCAATTAAGGCTGCCAATTAAGCCAAAAGGTTACTCTAAGCATATCCCTGTTTTAAAATCAGTGGAAATAGAAGAAGTCATGTATACAATTACCCATATTCTGCAATATGAAAATGTAAGTGTTTTGCATTTTAATCAAGATACGTACAATGCCAATACAGTGCTGGATGGACAGAATCCGCTTATGAACTTCGAATTAATGATTAATCAGAGGTATGATTGCCAAATAGTTCATGGTACTGGAACAGACGGACATCGCTGCTATACCTTCAACATAACACCACCCCTCCCGGAAGATTTATCAGGACTAACCTTCATTTTTAAAGAATATAGCAATCATTTAAAGGAAGCAGAAACAGGATTAAATATTTTATTTGATTTATCCCACACTTAACGGGCAGTAAGACCCCCACCTCGGGGATGGCGAGAAATCGAGGAAGCTAGGTGGGGGATAACTGCCCGTAAAGGTCCGATAAGTGCAACTAACCATCAGTGGGGGATGAGGAAAAACCCCCACTGATGGAAGTTTACTTTATACGGTCGTTTTCCTAAGACAGTACGCCAATGCAAGTGTAGTACATGCAACAATTGATTGGGATCCGACAGCACAAGCTTGCAATCCTCCGCTATTAGAACTATTTGTGGGAGAGGAATATCACTGCAGGCCATCAGGAGGAGGAGGCATGCATGGCCATATTTCCTATGATTTTATTATTTCTCCACCATTGCCTGACGAACTTTCAGGACTAACCTTCTACTTTTATCACCTTATGGAAAAAGACGGGCAAAATATCAGAACAGTATTCGTTATTTCAATAGATTAGCATGCTTAAAATCCTAGGTAAGAGAAAGGATCGCCGATATGCATACGTTACGCCTATTAAAAAAAGAGGAAAAAGAATTTCTTTTAGACATGATATACGAATCGGTCCATATATCAGAAAATAAAAAGCCATCTAGAGATGAATTGTTAAATGAAAAAGGTCTGAAAAAATATCATGAAGATTGGGGGAAAGAAGGAGACAAAGCGTTTATAGCATTAGACCAATATAAACAACCAATTGGTGCTGTTTGGCATCGTTTATTTGACAGCAGCAATAAAGGTTATGGGTTTATTGATGAAATTACACCGGAATTAGGCATTGCTATAATGAAAAACGCACGTGGGCTAGGAATAGGAACCGAGTTAATGAAAAAAATAATCGAAGAAGCAAAAAAAGACTGCTATCCATCCCTTTCACTAAGTGTAGATCCAGAGAATGAACAGGCCGTTCAGATTTATAAAAAATTAGGATTTAGAGAAGTGGAAATAGTAGGGACTTCCGTCACAATGGTATTATTATTCAGCTAGTGGTCCTATTTAGCTAGGGATTTTGCAAAATGAAAGTAACAGGTAAAAAAATAATTGTCAATTGTAAAATAAAGATAGATGGAGATGAAAATAGTTGGAACTAAAGGGGAAAACGGTGTATCTTATCCGCCATTGTGAGGCAGATGGCCAGGAGCCAGAAGCTGAATTAACAAGTATCGGTTTATTGCAGGCAAAAAAGTTAGCGGATTTTTTCAGAGATAAAAAAATAGAATCTATCATATCCAGCCCATATCAAAGAACCATTCAATCGATTACCCCTTTAGCAAAGAAATTAAATATAAGGATTACAACAGATAAAAGATTAACGGAAAGAGTTCTGTGTGCTACTCCTCATCCAAACTGGCTGGTTATGCTGGAAAATACTTTTTGGGATGAAGAGCTTGTTTACGAGGGTGGTGAATCTAGTAAGGAAGCGATGAAGCGAGGTGTATCAGTTCTTAAGGAATGTCTTTATCAAAATATTGACAATATAGTGATTGTGACACATGGGAATTTGATAACGTTAATATTAAGATATTTTGATGCCGAATTTGGATTTACTCAGTGGAGAGAGTTATCGAATCCAGATGTATACGAACTAATTTTTCTAGAGGAAAAAACCTTGATTAAACGACTTTGGCAAAGAGAAGAATAGGAAGGCTTCAGCATATGCACGATGGGATGTAACAGGGGGGATTTCTATGAAAATAGTAAAAAAAGTATATGGTTATATTACAAGAATGAAAGATTCCAGGCCACAGATTCTAGTCTTTGAACATTCGATTAGAGAAGCTGGAATTCAGATCCCAAAAGGTACGGTGGAAAGAAATGAAAACACGTTTGATGCAGTTATTCGAGAAGTAAAAGAAGAAACAGGGTTGAAGAATATAGAAGTAGAAGCATTGCTTGCAGATGATCATTGGGAATACAAAAAAGGGATTATTCATCATCGTTTTTTTTATAAAATAAATGTGATGGATGAGAGAGAAGGTTGGGAGCATCAGCCAACCGGCGGCGGATCGGAAGATGGATTGCTCTTTCGGCTTTTTTGGATTTCTTCCCCTGAAGAGGTAGATTTAGTCAGAGGGCATGGTGATTATTTGCATTTGATTTTTACATAGATAAATAGAAAGGAGAATAATCGAATGGAAGGTAAAAATAATTTTCACCGTGCATTTGGGGTGTATGGCATTCTCTATGAAAAAGGCAAATTGCTAGTGATCAGTAAAAAGCGTGGACCCTATGCTAATCGATTTGATATGCCGGGAGGAAGTCTAGAACATGGGGAAAGTCTCACTGCTGCTATGAAAAGAGAATTTTTGGAGGAAACAGGTGTAGAGATTACGGTGAAAGAAAACATCGGCGCAATTGATTTCATGTTTCCATGCAAATGGAGAGAATTTACACATGTCCACCATATTGCTGTTTTTTATACAGTAGTAAAAATAGGCGGGAAGCTTACGGAGCCAGTGCAATTTGAAGGCCAGGATTCTTTAGGTGCCTTATGGATTTCGGAAGAGGAAGCTACTATAGAAAATGCTTCGCCTCTTGTGCTAAAGGCTTTTGAGTGGCTGAAAACAGGAAAATTGGATATTCATGTGACATGGTTTGAACATTGGGAAGTAAAAAAAGTGTAAGCACCTAGTTTTTTGACGTACAAAACTAACGAAGGAGTTCTACATGTTTATACATAAAATAAACGAAAATTTATCATTAAAATTAATCGAATTAAGGGATGGAAATGAGCTATTTCAATTAACAAACAGCTCTAGAATCTATTTGCGTAAATGGCTTCCATGGTTGGATGCTACTGTTAAATTAGAAGATACACAGTCTTTTATTAATGGCTGTTTGCAAGGATATGCAGATAATAAGAGCATGAACACAGTGATTTTATGGAAAGGGAAAATTGCTGGAATAGCAGGGTATAATCAAATAAACTGGTCCAACCAAACAGCTTATATCGGCTATTGGCTTGGTAAAAGCTTTCAAGGACACGGGATTATGACACAAGTGGCTTCTGCGCTGACGGAGTACGCTTTAAAGGAACTAAATCTAAATAAAGTGGAAATAAGAGCAGCTGTTAAAAATTCCAAAAGCAGAGCAATACCAAAAAGATTAGGGTTCCAACAGGAAGGATGCATCCGGCAGGCTGAATGGTTGTATGATCATTATGTAGATCACGTTGTATATGGAGTTTTGCGAGAGGAATGGAAAAGGAGAAGTAAGGAATAAATAGAAGTAAAGGCATTATCTTGAAAAGGTATGAACGGACTAAATCCCCTTCAGGCTCAAAGGAAACCATCTTTTTAAATGATCGATTACACTTTTTGCTTGAAGGGGAGAAATGTTTAGTTATTTAATTTAATTGTATCCGCCTTGCGAAATCAGTAAATTTAAATTTATCAGGTCTGTGCCTTGATTCACTGTACTGAAACAAGCTTCCATCCTGCAGGTGAACGGTGCTCTTTACTACTGCAACCATATTATAATTCTCTAAGTCAAGCATACGTCGATCTTCTTCGCTGCATGGCTCTACTGTAATTTCTTTATTGGCAAATCCTATTTGCAGTCCTATTTCTTCTTCAATATGCTTGTAAATGGAGTCTTGACAACTTTCTTTTGTCAAAAAGGGAATGTAAGTATTATTAAAATAATCCTTATCCAAGATAATTTTTTTCCCTTCTATTTCTCTAGTCCTAACTACCTTCCAAACCATTTCATCGCCTGTTAAATCCAACTGCTTTTTCAAAAAGGAATTGGAGGGAACGAGCTCAAGCGTTTGCACGAAGGTATTAGTCCTCAAATTTAATTTTCCAGCAAGTTCCTTAAAACTGGTTAATCCTGATACTGGAAAATCGAATTTACTAAAATCCATGACAAAGGAGCCTTTTCCCTTGATTTTGAGAATATACCCATTTTGCTCCAATACATGCAAAGCTTTACGCACCGTATCTCTGGACATTTCATATTGTTCCATTAGGCAGCTTTCTGAAGGCAGCTTAGAGTTGGTAAGATAAGATCCATTTTCAATTTTAGAAACGATATCACTATAAAGCGTTACATATTTACTGCTCATTTCCATCACCATAACAAAGTATTTTATCCCACTCTTAACGGGCAGTAAAACCCCCACCTCGGGGATACTGAGAAATCGAGGAAGCTAGGTGGGGGATAACTGCCCGTAAAGATCCGATAAGTTCAACTAACCATCAGTGGGGGATGAACAAAACCCCCGCTGATGGAAGGTTCACTTTATAACGTCGATTTTTTAAAAAGATAAATAACAGATTCGTACGGACGGAGAATCATTGTTGGTTGTGGATCGCTGGAATTTTGATAGTTTGACAACAAAATCTGGCTTTCATAGCCAACAATATTTTGTTCAGGCATCTCGAATGTACTTTCTTGCCCGTAAAAGTTATTAATAACCAGCAATACCTCATCCTTGTAGCTTCGAGTATAGGCATAGATGTTCTCGTCCTCAGGCATGAGCTCGTTATAATCCCCATAAGCAACCACATCGTATTCTTTTCTTAAAGCGATTAATTTTTGATAATGGTAAAAAACAGAATCTTTCTCTTCCAGCGCCATTTCTGCATTTATGCTCTTGTAATTCTCCGCTAATGGAATCCAAGGAGTACCTGATGTAAAACCGGCATTAGTCGAACTGCTCCATTGCATTGGGGTTCTCGAATTATCTCTCGATTTTGTCTGAAGGATGGAGATAATTTCTTTCTCTTCTTTTCCTTCTGCTCTTAGGATATTGTAATAATTGATGGATTCAACATCCTTATATTGATCAATAGTTGAAAAATAAGGATTTGTCATTCCAAGCTCTTCACCTTGATAAATATAGGGAGTTCCTCTTAGCATTTGAATGCTCGTAGCAAGCATCTTTGCCGATTCCTTTCGATACTTTATATCATCACCAAAACGGGAAACGATGCGCGGCTGGTCATGATTGCACCAGAAGAGAGCATTCCATCCATTTCCTTCCTGCATTCCGTATTGCCAAGAACTAAGAATTTCTTTTAATTTTATAAAATCAAAGTCTATTGTTGTCCATTTTTCTCCATTCTCATAATCTACCTTTAAATGATGAAAGCTGAACACCATGGATAATTCTTTTTCTTCAGGATGAGAATATCTTACGCAATGTTCTATTGAGGTAGAGGACATTTCTCCAACCGTGATAATATCTTCAAATTTTCCAAAGGTCTTTTCATTCAGTTCTTTCAGATAATTATGGATTTTCGGACCATCTGTATAAAATCTGCGCCCATCTCCAACGATATCATCTTGGAATGCTTCCGGCTTCGAAATAAGATTAATCACATCAAGACGAAAGCCTTTCACGCCTTTTTCCAGCCAAAATTCTACAACTTCAAATATTTCCTGTTTCACCTTGGGATTTTCCCAGTTTAGGTCTGCTTGTGTCACATCAAATAAATGAAGATAGTATTCTCCATATTTTTCGGAATATTCCCAAGCTGAACCACCAAATTTAGATATCCAATTAGTTGGCGGGCCGCCGTCAACATTGGGCTCCTTAAAAATATAATAGTCTTTATAGGTTGGATCGCCTTTTTGTGCTTTTTGAAACCAATCGTGCTCTGTGGAGGTATGGTTAAATACCATATCCATCATAATATCCATGTTCCTTTTTTTTGCCTCGGATACTAGCAGGTCAAAATCTTCCATGGTACCAAAACGAGGATCAATGGAAATATAATCTGCTACATCATATCCATTGTCTTTCTGGGGAGAAACATAAAAAGGAGTAATCCAAAGATAGTCTACACCCAGCAATTTTAAATAATCGAGCTTTTCTATAATTCCCTTTAAATCGCCAAGTCCATCTCCATCTGAATCGTTGAACGACTTAGGATATATTTGATAAACGATGCTTTTTTTAAAATCCTTCATAGGTAAACCTCCTTAAAGTAAAAAAAGGGAGATTTCTCTCCCCACTTATATAGATTTTGCTTTTGAAAGCTTTGATCTTCCTTTTAACTGAAACTGTGGTTTTTTCGAAAGAATAATCGTAAGCAAGAAAGGAACAACGATTGCGACCAGCATAGCCACTGCAAACATTAGCATGTGCTGAGGCTGTATGGATAGGATTCCAGGAATTCCTCCAACCCCAATTGAGTTTGCCATTACACCAGATCCTACCGAGACTACACCAGCAATTAATGAACCAGTCATTCCTGCAATGAATGGAAATCCATATTTTAAGTTTATCCCAAAGATGGCTGGTTCTGTTACACCTAGGTAACAGGAGATAGTAGCTGGGATAGAAATTTGTTTTTCTTCTTCATTTTTTCTGTTTAAGTATACCATAGCCAAAACTGCTGAACCTTGAGCGATATTGGATAGAGCGATCATCGGCCAAAGGTTGGTTCCACCAAATTGCCCCATTAACTGAAGGTCGATTGCATTGGACATATGGTGCAGCCCTGTAATAACAAGGGGTGCGTAGAAAAATCCGAATACGGCGCCAAATAACCAGCCGAAAGAGGAAGTAAGACCAGCATATATACCAGCAGATACAACAGCACCTATTTTCCAGCCGATTGGACCAAGGACAGTGTGAGCAATAATAACAGTCGGCAATAAGGATAAGAAAGGAACAACAATCATGGAAATTGAGTTTGGCGTAATAACACGAAGCTTGCGTTCTAGGAAAGTAAGCAGCAACCCTGCTAAAATCGCCGGAATTACTTGTGCCTGATAGCCAATCATTTCGACCTGTGCAAATCCGAAATCCCAAACTGGTATGTCTTTTGCTGTTGCAACTGCATAGGCATTAAGCAATTGCGGTGATACTAGCGTTAGTCCAAGGACAATCCCTAGAATTTGGGTTGTACCCATTTTCTTAGCTATTGCCCATGTAATCCCAACAGGTAGGAAATGGAATATTGCTTCGCCAATTAACCATAAGAAGGAATGCACTCCACTCCAGAATTGTGAAATCTCAACAAGCGTTTTCGTACCGTCAGCCGCCAGCTTAATATCTCCAATAATATTTCGAAACCCAAGGATAAGCCCACCAACAACGATTGCTGGAATTAATGGAGAAAATATTTCTGCCAAATGTGCAATCATTCTTTGAATCCAGTTCATATTCTGCTTAGCTGCATCCTTTACTTGATCCTTCGAAGCTTCACTAACGCCAGAAACTTTGATAAATTCATTATAAAAAGTGGATACTTCGTTTCCAACGATAACCTGGAATTGACCTGCCTGTGTAAAAGTGCCTTTTACTAGTTTAATAGCTTCTATGTTGCTGACATCCGCTTTGCTTGGGTCATTTAAAACAAATCTCATTCTTGTCGCACAATGTGTAACGGTAGAAATATTTTCTTTTCCTCCGATATATTGAAGCAATTCTTTTGCAGGATCTGTATACTTGCTCATCCGGTTTTCTCCCCTTCATTTATTAATGAGATAACAAGTTTGTGAAACGCTTTCATAATAGATTAAAAAATAAGAGCGGTTTCATTTTTAAAAATATAACGCTTTCATAAGGATGTAAAAAATATAGTGTTTCTCATCATCCTGTACGTATAGGTTTTGTTTACGTTTTCATTTTATCTTGTACGTACAGCTTTGTCAACAAGTTTTAAGAAAATTTATAAAAATAAGAGGGGGGGGTTAAATCCAGTGTTTGAATAATTGGAAGTGGTTTTGGGTTAATGTACTTGAACTAAAACTAAAACATAATGTCCAACAGCAAAAACAGGCCGACAAATATCAGCCTGTCAAAATAGCGTTCAAATATAAAATTCAAGAAGATAATTTTTCAATAATCATTCGTTTGCCTGTATTTAATGTAAATTCAAAGCGATCAGTAATTTTTTCATTATAATAGAAGTGATGATTGACGCTACATAAACCGTCTTGATTGTCAAAAATCATCATGTTTACACCACTTTTGCGTTTTACATCTTTTAGGAATGTTAATTGATTGTAGCAGTAGATACAGTCATAAATGGAGAAATTCAGTGTGTTGAGCGTTGTTAAAAATTGATAAAAGCTGTCATCACTGATTTCTTCTAACAATCTTTCTAACGCGAAAACGAGGTGCTTGCGAATTCGAATAGTATCTTGGTTTTTAAGGGAAAGGATTGATCCTGAAGCGTTGACTCTTCCGTCATCCAACAATATACCTTTACGCCAATTATTTAATGATAAAAATTCAATTTCTTGATGCGTGTATTCATCTAAATTAGATGCTTCTTCTGTTTCGTCATCAAAAAAAATCCATTGATCATTTATATATTCAACAGTTCCCATGGTAAAAGCACGGGATTGATACTCAATCAATTTTAAACGCTGCTGTTTCATTATTAACCTCCTATTTATTCCCTTAAATTATTTGTAGACATAAGTTGCATTTTTTAAACTATAAATTAGTTGTTTTTTATTTCATACCGCTTAAACAGTGTGATTTCAGCATTTCTTTTATCCTAAAAAGAAGAGGATGAATTAGTTTCCTATGGACAAATAACCATTTTCATCTTTCCGCATAGAATACTGCATATTGATTGGTATCTTATCAAAAATTCCACGAAGAAGGGATGATAATCAATGTGTGGAATAACAGGTTGGGTTGATTACAAAAAAGACTTAAGAAAAGAAGAGGATACATTATCAGTAATGGCAGAAACATTGGCGAAAAGAGGACCAGATGACACAAATGTATGGTCTGCACTGCATGCAGGATTTGGTCATAAACGTCTAGTTGTAGTAGACCCACTCAATGGTATTCAACCGATGACGAAAGAGAAATCAGGTTTTCATTATACAATTTGCTATAACGGTGAGTTGTACAACACAGAAGACATAAGAAAAGAATTGCTAATAAAAGGATATTCATTTCAAGGTCATTCTGATACAGAAGTTTTATTAGCTTCTTATATCGAATGGGGTGAAGATTGCTTACAATACTTAAATGGAATATTTGCATTTGCGGTTTGGGATGAAAAAAGAAACAGCTTATTTATTGGAAGAGATCGTTTAGGGGTAAAGCCAGTATTTATTGCAGAAGTAGGAACTGGATTTATTTTTGGTTCGGAAATCAAAGCATTATTAGCGCATCCACATGTAAAAGCAGAATTAGATCGTGAAGGATTGGCAGAAGTATTTGCATTAGGACCTTCCCACACGCCAGGTTCTGGAATTTTTAAAGGAATTAAAGAATTGCGGCCAGGTCATGCGTTGAAATTTTCACAAGATGGTTTGAAAATCTGGCGTTATTGGAATGTGAAAAGTGAACAACATGAAGACTCTTTTGAAGAAACAGTAGAAAAAGTACGCTTCTTATTTAAAGATGCTGTGACAAGGCAGCTTGTTTCTGATGTCCCGCTTAGCACTTTTTTATCTGGAGGTGTAGATTCAAGTGCAATTACTGCGATTGCTTCAAATGAATATCAACAAACAGGAAAAGGGCCGCTCCATACTTATTCTATTGACTATGAAGGCAATGATAAATTTTTTAAAGCAAATGAATTTCAGCCAAATTCAGATGGTGTTTATATAAAAAAAATGACCGATACATTTGGAACCGTTCATCATAATTGTGTGATTACACAGGATACATTGGCGCAATTTTTGCATGAAGCTGTTATCGTTAGAGATGTCCCTGGAATGGCAGATGTGGACTCTTCTTTATTATGGTTCTGCCGGGAAATAAAAAAAGATTTTGTTGTTAGTTTATCAGGTGAATGTGCAGATGAAATTTTTGGAGGCTACCCATGGTTTAGAAGAGAAGCAGATTTAGCCCGCGGCGGCTTTCCTTGGATGCGGTCTATTCAAGAAAGACAGGGGTTATTAAAAGGTGATTGGGGCAAAAAATTAAAATTAGAAGAGTATATGCTGGATAAGTATAATCAGACATTGGCGGAAACTCCAAAATTAGACGGAGAAAGCAAGGAAGATGCAAAACGAAGAGAATTATTTTATCTGAATCAGCTCTGGTTTATGACCACATTATTAGAAAGAAAAGACCGGATGAGCATGGGGGCAAGCTTGGAAGTGCGTGTACCCTTTGCCGACCACCGTCTAGTAGAATATGTATGGAATGTACCTTGGGAAATGAAAAACTATCAAAATAGAGAAAAGGGATTATTGCGTAAAGCACTAGAAGGAATTCTCCCAGATGAAATTCTTTATCGCAAAAAAAGTCCTTATCCGAAAACGCATCATCCTGTTTATACAAAAACAGTGAAAGCTATGCTGACTGACATTTTAGCCGATAAAAGCTCTGCTTTATATGAATTCTTTGATAAAGAGCGGTTAACTCAAATTATTGAAACAGAAGGTTCTGCCTTTAAAGAACCATGGTTTGGCCAGCTGATGACAGGTCCGCAGCTCCTTGCTCATTTAACGCAAATGCATTATTGGTTTAAGGAGTATAATATTAATGTGGTAGATTGATGGCAAGGCTGTCGACAAGCGTTTGCATTAGTCTGAAAGTCTTCCCATCATAATAGTGCTGCTTGCTAAACCTAGTTCAAAAATGAACTAGGTTTTTTACTTTGAAAAGAATGTATGTTCGTTTATACTTGAAGGATAATAGACAGAAGAAGGAGTAGAAATGGAACCTTTAAAGAATATATATAATCAAACATTTATAGAAAGATTAGGGAAAAAGATAAAACAGCAATGCAGTTTTTTTGATGAGCAGCTTTTTTGTGCTTCCATCTATCAAAAAGATTGGGAAGAGCTTGCATTAAAAGAAAGAATGCGCAGGATTACGATTTCTATGCATGAGGCGCTGCCGCTGGATTATGAGGACAATTTAGCTTGTTTTTATAACATAGCTCCTTCCTTTAAAGGATTGGGGGGAATTATTTTTCCAGATTATGTGGAAGTTTACGGGTTAAATAACTGGGAGCAATCTATTGCTGCATTGGAATTTTTAACAGAGTATTCTACTTCTGAATTTGCTGTTCGACCCTTTCTATTAAAAGATCAAGAAAGAATGCTAGAGCAAATGCAAATTTGGACTCAGAGTGAAAATGAACATGTACGCAGGTTGGCAAGTGAAGGCTGCCGTCCAAGATTGCCATGGGGAATGTCAATTCCAAGCCTGAAGAAAGATCCATCTCCAGTTCTTCCGGTATTAGAGGCTTTAAAAACAGACGAATCTTTATATGTTCGAAAAAGTGTCGCAAATAATCTTAATGATATTTCGAAAACACATCCTGATTTAGTAATAGATCTGGCAACTGCTTGGCATGGGGAAAATACTTATACAAATTGGATTGTGAAACATGCGTGCCGAACGATGTTAAAAAAGGGGGAAGCTCGAGTCTTAGCTATTTTTGGATATGATGCAGGGGAGTCGGTAGAATTAACTTCTGTTCATTGCGAGGCGGAGCAGGTCTCCATTGGAGAAAGCATTTCTTTTTCGTTTGAGGTTTTCTCTTCCATACAAAAGAAAATAAGAGTCGAGTATGCAATAGATTACGTAAAGGCAAATGGAAAACGCAGCAGAAAAGTGTTTCATTTATCTGAAACAGTATTAGAAGAAGGAAAAAGGAAACGCTATTTCAAGACCCATTCTTTTAAAGATTTAACAACAAGAAGACATTATCCAGGAAACCATACCCTTACGGTCATCCTAAATGGAAAAGAAAAAGCTTCCTTTAATTTTGATATACACATGCAGACGAAATAAAAAAGACCATCTACTTGGATGGTCTAGTCAATCCAACAGCTTCTTCCTGTCTAATCTCACGTTTATGCTGCTGTTGGATTAGAAAAAAGAATACGCCTGCCAATACTAATAACCCGCCGAATATCTGCCAGCCTACTAACTGCTCTTTTAATAATAGGACTGCTAAAAGAGTAGCACCTACAGGCTCTCCTAAAATGCTCATCGAAATTGTAGTGGCATTCACGTAATTCAGCAGCCAATTATTGATAACATGGGCAAGGGAAGGCACGATAGCAAGAAGAAAAAAGATTCCCCATTCTTTTGCAGAATAGCCAGTTAATGATTCCCCAATTAGCAGGTTATAGACAGATAATAAACAGGCCGCGAAAAAAAACACACAATATGTATAGACCCAGTGAGACATTTTTTTTACAATGCTTTGTCCGATCAACAAATAGCCAACTACTGCAATAACACTTAAAAAGGAAAACATGTCTCCAATAATTGCCTTTCCATTTAACGATATATCACCCCAGCCAATCATCATGGCGCCAATAATAGCAATCCCCATCGTCATGATGGCAGAAGATGTCGTCCGTTCTTTAAAAAAGATAAACCCTCCTATTAACGAAATAATCGGCTGCAATGCAAGGATAATGGTAGAGCTTGCAACAGTGGTCAATTTTAAGGAACTGAACCATAAAGCAAAATGCAATGCTAAAAAGGTTCCAGAAAAGAATAAAAAATACCAATCCTTTTTGGACAACTTTTTAAAATCCTTCCTGTTTATATAAACCATTGGCACCATCAATGCACATGCCAGCCACATCCTGTACATGCTTAAAATGGTTGCAGATGCATCAGACCATTTAACAAAAATAGCAGAAAAAGAGATGGCAATAATCGAAATAATTAATGGTAGACCAATTGATTTTGAGCTGTCCGTCTTCCTCATAGATATCCCCCCTGTCTAATAATTCTTACATATAATAGTACTAATTGAATGGTTAGACAAGAAGTATTTTCAGAAAAATCGAAAACATATGAAAACAGTGGTATTTTGAACCCTATTAGATTGCAAATGATAAAACAATGCTTTCATATGGAGCCAGTGTTATAGAAAGTTCATCTGATTCTGCTGCATATTCCTGCTGAGTGAGAAGCAAAGTAATTTTTTTTCCTTTTAAAGAAAAAGGCAGAGTATAGTGGATTTCTATCTCGCTTTTATTTATTAATACAAGCACGATTTCATGCTCATTTTTTTTATAGTATGCAAAACAATTTTCAACTGCCGGCAGAAAATACAGGGTGCCATAACTTGTTAACAGTGGTGTGTTTTTGCGTACAGCAATTAATGACTTTATATAATTTCTTAGTTCAAGATCTTGCTGATTCTCCTGCCAAGGCATACATTTTCGGCATCCAGGGTCGCTGCCTCCATCTAAACCAATTTCATCTCCATAATAAATACATGGTGTTCCAGGAAAGGTTAACATAAAGGTAAACAATAGCCTGACCCGTTCCTTCCGATAGTGACATTCATTTAATACACGTGGCGTATCGTGACTGTCAATAATATTAAATAAAACATGGTTGATATTATCTGAATAGGAATGGAGAATAGTTGTTAAATCTTCTGCAAACTGTTGAGCTGAAATCATATCATAAGCAAAAAACTGCAAGGATTTGCTTAAAAAAGGATAATTCATAACAGAGTCGAATTGATCTCCTCTCAGCCAGGAAACAGAGTCATGCCAAACCTCACCTAGAATAAATAGGTCAGGATTTATTGCTTTAACAGTTGCACGAAATTCATACCAAAAGCGGTGGTCAATTTCATTGGCTACATCTAGTCTCCAGCCATCAATATTACATTCTTTAATCCAATAAGAGGCAGCTTTTAATAAGTAGCGCTTTACGTCTTCATTGGCAGTATTTAGCTTTGGCATATATTCATAAAAGCCGAATGTTTCATAATTTATTGTGTTTCCGTCTTTTAATGGGAAATTGCGGATATGAAACCAATCTTTATATAAAGAGTTTTCTCCTTTTTCAATTACATCCTGAAAAGGAGGGAATTCCACACTGCAGTGGTTAAAAACAGCATCAAGCATCACGCGGATGTCCCTGTTATGGCATTCTTTTACAAGCTCGCGAAAAAGGGAAATATCCCCGAATTGTGGATCAATCGTGAAATAATCTATCGTATCATATTTATGATTGGATCTAGCCGCAAAAATAGGTGTAAGATAGATTCCGTTTATTCCAAGGTCTTGAAGGTAATCTAAAGAATCCATTATTCCTTGAAAATCTCCACCGAAAAAATTTGTTAAATTAGGTTCTTCCTGTCCCCATTCAATTGTATGCTCGGGATTTATACTGCTGTCTCCATTGCGAAAGCGTTCAGGAAATATCTGATACCATATCGTTTTCCGAACCCAGTCTGGCGGAGAAAATACATCACATTTATGCATATACGGCAAACAGAAGAACAAGCCTGCATCTTCCGGAACAAATGGAAAAAATCCCTTTTCTGTTAATGTCATTTCCTGCTCCCAGTCTTTCAAAATGAAGCCATATCGTATTCTTTTATAATTTGTTTTAATAGAAACCTGCCAATAATCAAATAAACAATCAGATCCTGCTTTTTCCATCGTCTGGCGGAATGTTATCCATTTATAATCTACTATTTCATATTGATCACCGAATAATAAAACAATTTCTGCTACATTATCTTTTTTTGTCCGGATGCGGATATGAAGTGTTTCCTCATCATGAAGATAACAATAATTATCTACTGTTCTATGATAAATGGACGCTAAATCGATCATCCTCTTCCTCTCCCCTACATAAAACTTTTCACTAGCTTTTCCAAAAATAAAAGGTTTTAAAAGAAGGAATGGAAAAATAGTCTTATAGGATTAGATGGGCAATTGTTTGAATAAGAAAGAGGGAAAGGTTCAGTTTAAAGCTTCTATGAAAAAAAGTTGGAGTGTTTAATGAAAGTGCAGAAGTTGAATGGGAAGAAAGTGTATTAAGTGTAATAGTCAATATATTTAACTGTAATGAAAATAATCCCGCGATTCAGGAGATAAATCTGCGAATCCCAAAATAATCCCTCATTCCTGAAGGTAATTCCGCCAAACTCAAATTACTCATCCTAAAAAAGCAAAAAGCTGCCATATTCTAAATAGAAATATGGCAGCATATTTAACTAATCGACAAATCACAATAAATCGGATGATGAATTACCCGTTAACGACGGTTCCTCCATTCACGTGGATGACTTGTCCGCTTACATAGGCAGAATCTTCGCTTGCTAAATAAACATATGCAGGAGCAAGTTCATTCGGTTGTCCTGCTCGGCCAAATGGTGTGTTAGAACCAAAAGTCGACACCTGCTCACTGTCAAATGTAGCAGGAATTAAAGGGGTCCATATTGGTCCTGGAGCCACACCATTTACTCTTATTCCTTGTTTTGCAAGTGACTGAGATAAGGAACGAGTAAATGATGTAATTGCTCCTTTTGTGGAAGAGTAGTCAAGCAGTGTCGGATTACCTTTATATGCTGTGATGGATGTTGTATTTATGATGCTATCCCCTGATTTAAGATGAGGCAACGCTGCTTTTGATAAATAAAACATCGAAAAAATATTTGTTTGAAATGTTTTTTGCAATTGATCTGCGGAAATATCCAGCAAGCTTTGCTGCGGATGTTGTTCTGCCGCATTATTTACGATAATATTAATTGTGCCAAATTCAGAGACAGTCTTATCCACAACTGATTTGCAGAAACTTTCATCTCCGACATCTCCAGCAATGGTTAAGCATTTTACCCCTTCTGCTTCTACTAATTCTTTTGTTTTTTGTGCATCGTCATGTTCATTTAAATACACGATGACAACATTTGCTCCTTCTTTTGCAAAATAAATGCTCACTGAGCGGCCGATTCCGCTGTCTCCGCCAGTTATAATAGCAGCTTTTCCCTGCAGTTTGCCAGACCCTTTATAATTTGGATTTACTTCTATAGGGACTGGATTCATTTCTGTTTGAATGCCAGGCTGTTGATTTTGGTGTTGTGGGGGGAAGGTTTTATTTTGATTTTGACTGTTGCTCATGTTTCATTTACACTCCTTTGTCTTTTCATATTTTGTTATTTTTCCCAGAAGTCCATAATTAAACATGGAAAAATAAGGAGTGATCTCACGGGTTTTTGTTTTGAGGATAAGAGGGAATAATATCAGTTATCTTTCCTTGAAAAAGAATAAAACTCTCCCACAGAAAGTTGGGAGAGCTATACAGACCTTATCAGCGGTAATTAACAAACTGAACATCGACCGTGATTTTTGATTCTCTTACAGCAGCAATAATTTGTTGAAGATCATCTCGGCTCTTTGCAGTTACACGAATTTGATCGTCCTGCAATTGGCTTTTTACTTTTAATCCACTGTTTTTGATCAGCATATTAATAATTTTAGCATTTTCTTTATCAATTCCTTGGACAAGCTTGGCACGTTGACGAACGGTTCCTCCAGAGGCACCTTCTACTTTGCTGTAATCCAGATTTTTTATCGGAATGGAACGTTTAATCATTTTGCTGATCAATACATCTTTTAATTGTTCTAATTTATATTCGTCGTCCGAAACTAACACAAGTTCTTCTTTATCTAACGTTATGTCACTTTTGCTTCCTTTAAAATCATAACGGTTCTGAATTTCCTTTTTGGCAATTTGAATTGCATTGGACACTTCCGACATATCTACCTTTGATACAATATCAAATGAGCTTTCTTTCGCCATTTTTTACCTCCTGTTTGGCTGCCAATCCCAATGGTTGAGAATGAACCCCATTTCTTTTATGTTTGTATTATAGTAAAATATAGCAGTTGTCACAACTATGGATATAAATACAGGAAAAAATAGATAGAAAAATTAAGGAGGACAATCTAGTGTCTTTAAGAGATTATATAGGGCAAGAAGTATTAGCGACCGTTGTAAGAGAAGCATCATTCGGATATTTTCTGCAAGTGGAAGCAGGGGATGAAGATATATTGCTTCATTTTAATGAAACAGATAAAAAATTAGAAGTAGGGGATGATGTCCGCATTTTTGTCTATACAGATTCACAGGGACGAGCATGCTCCAGCACGTTTATTCCAACGATAGCTGTTGGCAAATACGACTGGGTGAAAGTAACAGACATTAAATCGGGTATAGGCTGTTTTTTTGATATTGGCTTAAAAAAGGATATGCTGCTTGGAGAAGACGATCTTCCTGTTCACGATGAAATATGGCCGGAAGTTGGCGATATGCTATACATTACATTAAAGGTAAACCGCAATAATTATTTATATGTAAAAGTTGCTACGGATCCAGTAATCGAAAGCATTTCAACAAAAGCAGAAAAAAAAGACTATAATAAAAATATTCATGGTCATATTTACCGGACGGCCAAGGTAGGAAGCTGGATCTATACGGCTGAAGGCTTCAAAGGATTTATTCATGAAACAGAGCGGGGCAAGGAGCCGAGACTTGGCGAAAAAGTAAATGGAAGAATTATTGATGTGAAAGAAGATGGAACAATCAATGTTTCTTTATTGCCGCGAAAAGAAGAAGCATTAGATGTAGATGCACAAAATATTCTTGCCTATATAGAAATGCGAAAAGGTGCAATGCCATACGGAGATAAAAGCATGCCGGAAGATATTCAAGAGCGGTTTGGAATCAGTAAGGGTTCTTTTAAACGTGCATTAGGAAAATTAATGAAAGAAAACAAGGTCTATCAAGAAGAAGGCTGGACCTATTTGAAAAAAGATTAATTCTATTCAGTAGAATGACGGCGTCAAAAGTTTGGAAATAAACTTTTGACGCCCTTTTTGTATAAAGAGCTTTTAAAAGAGGGAGAATTCTCTAAGTTTAAGTCTAATGAAAATTAGACCCAAACTTTAGTGTAATATTACATAATAACATGCATAGAAAATCTTATGAAAAATATGTTTGATTGTTGTCTTGAAACAAAATGGATAAATGCCCTGTTTAAGCGTATTACAAAAGTTTTTCTTAGTGCATTAAAGGACTTTAATTAGACTACTGAAAAATGCTCAATCTTCATTATTCATAAGAGAAGAATGCATCCTATTAGACATTAGTGACTTCCACTTCCACTCAGCTCCCATCATCTAATAGAGAAAAAACTGCACCCCATGTTTTTTACAAAATGGAGTACAGTTGGATAATCTTAAAAGGGAAATTACAAATGATCTGTTTTTTTGCTGTATTGATGTTTCCCATTTTTGCGGTTTTTTTCTCTCATCATATTTTTTTCATGTAGCAATGCATTATTATCTTTAGACTTTTTATCATTGTCAGAAGTATGTGGCATGATAATACTCCTTTCCTAAAACCAGATTTTAAGTTAAAAGGGTGTCCAATTTTCATCGAGTCAACTGAAGCTTCCGCTTTTTTGAACATTACTAGTATGGTTGGAAAGGGAAAAGAATATGTATCAGATGTCGACAAACGCTCGTATTGAAAAAAGCTTTCGATGTAATCGTTATTCTCCTGTCTGGTTTAAGAAGAAAAGAGCAATTGTGCCTGCACCAGTATGAGAGCCGATTGCAGCGCCGATTGCTGAAATATATACTTCTTTAGGCTGGTACTTTTCCATGATCAGGCTTTTTAATTCAAGTGCTGTTGTTTCATCATCGGCATGACTGATTGCAACCGTTTGAGCAGAGATTGCAGCTCCTCTTTCTTCCATTAAATCCAGCATTCTCCGAAGCAGCTTTTTCTTTCCACGGATCTTTTCTAAAGGAACAAGTTTGCCATCTTCTACATGAAGGAGTGGCTTTATTTGCAAAAGCCCGCCTATGAATGCAGAAGCTTTGGAAACACGTCCTCCTTGTGCTAAATAATCCAAATCCTCCACTGTAAATAGATGCTCCATATGAGCGCAGGAAGCTTTTATCACTGAAGTTGCCTCTTCTAAGGACTTGCCAAGGTTTCTTTGTTTTACTGCTTCTTGAACGACTAATCCGTGTCCTAAGGAAGCGCATTTGCTGTCAATAATCGTCAAGTCTAGGTGCGGATAATCTTCTTTGACTTGTTCATAGATCATTACTGCGGTTTGGTATGTTCCAGATAACTCAGACGAAAAGGCAATATATACGCCCTTCTCGCTATTTTCTGCCAATGCAGTAAATGCTTCTTTAAAAACTGTCGGTGATACTTGGGAAGTTTTTGGTATTTGTCCATTTCGAATTGCAGCATAAACAGTTTCTGGTGCAATCGTTTTTAAATCCTCATATTCTTCACCAGCAAGATAAACCTTTAAAGGAAACAGAACAACATTATTTTCTTTATAGAAGCTTAAAGGCAAATCACAAGCACTATCCGCCATGATCTTAAACGTCATTTTATCCATCTTCTTTCTTTATATATTTAAAAAAATTATTGTACGGTTAAATTTTTATGGTATATTGATAGCTGGCTTATGTATAGAATGTTTTTTAGCTAATAAGGTGGAATACATACATGTAGTGTATATTTATTTTTGTAAAAAAACAACGAATAGGAAATAGTAATATAGTAAAAATTACTATAAATGGAGGATAAATATGTATTGGCTGCCATTCAAAAAATTAAGTGTTGTTATATTAGGTTCGTGTTTAAATGCAATCGCGATGAATTGTTTTTTAATTCCAGCCCAGATTTATTCAAGCGGATTTGCTGGAGTTGCCCAGCTGATTGCTAGTGTAACGCCGCTGTCAACTGGAGTTTTGCTTTTCCTTTTAAATGTGCCTGTAGCTATTTTGGGTTGGATGAAAGTTGGAAAATCATTCACATTTTATAGTTTTCTGAGTGTAGCTTTTATGTCATTATTTCTTGAAATTATACCGGTGAATTCGTATGCTGACGACATTTTATTAAATGCAGTATTTGGCGGTGTTATTGCAGCTGTTGGTGTTGGTTTTACTTTAAAATGGGGAGCATCAACGGGTGGAATGGATATCATTGCAATGATACTTTCCCGGGTTCAAGATAAGCCTGTAGGCACTTACTTTTTTACATTAAACAGCGTCATCATTTTAACAGCAGGTTATCTGTATGGATGGGAAAAAGCGCTGTATACGCTCGTTACTTTATATGCAGCAACAAGGGTGATAGATGCTATTCATACTCGCCACCAAAAATTAACCGTGATGATTGTGACAAAAAAAGCAGATGAATTAAAAGTAGCGATCTACGAAAAACTAGTTAGAGGTATTACAATGATTCCTGCAAAAGGTGCTTTTTCCAATGAAGAACGGGATATGATGATGATTGTCATTACTCGTTACGAATTATTTGATTTAGAAAGAATTATAAAAGAAGTAGATCCCAATGCATTTACCAATATTGTACAAACAACAGCGATTTTTGGTTTTTTCAGAAAAGAGTAAAATAGAGGTGGAGTTATGGTGAAGCATGCTTTTATTGTATGCATCCTTCTTTTTTTCTGTCCTTCTTTTGTTGGAGATGCAGAAGCACAAACGAGTAATCAACTAGTACTTGCCATTCATGCAGCGGCTAGAACGGATGAAGCTGAAATCCAATTAAAATTGTCAAACCTGGATGACCGTCCAAAAAAATTACGATTTTCATCCTCACAAAAATACGAAATAATCATCAAGTCTGAAACGGAGGAAGAAGTTTACAGGTATTCTCTTAATAAAGCCTTTTTGCAGGCCATTCAGGAAATGACGATTAAGCCGCATGAAACATATACTTGGAAGGAAAATTGGAATTACATTTATAATGGAAGCAGAATAGAACCAGGTGAGTATAAAATTGAAGCTGTATTGCTTCCAACACAGTTGGATGAATCGACAGCGATATTAAAGGCATGTACAACAGTTGCTGTTCCAGCAGAAAACACTGTGTATAAGAACATAAAAGTGAAGGGGACGAATGGCAGCTACACCATAACAGGTTTAGCGAAAACACCGAATAAACTGCTATACACAGTAGAGGATGGGCATAATGAACTCCTTTCCAATCAAGTGGTTAACAAACAAGCAGATGGAAGTTTTCTTATTCATTTAGAGATTCCTAAACATATTCTTCCGAAAAATGGAACGCTTATTTTGTATTTAATAGAAGAAGCGGAAACGTTTATAAAACCCTTTCCAGTAGAATTAGAAGTATTCTCTTCTTCAAATTGTATAAAACATAGCTTCCACTTGCAGCAATGAAAATCATTGCTGCAGGGAAGCCATGTTTCTAGACAGCTCCTTATTAACGGACTTCTATTTGTTCAAGTTCTTTTTGCAGCTGTGCTAATTGCTGCTGTTCAGCAACGGTAGTATTGGCATAAGCTGAACTAATTGCGTTTTTTGCTTTTGCCACTAGATCGTTGATATCTTGTCCTTGTGATGCTTTTACGGATTCAACTGCTTCTCTAGCTTCTTGAAATATTCTGTTTCCCATTATATTCCTCCATGAGTAGATTCCTTCACGTTGGCCATTTTATAGCTTTCTGCTTCTGCATAGGTCATGTGAAAAGGGATACGTTCAGCATGCTTAGTTACGGAGTCTACACCCTGTTGTACAAAGCGTTTTGATTTATTACGTTTTCCCATAGGTAATCCCTCCAAATATAAGTGGTTTGAAACAGTGATTTTACAAAGATGAAATGTAAAATCACTGCTTCTCCTATAGTATGGAACAGGAAAGGAAGATTTAATGGCGGTAATGTTAACCACTTGTTTTATTTGTTAGATGGCTTCAGGAGCGCAGTTGCAGTGCTTGAGTAATGAACATCCGAGTAAGGAAGACAACGAGGAAATCAAGCGTTTGTCCACATTCTGTTGTCAATTGTTAGATGGCTTTTAAATTTAATGCTTCGTTTAAATAGAAAGCAATCCCATCTTCTTCATTGGTTAATGTCGTTGCATTGGCTAGAGATTTTAATTCCTGGATGCCATTGCCCATTGCAATGCCTTTGCCTGCAAATTCAATCATTTCAAAATCGTTATCCTCGTCCCCAAATGCGATAATATTATGCTGAGGTATTTGGTAGAACTCAGAAACTTTTTTCAGACCAACTGCTTTATTTAAGCCTGACTTTACAATTTCTATAACATGAAATGGATCTGCCCAGCGACGGTGGTCTATTAAATCAGCATGTACAGTTGATAAGTGGCTGCGGATGCTTTTTACATGTTCTTCTTCAGTATGAATTAATAAACAGGTTGGAGCAGCTTCTAAAAAGTTAAGAAGGTTGCCAGTTGTTGTCTTCGGATTCCCTAAAGAAAAAATATCTATGAGCTTTTCATCATGATAATGAAAATACACCTCATCGATTACTTCTGCCACAATATTATGAAAAGAAAAATCACTGCATGCCTCTACAATATCCTTTGCTGTTTTCATATCTAGCGGAGAGTGGTAAATACCCCAATTTCTATCTTTCGGATGATGAATAAATGCCCCATTAAAGTTGACAATTGGTGTATCCAGAGCTAATTCCTTATAAATTGCTTCACTTGCACGATAAGGTCTCCCTGTAGCAATCATCACAACATGTCCATCTTCTCGGGCTTTTTGAATAACTTTTTTTGTTAAGGGAGAAATAGTTTTGTCATTTTTTAATAATGTTCCATCAAGGTCAAGTGCTATTAGATGTTTTTCTGTCATAGTTTCTCCTTCTAGTATGTTTAATATGGTAATATTTAAAAGTCTTTAAAACCATGTTTTGTTTTCTATTTTCGACTTAAAGGAAGTAGGAATGCAGAATAACAAAATATTCCTATATTAATCTTCCAGTACGACGAAAAGCAAATATGCTTTCGCTTTTATCCCACTCTTAACGGACAGTAAGACCCCCCTTATGGAAAGGTTCACTTTATTTAGAAAAACAAAACACTTCATGATACACTTAATTTAGTATCATTATATACATATAAAATTTTATTATAATATATGCATCATTTCTACTTTATTGCTGTAAAGGTTTGTTAAATAGTTCGATTTATTATGAACCATATTTATTACATTTGGACGATTAAATAGAAGCGGAAGAACTTAGCATTATAATGTTAACCTATTTTTATCATTTTTCAAAAATTAAGGGTCGAAAAAAGCGTTGGAAAAATAGGAATGGCAAATTTTCAAGCAGAAACGAAGGGGTTATTTTGATGATTATAATAGAAAAAATATTCGTAAATGATATTCCATTATTACATATCGTAAAAAAAGATAATTACGATCAAAAGCTTCCTTATCTTCAATTTATTCATGGCTTTACAAGTGCAAAAGAACATAATCTTCATTTTGCCTACAATTTAGCTGAAAAGGGATTCCGCGTTGTTCTTCCAGATTGTTTATATCATGGAGAAAGAGAAACAGGCTTGAGTAAAATGGATTTGAATATGCGTTTTTGGGATATTGTATTAAAGACTATGGATGAGATTCCTATTATAAAAGAAAGCTTTGAAGAAAAAGGACTTATCGATGCAAATCATGTTGGACTGGTCGGGACAAGCATGGGAGGCATCGTTACGTTGGGAGCACTTAGAAAATATTCATGGATCCATGCTGCAGTCAGTTTAATGGGAATGCCTTATTATGAGAAATTTGCAAACTTTACAATCAATGAAGTGGAAAAAAGGGGATACAAAATTCCACTTAAAAAGGAAGAAATTAACGTGTTAATTCAACGCCTAGCACAACTGGATTTAAGTAAGGATCCAGAGAAGCTGAACAATAGACCATTGCTGTTTTGGCATAGTAAACAAGATAATGTCGTACCATATGAGTATTCTTATCAGTTCTACGAAGCAATAAAGCCATTGTATGATAAAACACCGGAAAACCTTTGTTTCATCAGTGATGAAACATCTGGCCATAAAGTCAGCAGACTGGCAATGCTAAAAACGGTGGATTGGTTTGAAAAGCATTTGCAATAAGATTCATTCGGTTTTATAAATAAGCGGTAAATCTTGTTCTTTTCCATTGCGTCGTATTTTTGTTATGATAAGTACAATACTTTAAAGTGTAGGCAAGGTATTTTTTTACAAACTTCAGGCTGATCGAAAACATTTTTATTTAGAGGCGTGAAGCGGCGGGCAACAGGATGTTGGTCAGAACGGCGTTGTCACAGGCTCACAGGATGCGGTCATTCGACGTTGCAACAGGCTAGCAGGACGGTAGTCGACGGTAGTCAATCGACGAAGACATAAGGACGTGGCGAAGTTAGTCGATTTTCCTTAAAACGTACTTAGTCGTTCATCCTCTTTTACCCAGTAATGAGCATTCGAGTAAGGAGAACAACGAAGCAATCGAGCGTTTTCGATTAGCCTGCAATACTTTAGTCATGCATACATTTTAAAAAGGAGTGGGATAAAATGAATGAAGAGTTAAAAGAAAGTATTATGGGAGCACTAGAAATGGTTATTGATCCAGAGTTAGGTGTCGATATCGTTAATCTTGGTTTAATATATGATTTAGACCTAAAGGAAGATAATACATTAATTGTTACAATGACTTTAACAGCAATGGGATGTCCTTTAGCTGGCGTGATAGTAGATCAAGTAAAAGCTGCTCTTGCCGATCTTCCTGAAGTGAAGGAGACGGAAGTAAACATTGTCTGGACTCCAGCTTGGACAAAAGATAAAATGTCTCGCTATGCAAAAATTGCATTAGGCGTTCAGTAAAAATGCATATTGAATTAACATGGTTAACAGGCCTCACGACTTAAAAGGAGAAGTGAGGTCTGGTTATGTCAATAAATGCACTTCATTATTTCCATTCGTTTTTATCAGAATATTTCTACTATTGTAATGTTGTGAAAGCAGTTTTATCTTCTAATATTTTTTACACAGAATGTCTCTAAATGGAGTTGAATAGTAATGAAAGCAGCAGGAATAAAAGATAAGTGGAATAGACCATTGAGAGATTTAAGAATAAGCGTTACAGATCAGTGTAATTTCCGTTGTCGGTATTGTATGCCGGCAGAAATTTTTGGACCAGATTATCCTTTTTTGTCCTCAAATGAATTGCTGTCCATTGAGGAACTAGAAAGGTTGGCAAAAATATTTGTATCGTTGGGAGTAGAAAAAATCAGATTGACTGGTGGAGAGCCATTATTGCGAAAAGATATTTCTACCCTAATTAATAAATTAACAAAAATACAAGGTTTACAAGATATAGCATTAACAACAAACGGTGTTTTTCTTCCGAAATATGCAAATAAGTTAAAAGAAGCTGGATTAAAAAGGGTAAATATCAGCTTAGATAGCTTAAATGATCAGCTCTTTGGAGAAATTAACGGCAGAAATGTAGGAGTTGCACCTGTTAAAAAAGGGATACAAGCAGCTAAAAATGCTGGGCTGGGCGTAAAAATTAATATGGTGATTAAAAAGGGGTTAAATGATCAAGAAATAATACCGATGGCACAATACTGTAAAGAGGAAGGGCTTGAGCTTCGATTTATTGAGTATATGGATGTTGGAAGCACTAATGGATGGAAATTAGATCAGGTCATAACGAAAAAAGAAATATTTGCTATACTAGACCAGCATTTTTCATTATTGCCTGTAGAAGCAGATTATTATGGGGAAGTTGCAAAAAAATACCAGTATGAAGAGGAAGAAGTATATGTTGGCTTCATCACTTCTGTATCAGAATCATTTTGTTCTACCTGCACGAGATCTCGACTGTCAGCGAATGGCAAGCTCTATACATGTTTATTTAACGGAAATGGACACGATCTACGGGATTTTATGAGAGCAGGAGCAACAGATCAAGAGTTGAGAAACTATATTTGTCGGATCTGGGAAAACCGAACGGATCGATATTCTGATGAACGGACAGAAGAATCTGCAGCAGCACGAAAAAAAGTGGAAATGTCTTATATTGGTGGATAATGTTTACCCATTTCTATCGTTATACATGAAAACGGAATAGGAGAAGGTGGAGAAATGCTTGTTGAAAAAAGAACTCCCATACAAGTGGATGAGGCAGTAAAAAAAGTGATGGAATTTAAAAAAGAAGGAAGAAAGGAATATGTTTCAATCGATGAAAGTAATAACCGCTACTTATGTGAACCTATAACAGCCAGTCATGATGTACCAAGATTTGACCGTTCTGGATATGATGGCTTTGCACTCCGTTCCAGCGATACAGTTGATGCATCAGAGCAAAATCCAATATGTTTTGAAATAATAGATGAAATTGGGGCTGGCCAAGTTTGCAGCAAAAGCATTGGAAAAAATCAGGCGGTTCGCATTATGACAGGCGCGATGCTTCCGGAAGAATGTGATGCAGTTGTGATGTTTGAACATGTTTCTTTCTTTAGCAGCAAGGAAAAGTCATATATAACGGTAAAGCATCATCTGGAAAAAGGAGTAAATATTTCTTTTCAAGGAGAAGATGTAAAAAATGGAACGGTATTAATTGAAAAAGGAACAAAAATAAATCCGGGAATTATGGCATTGCTTGCAACTTTTGGCTATGAAAAGGTGCCTGTTGCTAAGAAGCCAGTTGTTGGTATTTTTGCAACAGGCACCGAACTTTTAGAGGTATATGAAGAGCTGGAAGAAGGAAAGATTAGAAACAGCAATGCTTATATGATGAAAGCACAAGTGGAAAGAGCTGGAGCAATTCCTTTATATTTTGGAAAACTGGCCGATGTTTTAGATTCTAGTTACGAAGCGATTAGAGAGGCTGTAAATAATGTGGATCTCCTTATTACAACTGGCGGCGTGTCAGTGGGGGATTTTGATCTGCTTCCAGATATTTATAAAAAACTTGGAGCAGAGGTGCTTTTTAATAAGATAGCGATGCGTCCAGGAAGTGTCACAACGGTAGCACATCTTAATGGGAAATTATTATTCGGCCTTTCCGGGAATCCTTCTGCATGTTATGTCGGCTTTGAATTATTTGCAAATCCAATAATTAAAAGTATGCTATTTTCGCAAAAACCCCATCTGCAAATAGCAAAGGCTACTTTAAAAGAAGATTTTTTATCACCTAATGCTTTTACTAGGTTGATTCGAAGCAGAGTGACTATTACTGATGGAAGTTTGGAAACAAGGACAAGCGGGGTAGATAAATCGACCATTGTAAGCAGTCTAGCCTTTGCCAATGCCTTAACAATTTTACCAGGCGGAGATAAAGGATATAAATCTGGGGAGCAGGTGCGTGTCATCCTTCTTGAGGAAGATGCAGGAAGTGAGTGTCCCTGGTAAACAATGGGAGGGGAATAATCCTCTCCCGTTGTCAAAAAGTTTAAATGGAAAGCTCAGTCTGTATTCAAGTTAAGGAATCATCCAAGAAAGTATGCTGCTTTGCAGGAAGGTAATAATGCCAATTAAAATAACGAGAAATATACTATGCTTAATCGTAAACCGCAGCAAATCAGATTCTTTTCCGGCGAGGCCTACAGCTG
The DNA here is from genome assembly GCF_052663225.1 of Niallia sp. 03133. Classification (NCBI taxonomy): domain Bacteria; kingdom Bacillati; phylum Bacillota; class Bacilli; order Caryophanales; family Bacillaceae; genus Niallia; species Niallia sp. 03133. The sequence continues at coordinate 256,001 of NZ_JBQTCY010000001.1, forward strand.
CACATGCGACAGCAATGGACTGCGGAGAAATCATTTTTCCGGTAACTCCACCACTGGAATTAGCGGCAACCGCAAGGACTGGATCCATCCCAACAGACATAGCCGTAATTTTTTGCAGATTTCCAAAGAGTAAATTGGCGGAAGTATCCGAACCTGTTATAAATACACCAAGCCAGCCAAGAAAAGGAGAGAAAAATGGGAATAGTGCTCCAGTTTTAGCTAATGTCATCCCAAGTGTTGTAGACATTCCAGATGCATTCGTTACATATGCAAAGCCAACGACAGAGCTTATTGTTATAATTGGAAACTTTAGCTCATTTAATGTTTGCCCCATCAAGGTGAAGCAATTTTTCCAGGACAATTTCGCCATATATTTTGTAACAATGCAGGCAAATAAAATAGCTGTTCCAGCAGCTCCTAACAGTTCTATCTTATAATTTGCTGCAATTGCTTCACCAGAATCATTAAGAATTTTATTGTGAAGCAAAGGAACTTCGGGCATAAATGTAAGTGCCTCGCCAAGACAATTAATGACCTTTAATAGACTATTACTGCCTTCATAATGTCCCGTGAAAGCCAGCTTAATGGCTGGGATTCCCCAAATCGAAATAAATGCGGTCAAGATTAAAAATGGCGACCAAGCATGAAAAATTTGTTTTTTTGTATAGGAAGGTGTATCTGCTTTAATTGCTTCAACCGAGGCTGCAGCAAGCTCTACTTCTCCTTTAAATCGAAAAATTGTTTTTGGTTTCCAAAATTTCAAAAAGACCGTAAGAGCAAATAAAGAAACTAAGGCAGATAAAATATCCGGCAATTCAGGTCCAAGGAAATTGGAGGATGCATATTGAGTAAGTGCAAAGGAGACTCCAGATACAAGCACTGCTGGCGTTACTTCCCAAAGACGCTTAAATCCTGCCATAATAATGACTAAATAAAATGGAATAAAGATAGATATGAAAGGTAGCTGACGACCGACCATTTTTGAAATTTCTAATGCTGGTATTCCAGTGGGCCCTTCAACGGCTATGATGGGAATACCAATTGCTCCAAATGCAACAGGTGCAGTATTTGCTAATAAACAAATACCCGCAGCATACAATGGATTAAAACCTAGGCCAACAAGCAGTGCAGCAGAGATAGCAACTGGAGCTCCAAATCCAGCAGCACCTTCTAAAAAAGCGCCGAAAGAAAAGGCGACAAGCAGCGCCTGTAATCTGCGATCCTCAGTAATAGATAAGATAGAATTGCGAATGATGGAAAACTGACCGCTTCTTACTGTTAATTTATATAGTAGTACAGAGGTTACAATAATCCAGCCAATGGGAAGCAAACCGTAAACAATACCTTGACTGGCAGACATTAAAGCCATTCCAGATGGCATTTTGAAAGCGGTTGCAGAAATAAACAGAGCAATACCCAAAGTAGTTAGTCCAGCAATATGGCCTTTCATCCGTTTAATAGCTAATGCCCAAAAGAAGTACAAAATAGGAATTAATGCTACGATTGCCGATAGAGCTAAATTATCGCCAACCGCTGTGAAATTTTGCGTAAATGACATCAAAATTCATCTCCTTTGTTCATGCTTCCGATTTCAAATTTCTCTGTCCAACATTTGATATCAAATCATCTTTTTTTGGAGCTTGGTAACTAATTAATTTCTAACCCCAATGCCCATTTCACTTTATCAGAAAGCTCTGCAATGCACTCAGAGTAACTCCTTCAGATTTCATCCATCCTTTTCTTGTTCCTTCTAGGTAACCGTTTACAAAAAAGGATGAACTAAATGAGGTCATCTGATGACTTGATGAATTTAATTATAAATTTCAAAAATGGAAAAAACAAGATATTTTTGACAAAATTATGTCTTTTTTTATGTGTTTAGTAACTTTTGCGGTATAATTAATTTAAACAGAGTGTGCTCTGGAGGTACAGCCATGGAATTTAAACAGATTAAACCAAAAAAAATTTATGAAGAAGTGTCGGATGCACTTCATGACGCAATACGCTTAGGGCAGTTAAAGCCGGGAGACAGAATGGCATCTGTTCAACAGCTTTCAGAAAATTTCCAAGTAAGTCGTTCAGCAGTTAGAGAAGCTTTATCTGCATTAAAGGCAAAAGGATTAATTGATATAAGACAAGGGGAAGGCACTTATGTAAGGCAATTTGAACCGGATGAAATTGCGTTTTCTTTTCCTGCAGCTATTTTAATGAATCAAAAAGATGTTAATCACTTGCTTGAAGTAAGGAGAATAATGGAAACTGGAGCAGCAGCAGCTGCTGCCAAGCGACGTACTAAAGAAGATTTGGAAAAAATGAAAGAGGCGTTAAATGATATGAAAGCCGCTAACGGAGTCGAAGAATTAGGGGAAAAGTCTGATCTTCAATTTCATCTTGCTGTTGCGGAGTCATCACAAAATCCCTTGTTAACGAACCTGTTATTAAATGTTTCGGATTTAATGCAAGAGACGATGAAAGAAACGAGGCGATTGTGGCTATTTTCTAAACAAACAACAACAGAGAGGCTTTACGAAGAACATTTAGAAATATATCAAGCAATAGTAGACCAAGATGAGAATCGAGCAAACGCTGCAATGCTTTACCACTTGCAAAAGGTGGAAGCTGTTTTGCATCAATATTTTCACGAGAAAGAGCCTAAAGGGTAAAATTTTACCCTTTAGGCGGAAAAATCTTTCATTTTCTCCTAACATTTGCAACCCTCAGCTTAGATTATCTGCACAATTTACTTACTGCATCTTTTCAATAAATAAAATTATTGAAAAAGTGAAATACAATCATTGTAAAAAAATCTCCTTGATAATTGTAAAAAATAGTATTATATTTACGGAAACGCTTTAAAATGGTATAACTTGTTAAAACTGTGGGAATAGGTAAAAAACAGTCATCAGATGACCTGTTCATTTGTATATCTGATTATGATGAGATTTTTATCCCACACTTAACGGACAGTAAGCCCAATGTCATTAAGTTAAACTTCAATATATTGGGAATTTAATAAAAAGTGGGAGTATGCGTAGGGTTTCCGTGGCTTACCGCTCGTTTCCCATGGGGCAACGCTTGAGCCGCCTCTCCAAACCAATCATTTTTAAAATATTACAATTTATGGAATCTTAAGTTGGCATTGGCAGTAAGCCCCACCTCGGGGATGCTGAGAAATCAAGGAAGCTAGGTGGGGGATAACTGCCCGTAAAGGTCCGATAAGTGCAACCAACCATCAGTGGGAGATGAAGAAAACCCCCACTGATGGAAGGTTCACTTTATAAATGAAAATCTTAAGCTAATTCTAAAAGGGGATGTAAGCAAATGAAAGTGACATTATTTGCAACATGTTTAGTAGATATGTTTCAAAGCGATATCGGCAAAGCAACAGTGGAATTACTTGAACGCCTTGGATGTGAAGTAGAGTTTCCGACAAACCAAATCTGCTGTGGGCAGCCTTCTTATAACAGTGGATTTGTCGAAAAGTCAAAGGAAGCAATGAAAACAATGATGAAAGCATTTGAACATGCTGAATATATTGTTAGTCCTTCTGGTTCATGTGCTTATATGTTTCACGAATATCAGCATGTTTTTAAAGGGGATTCCGTCTGGGAGCCAAAAGCAAAGGAACTTGCTTCTAAAACATATGAATTAACGCAATTTATTGTAGATGTTTTAAAGATAGAGGATGTTGGTGCAAGCTTCTATGGCAAAGTAACGTATCATACATCCTGCCATATGACTAGATTGCTAGGTGTCAAAGAGGCTCCTATTAAACTGTTGAAAAATGTTAAAGGGATTGAGTACGAGGAATTGCCCAGCAAAGAAAACTGCTGTGGTTTTGGAGGAACTTTCTCCGTGAAGATGGGGCAAATTTCTGAGCAAATGGTAGATGAGAAGGTTCATTGTGTGGAAGAAACAGGTGCTGAATATTTAATAAGTGCAGATGCAGGCTGTTTAATGAATATTGGCGGTAGATTGGCAAGGAAAAAAAAGCCAGTAAAAGTGCTTCATATTGCAGAAGTTTTAAATAGTCGATCATAAGAACAAAAGCCCAAGCGCCCTTGCTCACAGAGGTATGTACTGTACGGTGAAGCAAGACTTTTATCTAAATTAAGAGGTGAATTATTAGTAGTATAAGGGGGATGCAGTTATGTCGATGAAAACAAGTTCCGTAAAATTTAAAGAACGAGTCAACAGTGAATTAAAAAATGAATTTATGCGCGGAGCCGTCTCTAAAGCACAGGAAACCATTCAAACGAGAAAAAATGCTGTTACAGAGGAAATGGGAAACTGGGAAGAATGGCGTTTACATGGAGAAGAAATTCGGCAGCATGTTTTGGAAAACCTCGATTATTATTTATATGAACTAAGTGAAAATGTAGCAAAAAAAGGCGGTCATGTCTTCTTTGCCAAAACCGCAGAGGAAGCAAGCAATTATATTCATGATATTGCGAAAAAGAAACAGGCGAAAAAAGTAGTAAAAGCAAAATCAATGGTAACAGAAGAAATTTCCTTAAATCAGAAGTTGGAAGATTCAGGCTGTACGGTCATAGAGACAGATTTAGGAGAATATATCCTTCAACTGGATGATCATGATCCACCATCCCATATTGTTGTTCCGGCATTACATAAAAATAAAGAACAGATTCGTGATGTATTTGCCAAAAAATTAAATTACACCAATACAGAAAGGCCTGAGGAATTAGCATGGCATGCCCGACAAGTGCTTCGCCAGGAATATTTGACAGCAGATATAGGCATAACAGGATGCAACTTTGCAGTGGCAGAGACAGGTTCCATAACATTAGTAACAAATGAAGGAAACGCTGATCTTGTTGCCGCATTACCGAAAACACAGATTGTCGTTATGGGCATGGAAAGGATTGTACCGACATTTGAGGAAATGGAAGTACTTGTCGGCATGTTGACGAGAAGTGCGGTCGGACAAAAATTAACAAGTTATATCACAACATTAACAGGACCAAAAGAATTGGATGATGTCGATGGTCCAGAAGAATTTCATCTAGTTATTGTCGATAATGGCAGATCTTCTATTCTAGGAGGAGAATTCCAGTCTGTACTGCAGTGCATCCGCTGTGCTGCTTGCATCAATGTCTGTCCAGTATACCGACAAGTGGGCGGCCATTCCTATGGATCCATATATTCAGGTCCTATTGGAGCAGTATTATCCCCGCTTCTTGGCGGATATGAGGAGTATAAAGAATTGCCTTATGCATCGACGTTGTGTGCAGCTTGTACCGATGCATGTCCGGTGAAAATACCTCTTCATCAATTATTGCATAAGCATCGGCAAATTATTGTGGAGAAAGAAGGAAAAGCACCTGTTTCTGAAAAGATGATTTTTAATGCATTCGGGCTTGGTGCCTCATCTCCAGTATTGTATAATATCGGTTCTAAAATAGCGCCTGCTGTTGTAAAGCCATTATCAAAAGGAGATAAAATTACAAAGGGGGTTGGGTTATTAAAGGAATGGACAGATAGTCGCGATTTCCCTGCTCCCACAAAAGAAAGATTTCGAGATTGGTTTAAAAATCGTCATAAAGGGGGCAGCAATCATGCAAGGTTCGATTCAGAACAGAGAGGCATTTCTTCAAACGATAGCAAGTAGACTTGGCAGAGAAAGAAAAACGGAAATAATGAAGCCAGTATGGGCATACAATCCACAAGAACAAGTTTTAAAGGATGCAACAAAAGAGGAGCTAGTAGATGTTTTAAAAACACAGTGTTTAAAAATTCATACAGATTTAACCATTGCCACTAAAGCCGAGCTTCCTGAAAAACTTCATCATCTAATTAAGGAATATGGCGGGAAATCAATTGTCACCTGGAAAGATGCCAGGTATGAAGAATATGGCGTAAATAAACTGTTAAAAGAAGAGTTGAAGATGGAGGATATAGAGGTATTTGAATGGGAATCCTCCATTGGAAAAGAAAACATTGATAAAGCAGACCATGCCAATATTGGCATTACGATAAGTGAAATGACGTTAGCTGAATCTGGCACAGTCGTCTTATTCAGCGGGAAAGATAGAGGAAGAACTGTAAGCTTCTTGCCCACCCATTCCATCGTTATTGTTCCAAAAAGCACCCTTGTTCCACGAATGACACAAGCAGCAAAAATGTTAAGAGACAAAGTGCAAAATGGGGAGCAAATAGCTTCTTGCATCAATTATATAACTGGACCGAGCAACTCAGCAGATATTGAAATGAATCTTGTTGTCGGAGTGCACGGACCAATAAAAGCAGCATATATATTGGTAGAAGATATATAAATTTTTAAGAGAGCCGGCCGCCTGAGGCTGCTCTTTCTTTTTTTGCTTGAAGCTGGATAAGCTACGGGGAAATCGGCATGAAAAGGAAACAAGATGCTGGAAAAAACAACATTGCTGTAAACAGCACTCATGCATGGAGTGGAAACTCACCAATTGCACCGCTTAAACTGTTTATTTTTTCTGCGTGTTATAAATTTTTATTATGAAATAACTGAATAATTAGAAAACAAATACTTTTAAGAAAAACTGTTGATTTTATAATATGAAGTTTTTATAATAAGAGAATCGAATATTAATAAATATAAAGACGAATGATTAAATATACATCATTTCCTGATGAAGGAGGAAATTATGAAGGCGGCAATTATTGGTACAACAGGCTATGGCGGGGTTGAGTTAATTAGAATCCTCCATACACACCCTGAAATTGATATACAATCAGTTCATACAACAAGAGATGAAGTTCCAGTTTGGAATGAATACCCTCATTTATATAATATTGTGGAAAAAAAATTAGAAAAAATACATCCTCATAAAATTGCTGAAGAATGTGACATTGTTTTCTTTGCTACACCATCTGGAGTTTCTAGTAAACTTGTAGAAGATTTTGCCGAGACCTCCATTAAAATGGTCGATTTATCTGGAGATTTAAGATTAAGGAATACGGAAGATTATAAAAAATGGTATAAAAAAGAGCCTGCGAAAACAGAGTTAATCAGCCAATTTGTATATGGACTTTCTGAATGGAATAAAGAAGAAATAAAACAGGCAAAATGGATATCTAATCCTGGCTGCTATCCAACAGCAACATTATTAGGACTTGCGCCAGCTGTTAAAGAGGGAATTGTAAAACCTGATAGCATCATCGTTGATGCAAAGTCTGGCATATCAGGTGCAGGAAGAAGTCCATCAAGAGGCACTATGCTTGCTGAGATGAATGAAAATTTTAAAATTTATAAAGTGAATCAGCATCAGCATATTCCAGAAATTGAACAGCAGTTGACAGACTGGAACAGTGATATACAGCCAATTACTTTTTCTACCCATTTGCTTCCAACAAACAGAGGCATTATGGCAACAATATACGCTTCATTAAAAGAAGGGTTTACTACGGCCTCCATTCACGAATTATATAAGGAAGCATATAAAGATCAGCCTTTTGTCCGTGTCCGTCCAGTAGATACATTCCCAACAATTAAGGAAGTCAGCGGATCGAATTATTGTGATATTGGCATTCATGCAGATGAAAGAACAGGAAGAGTAACCATTATCTCAGTTATCGACAATTTAATGAAAGGGGCAGCAGGGCAGGCAGTTCAAAATGCGAACATCATGAATGGGTTGCATGAAACAACTGGATTAAACTTTTTACCGCTGTACCCATAAGGAGGAGCAACCGTGCAGGTTATATCGAATATTAATGAAGAACAGTCATCCACAATAAAAGAAATCGCTGACGGATCCATCGTATCCCCAATCGGATTTAAAGCAGCGGGAGTGCATGCAGGATTAAGATACAACAAAAAGGATTTAGGAGTAATTGTAAGTGAAGTGCCAGCGAACAGTGCAGCAGTATATACAACAAGCCATTTTCAAGCGGCACCATTAAAGGTGACACAGGAATCTATTGCAGCGGAAAAATTAATCCAGGCTGTTGTTGTAAATAGTGCATGTGCAAATGCTTGTACAGGCGAAAAGGGACTGGAAGATGCTTATACAATGCGTCAATTAATGGCAGATCATTTAAAGATAAAAAAGGAATATGTTGCCGTTTCTTCTACAGGAGTAATTGGTGAATACCTAAAAATGGATAAAATAGATGCTGGAATAAAACAATTAGAACACAATGATACTCCAGGTCACGCAGATGCTTTTCAAGAAGCAATCTTAACAACTGACACAGTAATGAAAAAATGCTGCTACTCAAGTCAGATTGCGGGCGAAACAGTTACGATGGGCGGTACAGCAAAAGGGTCGGGAATGATTCATCCAAATATGGCGACAATGCTGAGCTTTATTACAACAGATGCAAATATTGATTCCGATTTATTGCAGGAGTCATTAAGTATGGTAATTCCAACAACCTTTAACCAAATTACTGTTGATGGAGATACATCCACAAATGATACAGTTTTAGTCATGGCGAACGGTTTAGCGAAAAACAGCCCGCTGACAAAAGAACATCCTGATTATCCCGTTTTCTTAGAATTATTAACAAAAACGTGTGAAAGCTTAGCAAAACAAATTGCTAAGGATGGAGAAGGGGCAACCAAATTAATTGAAGTGGAAGTGTCCGGGAGCGAATCAGAGGAAGAAGCAAGAATGATTGCCAAACAAATAGTAGGATCTAACCTAGTGAAAACAGCAGTATATGGATCGGATGCAAACTGGGGAAGAATTATAACAGCAATAGGACAAACAAAAACAAATGTAAATCCTTCTACCGTAGACATTTCTATTGGAAATATCGTAATGCTGAAAAAAAGTGAGCCACAGGCGTTTTCAGAAGAGGAAGCAATCAGCTATTTGAATGAAGATTTCATAAAAATTGCTGTTGATCTTCATAATGGAGAAGCAAAGGGCAAGGCTTGGGGATGCGATTTATCTTATGATTATGTAAAAATAAACGCAAGCTATAGAACGTAGGAGTGAGCCAAATTGAAAACAATTCTAATCAAATGCGGCGGAAGTGTAATAGATCAACTTTCAGATGATTTTTTTACTAGTTTAAAAGAATTAAAGAAAAGCGGCTATCAATTAGTATTTGTACATGGAGGCGGACCCGATATTAATGAAATGCTTAAAGTGATGGGAGTGGAGCCAGTATTTCATAACGGGCTCCGCAAAACGACAGCAGAAACGTTGAATATTGTGGAAATGGTGCTTTCAGGGAAAACAAATCGAAAGCTTGTGCAATTATTAAGCAAACATGGTTTATCTGCTGTAGGAATCAATGGAACAGACGATCAGTTAATCCAAGCATCCATTATTGATGAAGAAAATCTTGGTTTAGTCGGCAATGTGCAGCAAGTAAACAGCGATCTTATTCACTTGCTTTTAGAAAAAGACTATATTCCTGTTATCACGCCGCTCGGCAGTACAGAAGACAGCAAAAAGTTAAATATAAATGCAGATTATGCTGCAGCTGCGGTCGCAAAAAGCCTGAATGTAGAACATTGCATGTTTGCTACCGATGTAGAAGGAATTATCATTGACGGAAAAGTCGCTTCCCTTTTAGAAGAAGACGAAGTGACACATTATATTGAGGAAGGCCAAATTACTGGAGGTATGATTCCGAAAGTAACGTCGGCTCTTGCAGCATTGGACAGCGGATTGAAGAGTGTCATGATTGTTTCAGGGAAAAAAGCCTTTTATCAAGATGAAACGTTAAAGGGAACACAAATTGTAAAAAAGCAGGAGGTAATCAAATGAGTCATTTATTTCCAACCTATGCGAAATGGGAAGTGGAACCAGAATCAGCTAAAGGGAGCTATTTAACTGGAATAGATGGAAAGACATATTTAGATTTTACATCTGGAATTGGTGTATGCAACTTAGGACATTGTCATGAGGAAGTAAAAGCAGCGATTGAAGACCAGCTGTCGAAATTTTGGCATGTATCCAATCTTTTTCCAGTCGGAGTACAAGAGAAGGCCGCAGACCTTTTAGCAGCTGCAAGCGGAATGGATCTTGTCTTTTTTGCAAACAGCGGGGCAGAGGCAAACGAAGCAGCAATAAAATTAGCAAGAAAAGCAACTGGGAAAACGAAGATTATCACTTTCTTATCCTCCTTCCACGGCAGAACTTTTGCCACTATGTCTGCAACAGGACAAGATAAAATTAAGCACGGCTATGGCCCGATGCTAGAAACATTTGAATATGTTCCATTTAATGATATCGAGGCACTGGAAAATCAGTTAACAGATGATGTAGCGGCTGTTATGCTGGAAGTCATTCAAGGAGAAGGCGGCATTCATGTAGGAACAAAAGAATTTTTGCAAAAAGTAGAAGCACTATGCAAAGAAAAGGGAGCATTGCTTATTGTTGATGAAATTCAAACAGGAATCGGCCGGACAGGAACACCGTTTGCTTTTCAGCAATTTGGTATAAATCCAGATATTATTTCCTCTGCAAAAGGACTGGCAAATGGAATGCCAGTAGGTGCCATTGCAGCAAAAGAAGCATTAAAAGAATATTTTGGTCCAGGAAGCCATGGAACGACATTTGGCGGAAATCCACTGGCAATGGCTGCAGCCATTAAAACGATGGAAATCATTTTTAATGAGTCTTTCTTGCAAGAAGTGAATGAAAAAAGCGAGTATATAATGAGTGCCTTAGACGGAAAATTAGGGCAAAACATGCATGTGAAAGATATCCGCGGCAAAGGCTTGATGATCGGAATTGAAATGGATCAGCCAGTCGGAGATATTTTAAGCGAGCTAAGAAAAGACGGACTTATTGTCTTGCCAGCCGGGAATAATGTGATTCGTCTGCTTCCAAGTTTAACTTGTATAAAAGAGGATATCGACAAAGCAGTAGAAATACTAGAAAAACGGATAAATTTTTTCACAAAAGTGACAGTTTAAGATGAATTTTTTTGCAAATTGATGTATAATTATAAAAAATATCATATAAATATACATTGATTTTTCGAGAATATATTGGGATTTGACTGGTTGTCGAATAGGTCAAATGCCTGAAATAAAGAATATAGAGGTGTACAAAATGGAAGGATATTTGTACTTAAAGAATGGAGCGCAATATAAAGGAACATTTCTTACGGATACAGCAGAAAAAGCAGCTGTGAAGGGTGAAATTGTTTTTTTTACAGGAATGACTGGATATCAAGAGGTGCTGACAGATCCTTCTTATAAAGATCAAATCGTTGTTTTTACGTACCCTTTAATAGGTAACTATGGAATTAACAATGAAGACTTTGAAAGCAAAAAGCCCCATGTTGCAGGAGTAATTGTATATGAAGCGAATAAAGAAGCGTTTCATTATCAATCACAGCACTCTCTAGTAGAATATTTGCAAAAGTGGAATATTCCGTTATTAGCACATGTTGATACGAGAGCGATCGTAAAAAACATCCGTAATGAAGGATCCATGCCAGCTATCATGACAACAAAGACTGATGCAGGAGCATCAGACATCCTGCTTCAAAAGAGCGTGAAAGTTGCTCAAGTTTCCGATAGCAATATACAAACATATGGAGAAGGAGACTACCATATTGTATTAGTGGACTTCGGCAAAAAAGAATCCATGTTGGATGCTTTACTTGAAAGAGGATGCAAAGTAACAGTTGTTCCATTTAATACGTCGTTTGCAGAAATCAAAGACTTGGAACCAAATGGAATTCTATTATCGAATGGACCTGGGGATCCAAAAGAAATAGAAGAAGTGCTGCCTACAGTAAAAGAATTGATTAAGAACTATCCTACACTTGGAATCTGCTTAGGACATCAATTAGCAGCATTATCCCTTGGTGGCGAAACGTCCAAACTATCTTTTGGCCATAGAGGGGCGAATCATCCAGTAATGGATAAAACAAATAAAAAAGTTATTATGTCTTCACAAAATCATAGTTACGTAGTGGAAGAAGACAGTTTAAAGGATACAGGCTGCGCGATGCGTTTTTACAACCTGCATGATGGATCTGTTGAAGGGTTATCACATAAAGTCTATCCATTGTTAACTGTTCAATTCCATCCAGAAGCAAATCCAGGTCCTTCAGAAGGCCATTATATATTTGATGAATTTATCGAAAATGTCAAAGCAAATTATGGGAGAGTTTTTGCATATGCCTAAAGATACAGCGTTAGAAACAGTACTCGTAATCGGATCAGGTCCCATTGTAATTGGGCAAGCAGCAGAATTTGATTATGCTGGAACACAAGCATGCATGGCTTTAAAAGAAGACGGCTATAAAGTAATTCTTGTAAATAACAATCCAGCAACTATTATGACAGATCAAACATTTGCGGATTCGATTTACTTTGAACCATTAACAGTGGATGTATTAGAAAAAATCATTCAAAAGGAAAAACCAGATGGATTGCTTGCCACATTAGGCGGGCAAACGGGGCTGAACCTTGCATTCCAATTAAGTGAACAAGGAATTTTGGAGAAGTATAATGTAAAGCTTCTTGGAAGTTCTATAGAATCCATCAAAAAAGGGGAAGACCGAGAAGCTTTCCGCGAATTAATGTATGAATTAAATGAGCCGGTTCCTGAGAGCAAAATTGTACATGAAGTAGAAGAAGCAGTGCAATTTGCAGAAGAAATCGGTTTTCCAATCATTGTACGTCCTGCCTATACATTAGGTGGAACAGGCGGTGGAATTGCTGGAAATATGGAAGATTATAAGAAGCTTGTAGCTGGCGGTCTGCAAGAGAGTGCCATCGGACAATGCTTAGTAGAAAGAAGCATCGCTGGTTTTAAGGAAGTAGAATATGAAGTAATGCGGGACAGCATGAATACATGCATTACGATTTGTAATATGGAAAATATAGATCCAGTCGGCATTCATACGGGGGACAGCATCGTTGTTGCGCCATCCCAAACATTAACGGATGTAGAATATCAAATGCTTCGCTCTGCATCAATCAAAATAATATCTGCTTTAGGTATTATCGGGGGCTGTAATATTCAGTTTGCCCTTGATCCAAACAGCAAAAAATATTATTTAATTGAAGTGAATCCAAGGGTAAGCCGTTCTTCCGCATTGGCTTCGAAAGCAACTGGATATCCTATTGCGAGAATGGCAGCAAAATTGGCAGTTGGCTATACACTAAATGAAATTATCAACCCAGTAACAGGAGATACTTTTGCAAGCTTCGAGCCTGCACTAGACTATGTAGTCGTTAAATTCCCAAAATGGCCGTTTGATAAATTCCCAACTGTTTCAAGAAAACTAGGCACTCAAATGAAGGCAACTGGGGAAGTAATGGGCATCGACCGTAATATGGAAAGAGCCTTGCTTAAAGCAATCCGTTCCCTGGAAATTAAAGTGAATGACTTGAAACAGCCAAATCTAGCTCCATTATCAGTGGATGATTTAATGGTCAAGCTACACGAGCAGTCAGATGAAAGATTTTTTGTTGTAATGGAATTAATCAGAAAAAATGTTTCTTTAGAAGAACTGCATTCTTTAACAAAAATTGACTTATTCTTCCTTCATATATTCAAAAGACTTATCAAAATGGAAGAGGAAATTTCGAATTCCAATGCAGCGGATACGTCAAAAGAAATGCTGCATACATGGAAAGAAAAAGGATTCAGTGATGCTTTTATTGCAAGTCAATGGGGATGTTCGGAAAAACAAGTTCGGGAAAAAAGAAAAGAATTTAATATTCTTCCAATATATAAAATGGTTGATACATGTGCAGCAGAATTTGAAGCAAAAACAAATTATTATTATTCCAGCTTTTATGGCGAGAATGAACAAACAGAAAGCGATAAGCGAAAAGTACTTGTAATCGGAAGCGGACCAATCCGCATAGGTCAAGGAATTGAATTTGATTATTGCTCTGTACATGGAGTATTTGCACTTAAAGATGAAAATATTGAAACCATCATAATTAATAATAATCCTGAAACAGTAAGTACCGATTTTGCTACTGCTGATCGTTTATATTTTGAACCCCTTGTGACTGAAGATATCATGAACGTAATTGAGTCAGAAGGAATCAAAGAAGCAATTGTTCAATTAGGAGGACAAACTGCTCTTAATGTTGCCAAAGCATTAGAAGAATATGGCGTCGAAATTCTAGGAAATAGCAGCCATACTATTGATTTGCTGGAAGATAGAGATTTGTTTTATCAATTATTGGATGAAGAAAGTATTCCACATATTCAAGGTGATATTGTTTTTAAAGAAGAAGAGATCTTAGCTTCAGTTGAAAAGCTTGGATTCCCAGTTCTGATTAGACCGTCCTATGTAATTGGCGGAAAGGGAATGGAACGTATTGAAAATAACATTGATTTACAAAAATATTTAACAACAGATATTCCGTATCCTGTCCTAGTGGATCAGTTTATGTATGCTTTAGAAGCAGAATTGGATATTGCGGCGGATGGTGAAGACATTTGCGTCCCAGCAATTATGGAACATATTGAAAAAACAGGGGTTCACTCAGGTGACAGCTTATCTATCTTGCCTGCAAAAAATTTATCGGAAGCAGTAAAACAAAAAATGCTTGATTATGCGACAAAAATTGTACGCCATACAAAATATAAAGGATTAATGAATATTCAATATATAATAAACGAAGAAGATGTTTATGTATTAGAAGTTAATCCTCGCGCAAGCAGAACAGTTCCAATTATAAGCAAGGTCACAGGCGTACCATTAGTGCAAATTGCGACAAAAATATTGCTTGGGAAATATAAATTGTCAGAGCAGGAAAGTACATTTACTGAAAACATACCATTTACTTGCATCAAATATCCGGTATATTCCAATTATGCACTAAAAGGATTAGATTCCAAACTAGGTCCAGAAATGAGATCAACCGGAGAAGGAATTGCGCTTGCAGATTCCATTGAGGAAGCATTGAAAAAAGTGTTCCATCCAACGCTTAAGAAAGTGTCGGATAAACAATTGGTCATCAAAGCAGATCAAAGCAATAGCCTGTTAAAAGAAAAGGCAGAAGCTGCTGGATTAACGGTAATTGAGACAAGCGAAGAGGTAGAGAAATATTTGACGCAAAAAGAAACAGTTGCTTTTTATAATAATACAAAAGAGGAAAAGGACCAATCTTTGCGTGAATTAGCTACATTAAACAGAATTATAACATTTACACAAGAAGAAAGTGCAGAAGCATTTATTGATTCCTTTAAAGTGGATGATTTCACTGTTTCATCGATAAATGATTGGCATAATAAGTTGAAAAAGGACGTGAGTATTGTATGATTACAACTTCAGTTTTAGATTTAAAAGGCAAGGATCTGCTGACGCTTGCAGATGTGTCGCCTGAAGGTATTTTATTGCTTTTAGAAAAAGCAAAAGAAATTAAAGAAGCGAAATTGAGCGGAAAAGAATATACACCGTTAAAAGGAAAAACATTAGGGATGATTTTTGAAAAATCATCCACTAGAACAAGAGTATCCTTTGAAGCAGGCATGGTTCAGCTTGGCGGACATGCACTATTTTTAAGCAGCCGTGATTTGCAAATTGGGAGAGGAGAACCGATTTCGGATACTGCAAAAGTATTATCTGAATATGTAGATGCAATCATGATTCGTACTTTTTCTCATGATATCATCACGGAGCTGGCGGAGCACGCTTCCATTCCAGTTATTAATGGACTGACAGATCTTTACCACCCTTGCCAAGCATTGGCCGATTTACTAACGATTCTAGAAATTAAAGGAACGTTAAAAGGCCATAAGCTTGCTTACATTGGAGATGGAAACAATGTGGTTCACTCTTTATTAATTGCATGTTCAAAGGTCGGCATTGATATTGCCGTTGCGACACCAGTTAACTACGAACCGAATAAAGAAGTGGTTGCTTTAGCAGAAAAATTTGCAAAGACAAGTGGAAGCAGCATATTAATAACAACAAATCCTGTTGAAGCAGTAGAAAAAGCAGATGTTATTTATTCAGATGTTTGGACTAGTATGGGGCAAGAAGAAGAAAACGAACAACGTTTAAAAGACTTCCAAGGCTTCCAAATTAACAGTGAACTAGTAAAACATGCAAAAGATAACTATATCTTTTTACATTGTTTGCCTGCCCATCGTGAAGAAGAAGTAACAGCAGAAATCATCGACGGCAGCAATTCAGCAGTATTCCAGCAAGCAGGGAATAGACTGCATGCTCAAAAAGCATTGTTAGTAGAAATTTTAAAATAAACAAAAGCGGAAGCGCCAGTTTTAATCTAACTTCAAAGTTTATGTTCTTAGCGAAAACCTCCTGTTGTGGGAGGTTTTTACTTTTTAAAAAGTGTACAATCCAATCCCCTTTCTTGTCATTATCTCCAAAAAAATAAATAGAATTCTACTTAATGTAAACAAAAATTTCCTTCATGTAAGCAGAAAAAAAGGAAATAATAAAAAAGCAGTTAAAAAAACTGTTTTTCATTTCAAGGAGGAGTTTTATGGGACAAAATAGACAGTTTCGTTCAGGACAAAAAGCCCCAAATAATGGTTTATATATTGAAATCGGTGAAACCGGAAGCAATGTGAAAAATCCTCAAACATTAAAAATGAAAGCAGGAGACCGTTTTCCTGAAACTTCCAACCACAATAGGATCTGGACGTATCAAAGAAAACCTTAATTGAATTAGCTCAAGCCATCCGGTAACGCAGATCGGATGGCTTTACATATGGATAAAAAAGCCTATAATATAATTAAAGGTCAATAAAGGTCAAGGGAGGCTTTTATTAATGAATTTCGATAAAATGACGGAAAAAGTTCAATTAGCTTTTAGTGAAGCGCAAAATATAGCGATGAAAAAAAATCATCAAGATGTTGATGATATCCATTTATTTTTAGCAATAATAAAGCAGCAGGATAATATACTAACATCTATTTTAAATAGGTTGGATAAAGATTCAGATAAAGTTGTACAAAAATTAACAAATGAATTAGTAAAAAAGCCAGAAGTTACGTTCAGCAGTACGCAACAAGGAAATATTTATATTACAAATACACTGCAAAAAATAATGGTTCAAGCAGACGAGGAAAGAAAAAAGCTGGATGACGATTATCTTTCCATCGAACATTTCATGATTGCAGTATACACCGAAAAGAGTTCCACGGTTGGGAAAATTCTGAAGGAGATGGATATAAGCCGAAAGGATTTACTAAATACAATCATGCAAATTAGGGGGAATCAAAAGGTGACATCCAAAAATCCTGAAGCAACATATGAGGCATTAAAAAAGTATGGAAGAGATCTTATAGCTGAGGTTCGTTCTGGAAAAGTCGACCCTGTCATTGGAAGAGATAATGAAATCAGACATGTTATTCGAATTTTATCAAGAAAAACAAAAAATAATCCTGTTTTGATCGGTGAACCTGGAGTAGGAAAAACAGCAATAGTGGAAGGATTAGCTCAGAGGATTATACGGAAAGATGTACCAGAAGGGCTAAAAGATAAAACGATTTTTTCCCTTGATATGGGCGCTTTGATTGCAGGAGCAAAATTTAGAGGAGAATTTGAAGAACGGTTAAAAGCAGTCTTGCAAGAAGTAAAAAACAGCAATGGACAGATTCTATTATTTATCGATGAACTTCATACAATCGTCGGTGCAGGCAAAACAGATGGAGCAATGGATGCAGGCAATATGTTAAAGCCTATGCTGGCACGCGGAGAATTGCACTGTATTGGTGCTACAACTTTAGATGAGCACCGACAGTATATTGAAAAAGATCCTGCCTTAGAACGACGTTTTCAACAAGTCCTTGTTTCAGAGCCGACGGTTGAAGATACGGTTTCCATATTAAGAGGATTAAAAGAACGGTTTGAAATACATCATGGAGTCGCTATACAGGATCGCTCTTTAATTGCAGCGGCAACCATGTCTGACAGATATATAACAGATCGATTTCTTCCTGATAAAGCAATTGATTTAATCGATGAAGCATGTGCAATGATTCGAACAGAAATTGATTCTATGCCAATTGAAATTGATGAGTTAACAAGAAAAATTATGCAGCTGGAAATTGAAGAAGCAGCCCTTCAAAGAGAGGATGATGCATTAAGCCAAGAACGATTAAGTGCCATTGCAAAAGAACTGGCAGATCTTAGAGAAAAAGCGAATGCACTTAAAGCTAAATGGCAGCTGGAAAAAGAAGGATTGCAGAAAATTCAAGAGAAAAAAGAAGAAATTGAAAAGAAAAAAAGAGAACTGGAAGATGCAGAAAACAATTATGATTTAAATAAAGCAGCAGAATTAAGACATGGAACAATTCCAAAATTAGAAAAAGAATTGCAAAGTTTTGAAGAGAATGTGAGTAAAAGGAAAGAACATCGATTATTGAGAGAAGAAGTAACAGAAGATGAGATTGCAAATATTGTGGCAAGATGGACAGGAATACCTGTTTCGAAGCTGGTGGAAAAAGAACGGGAAAAGCTTCTGCGGCTGGAAAATATTTTGCATGAACGAGTTGTCGGACAAACAGAGGCAGTCAAATTAGTCAGCGATGCAGTAATAAGAGCACGTGCGGGCATTAAAGACCCAAATCGGCCAATTGGATCTTTTCTGTTTTTAGGACCAACTGGTGTTGGAAAAACAGAGTTGGCAAAAGCGCTCGCTGCTAGTTTATTTGACAGTGAAGAACAAATTATTCGCATTGATATGTCTGAGTATATGGAAAAACATGCCGTTTCCCGTTTAATTGGAGCACCCCCAGGATATATTGGCTATGAAGAAGGCGGTCAATTAACCGAAGCGATAAGAAGAAAACCATATTCAGTCGTTTTGCTCGATGAGGTAGAAAAAGCACATCCTGAAGTTTTTAATATTTTATTGCAAGTGCTGGATGATGGCAGAATAACAGATTCCCAAGGGAGAACGGTTGATTTTAAAAATACAGTCATTATTATGACGTCTAATATTGGCTCCCATCTTCTATTAGAGCAATCAAATCAGGAAGAAATAGCGAAGGATACAAGAGCAGGAGTAATGGGGCAATTAAAGGCTCATTTTAGACCAGAGTTTTTAAACAGAATTGACGAAATTATTTTGTTTAAACCATTGACATTATCGGAAATTAAAGAAATTGTTTCTAAGTTGGTTGCAAATTTGCAGGCAAGGCTTTTCGACCAGCATATTACGATTGCGATTTCAGATGCTGCAAAAGAATATATTGCCGTTAATGGATTTGACCCCGTATTTGGAGCAAGACCACTAAAAAGATTTTTGCAAAGATCGGTGGAAACGATTTTAGCTCGGGAAATCATTGCAGAAAAGATAAAAGAGCATGACAGTGTGCTAATTGATGTAAAAAACAATCAATTAGAATTAATTCACCAATAATAGCATTGATTGAAAAAACATAAAGTAGAAATCATAAAAAAGGATGACTCTAAAGTTCGTTTTATGTGAACTTTTTGGAGTCATCTTTTTTCTTTGCTTGTCCTTTTCTTCAGACCTATACAAGGCAGCGCTTGCGCTTTTCTTAAATGATAAGAAAGTATAAGTTTTCTGAAGTCTGACAAGTGTCTAGCGCAAGCACCTATCGACTTCAACGCTTCCCTCACCTCGCTTGCGTAGTCAACATCGAATCACTACGTTCTTCGTGTTTCCTTTATCTCTTCAAGGAACACAAACTAAAACCGCCACGTCCTTATGTCTTCGTTTGTGTAATCCACATCCTGTGGACCTCAGCTTTTTCTGTCGATGAGCAAGGGCGTTTGCGCATTTCTTATAGAAAGTTAAATTTTTCTAGTTTTACAGGTCTAAACGTTTTATAATATGAATTAATGGGCACCTTCATGATTTTTATCATTTGGAATAATTGCAGACATCAGAATAGTTAAAACGGTAAAAATAATACTTAAAATAACGCCTGTATTAAAGTTAAATGTATTCCCGTTCATTGAGCTTATAACGTATGTTAACATTTGAGAAAGCAGGAATGCCCAAAAGAATGTTACTAAATAACGCACTTTAATCACCTCACACTATTTCAATTCTTTTTTCATCTTATCATAATGGATCTAAATAATAAATGTCTATTAATTGAAGAAATAAATTTTTATCCCACTCTTAACGGGCAGTAAGACCCCACCACCTCAATATGCCGAGAAATGGAGGAAGCTAGGTGTGGGATAACTGCCCGTAAAGGTCCGATAAGTGCAACTAACCATCAGTGGGGATGAGGCAAATCCCCACTGATGGAAGTTTACTTTATCAACATTCTCCATTAATGTCTTTTAACGATGAATCCCCTATATTTTTGCTTAAACGTTCTTTTCTTTTATTAATGGTCAAGAAAACGAAAAAATATACTGTTATTTTAGGAAAATGGCGTTATATGATCTGATATTCAAAGATGGATATTGAATATCATTCAAAGTTTCTCCAGCGAATAGTGAATATGAAGTTAGACCCAAAGGATAGTAGTCGTTCGAAGAACCGTAATGATGAGGGTGCAGTTAGTCGATTTTTGCTTTTCTGTTTGTTTTATTGGCAGTTAATCGTCAATAACTAATGATAATTGCGCTTTTCTTTTATCCCACTCTTAACGGGCAGTAAGACCCCCACCTCAAGATGCTGAGAAAATCGAGGAAGGTAGGTGTGGGATAACTACCCGTAAAGGTTCGATAAGTTCTACTAACCATCAGTGAGGATGAGGAACCCCCCAACTGAAGGAAGGTTCACTTTATAAAACTATTTTATTTTGATAATTCCTAAAAGAAGTAGATAAATTTAGGCAGATTCCCTTACATTTTATTAAATTACTCATACATTATAAAAAGTAAAATGTAAAAAAAGGAGTTTTAGTGATGGAGAACCGGAACTTCCAACTAGATACCGAATGGAATATGATACACTATCCTCCTCAACCAAATGGTTTCGGTGTCTTAATAATCGGAGATGACAGACATTATGTTAATAAAACAAACAGTTTTTGGACACAAAATGAAGGGAAAAAACAGCTGGTTCAATCTCTTTTGGAAAAAGGCTATACGATTTTTTATTCCAATTTATACGGGAAAAATTGGGGAAGCAGCGAAGCATGTAATTTGGCAAAGCGCCTATATGAATTTATTATTCGAACTGAAATATTGAATCAAAAAATTCATATTATTGCAGAAGGAATGGGTGCATTAATTGCGATAAAATTAATGAATGAAATGAAGGGAAGTATTCGATCTATTGTCCTCTTTAACCCTATTTTATCATTAATAGAGCATCTTGAAAGAGAAAAAGAGCATAAATTCTTTTTTAAAAAGCTGTGTAATGAAATTTCCATTGCATTTCATCTAGACGAGGATGAATTATTTTCTTTTTTGCAAAAAAATAAAGACTTTAAATTAGAAGAGGCAGATCTGCCAGTAAAAATCTTTCATATTCTTCATGATGGAAAATCTTATTATCAATCCAACTCATTAAAAAAAACTTCCGCTAATTGGGAAAAACGAAAGCTGCCAATATTTGTTTCTTACGTTTTACCAGAAAAAAGAAGTGCTATTCCAAAACAAATTATCCTTTTTTTTCAAGAGTATGAAAAAGCTTTATAATCCTGAAGGCTTGCAAAATAACACTAAACGCTTACTCTCCATATAAGATCATGGAGAGTTTTTCATTTATAAGATAAGAAACTATAAGTTTTCTGAAGTCTGACAAGTGTCTAGCTCCGACGTACAGGATGTACTAGTGCCGGCGTTGCCACAGGCTCGCAGGATGCGAGTCAATCGACGTTGCAACAGGACGTTGCGTATTTAGTCGATTTTCCTCTTTTGCGTACTTTAGCCAGCCAGCACCCTATCGACTTCAACGCTTCCCTCACCTCGCTTGCGTAGTCAATATCGAATCGCTACACTTTTAGTGTTTCCTTTATCACGTTTAAGGTACACAAACTAAGAACGCCACGTCCTTATGTCTTCGTTTGTGTGATCCACTTCCTGTGGACCTCAGCTTTTTCTGTCGATGAGCGAGGGAGCTTGCGCTTTTCTTATTCCATTTCTTTTTGGAAAGTGATCCAGTTCTCAACAGGAAGAAATAATTGTTCTTTTTGTGCATAGGATACAATAATGAACATTTGAGGAGGCAGCGTAATGGAGAAAGCTGTAATTGTTGGAGCCTATCATTTTATTGGAATTCATCTTTGTTCTGCTTTATTAGAGAAAGGGTTCCAGATTTTTGGGATTTCCTATCCAAATATAAAAATTGAAAATCTGGACGATAAAAAATTGGTATTTGGAAGGAATGCAAACTTTGTTGAAACCGAATGGTCTGCTTTTTTAAAGGAGTGGAACGAAGAAGATATATTCACTATCTTTGATTTATATACTTTAGATAAAAGGGAGCAATTATGTTCTTTCCTTCTATCTGAATATGCTGCTGCAATCATGGAAAAAAAGAAGATTAGCCAAAAAGTAATATTAGTAGTTCCTATTACGATAAATTATAACTTATTAAATGAATGGAAAAATACAATGCTTTCAAATAACCTGCGCTATCAGATTATTTATTTACCGACCATGTATGGCCCTTGGCAATCAGGGGATTTCCTATTTAGGCAAATATTATCTAATACAGAAGAAACAATAAGAAAGCATGAAATGGAGTATACAAACGATGCCATTTTTATTGAAGATTCTGTGGAAGTAATAATAAATGAAGTTTTGCAGGGAGAGGAAAAGGAAATCTTATTAAAAAGTACAGTAGAACACCATTGGAAAAAATGCGCAGACCATCTTCAATGGAATAGGGACAGTGGTGAAAAGAATGATATTCGTTTTTTAGATGACACTATTACAACTATTATGGTCAAAAATAAAAATGACTTGTCACAAAACTTGGAATTACAAAGAAAGCATATTAATATGTATATAGATTTAAAAAATGATAGGAAGAATAAATAGGAGAAAAAGGAAAGGCGAAAAGAATGCAAAAGATAAAGAAAATGATATTAACCTCCTTCCTTTTATTTTCTTTTCTTCTTGTTTCTTGTGGACAGGCAGAACATACAGGAACTATTAAAAAAGTAGGGCTGCTTGTTGAAGGAACAGTGAGGGACCAGATGATGGGAACTAATAGCTATAAAGGATTGCTTACAATTCAGTCAAAGTATAATGTGGATATTTATTATAAAGAAGAAATTAATTCTGAAGCGATTACCGAAAGAGCAGTAGCTGAATTTGAAAGCAAAGGAGTAAATTTAATTTTTGGCAATGGACAGCTCTATTCAGAATACTTTAAGAAATTAGCGGATAAGTACCCTTCCATCTATTTTGTTAGTTTTAATGGAAATGCAACAAATAATAATACGACAAGTGTTATTTTAGAAGGATATCCTATCGGTTTTTTTGCTGGGATGGTTGCAGGGCATATGACGGACACCAATACTGTTGCAAGTATAGGGGAAAGGAAGTCACAGTCAGAAATAGAAGGCTTTCACGATGGAGTAAAATATGAGAACGAAAACATAAAAGTAATAACAGCATTTGTACATAATAATGACAATTCGGAAGAGGCATTGCAATTGTTGGAAAAACAGATAAAACAAAAAGCGGATATTGTATATCCAGCTGGAAATAGCTATAATATTGCAGGAATAGAGAAGTTGAAGGAAAAGGGGTTATATGCAATTGGTTATACTTCCGAACAAGCAGATTTAGGAACGTATACTGTTTTGACAAGCACAATTCAACAAATACCTGAGATATATGCTAAAATAGCAAAAGACTTTAATGAAGGCAAACTTCAGTCAGGCAACGTGCAAGTTGGCATGAAGGATGAGTTTATTTCGCTGGGAGAACTTAGTCCTAAAATAGATGAAAAATTTAAGGATAGAATCAAGAAGGAAATAAATCATTATAAAAAAACTGGAGAACTGCCGGAAAAGAAAAATAAATAATTGGAGGAATGCTATATGACAACACAAGATAAAACAATGATGTTTATGCAAATCGCGATGAAGTACTTGCCGGAAGCAAAGGTGGAATTAGAAAAAGCAGGTGTGGAGCTGTCTTTTGAAATGATGGAGCCGTTTTTAAACTTATTTACAAAAGTAATGAATGAAGCATATGATTTAGGAAAAGAAGAAGCAGAAAAGAAAGATAATTAATTTGAATAAAAGAAAAGGCTGGCCGTTAATGTTCTCCAAATTAGATGAGTTGGAGAATATTTTGTTCGGACAAGCCTTTTTTATTTTATCCATTTTTTTATAAGGGGAGTCACTTTTTTTATAAGGGGTTTTAGTTCATTCGCAGACGTCATAAAACTATCTACGTTTTTCATTAATAAATTGATATCGATTTGATCGAGAAAGTCAGTAATCGCTTCGAATTTTCCTTCATCTGCCTTCTTCTCCTCTTGTTCTTCGCTGCTTATTCCAAAAATCCATGAATCCCCGCGATTTCTTTTTCTTTGGAACCCATCAGGATTCTCCTCTTTTCTTCGACGAGCAGGGTAGTTTGTACCAAACATAAAATGGCTAAGAGGATCTGTATTTTTTGCGTGATCTAGTACTTCTTCCTGTTCTTCCTCCGCTCTTTCAATATCCTCATCCAAGATGTTCCCTCCTAACTATAAAATCCATAAATGCACTAATCAATGCTCTGTGCTTTTCTATTTATCCCACTCTTAACGGGCAGTAAGACCCCCAACCTCAAGATGCAGAGAAATCGAGGAAGCTAGGTGGGGGATAACTGCCCATAAAGATCCGATAAGTGCAACTACCCATCAGTGGGGATGAGGAAAAACCCCCACTGATGGAAGTTTACTTTATCTTATGAGGAATAAATGGGGATGATTAGACAATGGCATAGAGAAAGTAAAATATGTTGCAAAAGATCATAAAAATTTGATAAAATTAGTACCAAGTCATAATAATTGATAATAATATATAAGTACAGGTTTTTAGTAGCCGACCTCTTGCTGATAAATGTTCCCTCTTTGTTTATATGTCTTAAATAGAATGGGGAATGATTGGCTAAGGAGTAGTAAAAAATAAAACAATATATAAATGTTACTTTTTATTTTGCAAAAGGGAAGTTATACCGTATAATCGGTCATATTAAAGGAGCTGAGAGCTTTGAGTACAGGAATAATTGGCATTGGACGCGCATTGCCTGAAAAAATATTAACGAATTTTGATTTAGAAAAAATGGTAGATACGAATGACGAATGGATTCGTACAAGAACTGGAATCGAAGAAAGAAGAATTGCAGATGAAAATACGAATACATCAGATATTGGATATGAAGCTGCTAAAAAAGCGATTGAAGATGCAAATATTTCACCGGATGAAATTGATCTTATTTTAGTTGCAACTGTAACACCAGATCAACCATTTCCATCTGTTGCTTGCATGCTGCAAGAACGTTTAGGGGCAAAAAAAGCCGCTGCATTAGATGTTAGTGCTGCTTGTGCAGGTTTTATGTATGGCATGGTAACTGCTAAACAATTTATCGATAATGATGTATATAAGTATGTTTTAGTAGTTGGTGTAGAAAAACTCTCTAAAATTACGAATTGGGAAGATCGAAATACAGCCGTACTATTCGGTGATGGAGCAGGTGCAGTTGTATTGGGGAAAGTAACAGAGGGAAGAGGAATTCTTTCATTTGAATTAGGCGCTGATGGTTCAGGCGGCAAACATCTATATCAAGATGAATTTATTCAAATGAATGGAAGAGAAGTGTTTAAATTTGCTGTTCGCCAAATGGGAGAGAGCAGTGAAAATGTACTGGTTAAAGCAGGATTATCAAAAGAAGATGTTGATTTTCTTATTCCTCATCAAGCGAATATTCGTATAATGGAAGCTTCTAGACAACGTTTAAATCTGCCAGAAGAAAAACTTTCAAAAACTGTTCATAAATATGGAAATACAAGTGCTGCATCTATTCCAATTTCTCTTGTAGAGGAGCTGGAAGCTGGAAAAATTAAAGATGATGATGTTATTGTTATGGTAGGATTTGGCGGCGGTTTAACATGGGGAGCTTTAGCTATTCGCTGGGGGAAATAAATGATTATTAGTTGCTGCAAAGAAGGCAAAAAATGAATCGGGAAACCTAATTTTTCATAAAAATACGTGTTTAAAAAGAAGAACAATCAAAGCGTAGAAAGTTGGAGCATAGTCATGAGCTCAGAGCAGAAGTGCGCAATAGAATAAGCGGAGTGAAGAGATTCGACAGCGATGGTTTTCGAACTTTTTGAACGACCATTATAAATACAAATGAAAGAAAAGGAGAATTGTGATAATGAGTAAAAGAAGAGTTGTCGTTACAGGAATGGGAGCAGTAACGCCCCTAGGAAATGATGCAGCAACAACATGGGAAAATATCGTAAATGGCGTTTCTGGCATAGGGCCTTTAACAAGAGTGAATGCAGATGAATATCCAGCAAAAGTAGCAGCAGAATTAAAAGACTTTAATGTAGAAGACTATATGGATAAAAAAGATGCAAGAAAAATGGATCGTTTTACACAATATGCACTTGCAGCATCACTAATGGCTGTAAAAGATGCTAATTTAGAAATTACGGAAGAGAATTCTGCGCGTATTGGTGTGTGGATTGGTTCCGGTATTGGCGGAATGGAAACATTTGAAAATCAATATGAAATTTTTCAAAAAAGAGGCTATAAACGTGTAAGCCCATTCTTTGTACCAATGTTAATTCCTGATATGGCGGCAGGACAAGTGTCTATCACGCTTGGAGCAAGGGGAGTAAACTCTTGTACAGTAACGGCATGTGCAACAGGTACAAACTCTATAGGAGATGCCTTTAAAGTAATTCAACGGGGCGATGCAGATGCTATGGTAACAGGTGGAGCAGAGGCGCCTATTACAAAAATGTCTGTTGCTGGATTTTGTGCAAATACGGCGTTATCTACAAATCCTGATCCAAAAACAGCTAGCAGACCGTTTGATGCAAACCGGGACGGCTTTGTAATGGGGGAAGGAGCAGGCATCCTTGTTTTAGAAGAATTAGAACATGCTCTAAAAAGAGGAGCAACTATTTATGCAGAAATCGTAGGCTATGGATCAACAGGGGATGCTTATCATATTACTTCACCGGCCCCTGGCGGTGAAGGTGGAGCAAGAGCAATGAAAATGGCAATTAACGATGCTGGTCTTCAGCCAGAAGATGTTTCTTATATTAATGCACATGGTACAAGTACAGCGTATAATGATAAATTTGAAACAATGGCAGTGAAGGAAGTATTTGGCGACTATGCTTATAAAGTGCCAATGAGCAGTACAAAATCGATGACAGGTCATTTATTAGGAGCTGCAGGAGGAGTTGAAGCGATCTTTAGTATTTTAGCGATTAAAGATAGCGTCCTTCCGCCAACCATTAATTTTGAAACAGCTGATCCAGATTGTGACCTAGATTATGTCGTGAATACACACAGAAAACAAAATGTGGATGTTGCAATGAGCAACTCTTTAGGATTTGGCGGACATAACGCGACGATTATCTTTAAAAAGTATCAATAATAAACGCATACCATATATAGTTAGATAGAGGGCAGTTCTTTAGTGGAACTGCCCTT
Organism: Niallia sp. 03133; assembly: GCF_052663225.1. Classification (NCBI taxonomy): domain Bacteria; kingdom Bacillati; phylum Bacillota; class Bacilli; order Caryophanales; family Bacillaceae; genus Niallia; species Niallia sp. 03133. The sequence goes on from NZ_JBQTCY010000001.1 coordinate 283,481, forward strand.
TTTTATATGGTTAAAAATAATTTTCTAATAAAAAATATAATTGATAATAATTATAAAATAAAATTGACTATAAAAAGAAAATATATATAATTAAGTATATAAGGAAATTTATAATAGCCAATGGAATGAAACTAAGAAGAAACAAAAGATCGATCAAGGATTTATTTTCTTAATAAGGAGGTTCCTATGTTAAGTGTTGATAAAGCAATAAAAATATTAAAGGAAAATAATATCCGCCTTACACCTCAGCGAATCGAGCTTATTCATATTCTTTCAACTGGAAACAAACATTGGACCGTCGATGAAATATATCAAATTTTGAATGAAAGCATGCCATCAGTCAGCATCACAACGGTTTATAATAATATTAAATTATTTTGCGAACTAGATTTAGTGAAAGAAATTCAGTTTGGCGAAGGCTTAAGCAAATATGAATGGAAAAAGGAAGATCATTATCATATCGTATGCAATTCATGCGGCGAAATGAAAGATGTTTGGTATCCTGAGTTAAAGGAGGTTGAAGTCTTTGCAGAATCAATATCCAAGTTCCATATCAGTTCCCACAACCTTCAATTTTACGGAATATGCAAAGAATGTGCAGAAGAATAAAACGAAGCGTCATGAACTTTGTTTACAATGCAACCAGCCGATAAAACGATTAAAACATTCTGTTACTTGCGGATGTGGATCGAAAATTCTAAAAGAAGCAAAAAAGAGATAGAAAAAGTCTGAATGAATCATTTTTAATGAATTCATTCAGATTTTTTCTTAAGATCAGAAAGTATAAATTTTCTGAAGTCTGACTGGTGTCTAGCTCCAGCGCCTATTGCCTATCGAACTTCAGGTCATCTCCCTACGATAAGTCAACATCTACGCTTGCGCTCATCGTGTTTCCTTTATCACGTTTAACGGGCAGTAAGATATCGGCTAAAATACGGATAGTGAATGAAAAACTACCCGTAAAAACCTGATCGACTCAACTAACCATCAGGGGAAAGATCATCCCCTGACGGAAGGTTCGTCTTATCTCAGTCGAAGCCCTTCCGAAGGACAGGATGTTTAAGTGCCGATGAAGACATAAGGCCGTGGCGAACTTAATCGGCCAGTTCGTACGGCAATGAGCAAGACGCTTGCGCTTTTCTTATTTTTACTTCACCTTTTATGAAGAGATGCATAAAGTATTAAAATCCGAAATTATCATGGCTAATTGCCGTTCTTTCATAGAAGCCTTTTATCTAAATGAATAAACATGAAAAGGGTGAAATAGCATGGGGTAATAGAAACAAAAAAATGGTTGGAAGAAGATTTCTCAGAGCCTATAAAAATTTGCAAAAATTTTCAATCCTTATTTGAAGACGATCATCCAAGAGCAATTTTTCGCTATTTAGCTAGCTACGGCATGTACCGGCCATCTCGCCAAACAAAAGAAACCTTTCATTTTTTAGTAGAAAAGGATGTCTGGAAGATTGTTCAAAAACTCTATGAAAAATACAAAAATAAATGGCATGGTCCTGAAATTAATATTTATATTTTTCCTTTTCAACCAGATAGAAAGGGAAAGGAGAATAAATCAGGTGTCTCTTTCAAAGACAAATTATTTCTTTTTGTTGGGGAAATAGAAGAGGATAAAGAAATAGAGGCATTGTTTATCCATGAATATCATCATGTTTGCCGCATGCATTATCAAAAGAAAAAAATAGAGGAATATACCCTCCTTGATTCCATCGTCATGGAAGGATTAGCCGAGCACGCTGTCAAAAAATATTGCGGAAAAAGATACAATGCAAGCTGGTGTTCCTTGTATCAAGAAGAGAAAATAAAAGAATTTTGGAAAGAAGATTTATATGAAAACCTCGACGTGAAAAAAAACGAACATTTGCATGATGTTTTATTATTCGGTTTAGGAAAATATCCCCATATGATGGGATATTGCAGTGGATATTATTTGGTTAATAGATTTTTAAAACAAAAAAACTTTCCTGAAAAAACATATTTTCTTTTGAAAAGCGAAATATTCGCGAATGAAATCATTGTATAAAAGGAGTAGAACCCTAATTTAATAGGGTTTCTACTTTATTTTTTTGTATTTGTATAAATTTTGAAAAAAATCTTGCAATTGTAATTAAGATGTAATAGTATTTTAAACAAATAGAAGGAATTGACAGAATTATCCCAATAAACTGTTAGAGGTGCGAAATGAAAGGGAATGCTTCTTTACATAATAAAGACCGTTCATTATTGGAAGTGAAAAATTTAGAAACCTCCTTTTTAATCGATGGACAACTATATAATGCTGTAGATAATGTTTCGTTTACTGTGAAACCACGCCAAATTGTCGGAATAGTCGGAGAATCAGGCTGCGGAAAATCTGTTTTAAGTTTGTCTATTATGAAGCTCCTGCCAAAAGATACTGGCATGATCCGTTCAGGTGAAATTGTATTTGATGGAAAGCACTTGGAACAAATGGAAGATGCAGAGATTAATAGAATTAGAGGAAATGAAGCTGCGATGATTTTCCAAGAACCCATGACTTCCTTAAACCCCGTTTTTACCATTGGTTTTCAACTAATGGAAGTACTTCTAAATCATATGAAAATCTCCAAAAAAGAAGCAAGAAGTAAAAGCATTGATTTATTAAAAAGTGTCGGCATTTCAAGACCAGAAAAAATTGTGGACGAATACCCGCATCAATTGTCAGGAGGGATGAGGCAGAGAGTAATGATTGCCATTGCTATCGCCTGTCAGCCAAAGCTGTTGATTGCAGATGAACCTACAACTGCTCTTGATGTAACGGTACAAGCTCAAATTTTGGATCTCATAAAAGGTATTCAAGAAGAAAGTAATATGGCAGTGATTCTTATTACACATGATCTTGGTGTAGTGGCAGAAATGTGTGATGAGGTAATCGTAATGTATGCAGGAAAAATAGTAGAAAAAACAGATGTAGATACATTGTTTTATCATCCAAAACATCCTTATACCAAGCTGTTGATGGAAGCAATTCCAAAAATGGATCAAGATGTGGAAGTGCTAAGCTCCATTAAAGGAATCGTTCCTTCATTAAAAAATATGCCAAAACAAGGATGCCGTTTTGCAGAACGCTGTCCAATGGCCATGGCAAAATGCAAAACAATTACACCAATTCTTGCAAATGTAGAAGATGGACATGAAGTATCCTGCCTTCTTTATGAAACAAGCAAGCCAAAAGAAGGAGTGAATGCATAATGGCAACAGATGTGAAGGACATCATCCTTAATAGAGATAAAAGCCAAAATGAAACATTGCTGGAAGTGAAAAATTTAAAAACATATTATCCTGTGAAAGCTGGATTACTTAGGAGAACAATAGCGGAAGTTAAGGCAGTAGATAATATATCATTTGAAATAAAAAAAGGGGAAACATTAGGTTTAGTAGGGGAATCCGGATGTGGAAAATCCACTGCTGGCCGAACAATACTTAGATTACTAGAGCCAACAAACGGAAAAATCATATTTGATGGGAAAGATATAACAAATGTGACAGGAGTTTCCCTTCGGAAATTAAGAAAAGACTTTCAAATGGTATTTCAAGATCCTTTTGCATCTCTTAATCCAACAATGATGGTTGGGCATTTAGTATCAGAACCTATAAAAAATTATTTTAAAAAGTCGGAAAAGGAGCTAGAATCTGAAGTTTTAGAATTATTGAAAAAAGTAGGGTTGCCTGAAGATGCATATTATAAATATCCTCATGAATTTTCAGGTGGTCAAAGACAAAGGGTAGGCATTGCTAGAGCGCTAGCGTTAAGACCAAAGCTGATAATAGCAGATGAACCTGTTTCAGCATTAGATGTATCTGTTCAATCACAGGTATTAAATTTACTAAAGGAATTACAAGCAGATTTTAATTTAACTTTTTTATTTATTGCACATGACTTAAGTGTTGTGAAACATATGAGTGACCGTATAGGAGTTATGTATTTAGGTGGATTAGTGGAGATAGCAGACAAAAGCAGCACGTATACAGAACCTTTGCATCCATATACAAAAGCATTGATATCTGCCATCCCAGAACCAGATCCAAGAAAGAAAAAACAGCGCATCATCTTAAAAGGGGATGTACCGAGTCCGATTAACCCGCCAAAAGGGTGCTCTTTTCATCCACGCTGTCCATTCGCAATGGAAGAGTGTTCCAAGGTAAAACCTGAATTAAAGGAGGTGAAGTCTGGACATAGAGTTGCATGCCACTTATATAAATAAAATAGTATATTCTTGGGGGGAAAACAATGAAAAAGAAGTCAGGATTATTATTGCTGTCGATCATCCTTGTTCTATCTGCATTCCTTGCAGCATGTTCTGATAAGACAAGTTCAGATGGAAAAGATAATGGAGAAAAGAAAACTGTTGAAGGCGGTACCGTAACTTTTGGTTTTACTCAACCATTTAAAGGGGTATTATCCTATGCATATTATGAAGGGGAAGATGATGCAAATGCTCTTCAATTTATGCATGAAGGTTTATTAAAAACAAATGATCAATTAGTATCCGAACCCAATTTAGCTACATACGAATTTTCCGATGATAATAAGAAATTAACATTTAAAATCAAAAAAGGTGTTAAATGGCATGATGGAGTGGAATTAAAAGCCGAAGATATGGAATATGCTTGGTACCTGATTGCAGATCCAGCCTATAATGGTGCTCGTTTTTCAAATGTTGCAATGATTAAAGGTGCACAAGAATACCACGATAAAAAAGCAGATAAAATTGAAGGGATTAAAGTAGTCGATGACTACACAATTGAAGTTACTTTAACAGAGCCACAAGTAAATGTTTTAGAAAATATTTGGACATATCCAGAACCAAAACATTATTATGGAGATTTAAAAGCAGATAAAGTGTCAGAAGCGGATCAAGTTCGTAAAACACCGATTGGGGTAGGGCCGTTTAAAGTGAAAAAAATTGTTCCTGGAGAAAGTATTGAATTTGAACGCTTTGATGATTATTGGCAAGGCAAGCCAGCATTAGACGGAGTCATTTATAAAGTTATTGATGGATCTTTAGCTTCTGGCTTAATTCAAAATGGTGAAGTAGATGTAATTGAAGCACCGAAAGATCAATGGGGTACAATTAAAGAATTAGATAATATTAATCCCAAAACGGTAGATGCAATGTCTTATTCTTACATTGGCTTCAAATTTGGCCATTATGATAAAAAAGCTGGAAAAGTAGTAATGGATAATCCGAAATATCAAAATAAAAACTTGCGTCAGGCAATGGTGTATGCAATTGATCGTCAAGCATTTATTGATAATTTTGCGAATGGACTTGGGAAACCATTAAATACTCCTTTTCCAACCGTTTCATGGGCTAAAATTCCTGATGATCAAATTAACGACTATAAATTTGACCAAGCGAAAGCAAAATCTCTATTAGATGAAGCTGGTTATAAAGATGTTGATGGCGATGGTTTCCGTGAAGATCCAGATGGAAAACCATTTACTATTAAATTCGATGCGATGAGTGGTGTAGAAACATCTGAAGCACGCGCACAATTTATTCTTCAATCATGGGAAGATGTTGGACTAAAAGCAGAGCTTAATGGTGGTTCTTTAAAAGAGTTCAACTTATTCTACGATACAGTAGAGGCAGATAAAACAGAGGTATTTATGGGAGCATGGGGCTTGGCGAACGATCCAGATCCTTCAGGTCTATGGTTATCAACAGATGTTTGGAACTATCAACGCTGGTTCTCCGAAAAATCGGATGAATTAATTAAAAAAGGCGTTCAGTATCCAAAAGATTCTAGTCAGGATATTCAAGATTACCGTAAAGAAATATACTATGAGTGGCAAAAAATTGTTAATGATGAGCTGCCAACTATTTTCTTTGAACAACGGGAAGATGCATGGGCTATCAACAAACGTGTGGAAGGTGTAAAAATTGATCCATTTGGTGTAACTCCTTCTGAGATCTATAAATGGCATCTTGTTAAATAATTAAAAGTATAAGGATAAGGGGAATGGAATATGTTGCAATATGCAATTAGAAGAATAATTGGTATGATTCCAATACTCTTTCTTATCTCAGTAGTGGTTTTTTCCCTGGCGAAATTGATGCCAGGGGATGCCCTATCTGGAAAAATAGATCCGTTAAATTCTGATCCGGCTTATATTGCAGAGATGCGGGATAAAATGGGATTAGATGATCCAATACATATCCAGTATTTCAGATGGATCGGCGGGGTATTGCAAGGAGACTTTGGAGATTCATTTCAGCATAAACAGCCCGTTATGGAGCTTATTGGCGAAAGATTGGGAAATACAATTATTTTAGGTGTTTCTGCTTTGATAATTACTTATATTCTAGCTTTCTTTATGGGAAGATATTCAGGTCGAAAGCCATACACGATCGGGGATTATTTTATATCAGGGTTAAACTATCTAATGTTAGCTATTCCAAGCTTTGTAGCAGCGTTGGTGGCTATTTATATCTTTGCGATACATCTCGGGTGGGTTCCGGCAAGTGGAAGTATCGGTTCAGGCGTTGAACCAGGAACTTGGGAGTATATTGTAAGTAAAGCAAAACATACTATTTTACCTGCTCTTGTGTTAGGGGCAATGTCTACGGCATCCTATACACAATTTTTAAGAAATGATATGATTGAAAGTTCTCGTAAAGATTATGTTCGTACCGCTCGAGCGAAGGGGACGAAAGAATCCACGATTTATAATAAGCATATATTAAGAAATTCGGTAATACCGATTATTACATTACTGGGGATTGATATAGCGAATATTATTGGCGGTGCCGTTATTACTGAATCCATTTTTACGTATCCAGGGATTGGGAATTTGTTTTATGAATCCGTGGGTTCGCGCGATTATTCCGTTATGATGGCTATTTCATTATTATTGACGGTTGTCTCTCTTCTAGGAAATTTAATTGCTGATTTACTCTATGGAATAGTAGATCCGCGAATTCGTTTAAGTTAGGGTGTGAACAGATTGGAACCATCATTTTCTCAAGAAACCACAGTTATGTCCAATACAGTTAAGCCCAATAAAGGCAAATCACCATGGGTGCTTGCACGTGAAAAATTCTTTAAAAATAAATTGGCTGTTATTAGTGTTATTTATCTTCTAATCATTATAATCTTATCTGTTTTTGCTGAGTCATTAACGATGTCTGTTAAAGAGGCAAACCGCATAAACTTTACTCAAATCAGTAAAATGCCATCAGCAGAGCATTTTTTTGGAACAGATAAATCGGGAAGAGATATCTTTGCTCGGACATTATTAGGGGGAAGAACATCTTTAACGCTTGCGTTTTCTATTACAGGTTTGGCTGTCCTTGTTGGAACTATAATAGGTGCAACAGCAGGGTATTTTGGCGGTTGGATAGATAATATCTTAATGAGATTTACGGACTTTGTTATGAATTTTCCATTATTAATTTTTATCATTGTATTAGCTGCAATTTTTCCAGGTTCAAGCTTATTTACCCTAATTTGTGTTATTAGTGTACTCAGTTGGACGGGGATAGCACGTTTAGTACGAAGTAAAATCATGGCTGAAAAAGAAAACGAGTATATACTAAGTTCTATATCTATTGGTTGTTCTTCACTAAAAGTTATTATAAAACATTTACTGCCCAATGTAATGTCAACAATTATAGTACAGGCTACCATAACATTAGCGACCATGATAGTAGTCGAAACAAGCTTAAGTTTTTTAGGATTTGGTGTTCCTCTAACAACGCCTACATGGGGCAATATGATGCAGGAAGCAAGAAGTCCAGACGTGTTGACAAATAAGTGGTGGATTTGGGTACCGCCAGCAGCAGTATTAACTTTAACCATTTTATCTATTAATTTTATAGGTGAAGGATTAAAAGACGCATTTAATCCGAAATCAAAACGATGAAAAAATTTGCCATTCTTTATTGGCAAATTTTTTTTTTGAAAGAATACCCTTGTATTATATAAAAAAATGCCCGTACATAAAATGAAAAAAAAATTCATATTTATATATATAGAAAGAAAAATACAAATAGCAGCTAGTGAATGTAATAAATTCTGATCCTGGCTCATAAAGAAACTTTTAATAGAATAAACAAAAAATAGGAATAATTTTACTTCTGTCTGCCCATACTGATTGACAAACAGCTGATGAAGTGAGGGGTAAAAATATGCAATATCTTCATGATGTTTGGGTAAATTGGTTTGAAGGGGAAGAAAATGGCTACAATGTCTGCCATTTTCATGAGTGGCGGAAAGATGATAGTGTAGAGTTATTAGATCAAGTTCCGCTTTTGAAAATAGATTCTGTTCTATTTGACTACATAGAAAACGACTTAGCGGAATTGCCACGACCATTGCTTGATGAAATTTATCAAAAAGCATATTTGCGAAAAAACCATGAAAGAATCCAGCTTGATTATTGTTTTGTAATTTCCGATGGTGTCGATATTCTGGTGGTAGATACTATTGGGTATTCCATTCCTATTAGAAAAAGCCGTATGATTCCTAGACAAGAACAATTAGCGTATGAGTTATTGGAAAACCAAGAAACAATTCAATATGAATATCATGTAAATGAAGAAAAAAAGGAATTTCATATTTTGTCTCCAGAACCTCTGGTTATGAATGGACTTACAAGAAAAGAAAGGCAGCTCAAGCAATTGCTCTTTATGGCTTTGGATCAGCTGCACTCTTCAGAGAATGTTGCAGAAGTAAGGTACTGGTATACCGAATGGAGCCCAGAACGTTATTTTGACATTCAGCATCTAACTTTTGAACATGCATGGATGGAACTATATGAAGCAACCAAACATGGATGGACGCAAAAGCATGAACAATTTTGCGAAAATATCATAAAAGGACAGCCCTTTTTTGAGAAGTTGTGGGAGATGGAGCATGGTCCAAAGGTAAATTAAGAAAAGTGCAGCCGCTGAGCTGAACATTTTTCCAAGTTCGAAATTATATTTTCTGTTTACATAAAAAAGAGCTGATTTTTTTCAGCTCTTTTTTTCGTATTTTGTATGATGGAAAACTATATTAACGGCGTTTGCGGCCAAGCCCCATTGCATTTTCCATTTTTTTAACCATTTTGCCTGCGACTTTATTTGCTTTTTCCGCACCCATATCCAAGATGTCATCAAGCTCAGAAGAAATCATTAATTCTTTGTATTTTTCCTGAATAGGCTTCAGCTTTTCAACCACTACATCTGCAAGATCTGCTTTGAAATCACCATATCCCTTTCCTTCATATTTTGCCTCTAGATTTTCGATGCTTTCTCCAGAGAGAATGGAGTAAATAGAGAGCAAGTTGGATACCCCTGGTTTATTTTCTTTATCATATTTTACGATGCCCTCTGAATCAGTAACAGCACTTTTGATTTTTTTCACTATTACAGAAGGTTCATCCAGCAATGTAATAGTTGCTTTTTTATTAGAATCTGATTTGCTCATCTTTTTTGTCGGCTCTTGCAAGGACATAATGCGTGCTCCGACTTTTGGAATTCGAACTTCTGGGATAGTCAAAATATCATTATATTTATTATTAAATCTTTGCGCTAAGTCACGTGTTAATTCTAAATGCTGTTTCTGGTCTTCTCCAACAGGAACAATATCTGTACTGTATAAAAGAATATCGGCAGCCATTAATGGGGGATAAGTCAGCAAGGCAGAAGAAACAGCATCTTTGCCAGCAGATTTATCTTTAAACTGTGTCATTCTTTCTAATTCTCCAATATAAGAGACGCATTGCATAATCCAAGCTCCTTGAGCATGTGCCGGCACTTCTGATTGAATAAATAGCGTTGCTTTAGCTGGATCAATGCCGACTGCTATGTAGAGTGCAGCTAAGCTGCGGATATTATTTCGTAGAACAAGGCGGTCTTGAGGAACGGTAATAGCATGCTGATCCACAATGCAAAAATAGCAGTTATATTCATTTTGCAATTCGACAAATTGACTTAATGCACCTATATAATTTCCTAAAGTTATTGTACCGCTTGGCTGAATGCCGGAAAATATTGTTTTCATTTTGTGTGTCCTCCAGTTTTAAAATAGTAGAATGGTGGTAATTAAAAAGAAATGAGCAGGAGTTTTCGTCATTAGCGTAAGTTTTGGCTGTTAATGTGAATGTAAAAAGGAAAATCGCCTAACGACACAGCGTCGATTGATTCGCATGCTCTGAGCCTTATGTCATTACGGTATTTGTTCATCCAGTACATCAAAGTCTCTTTCACCACATAATTTCAAATTATTATCCTTCTTAAATGCAAAAAGGACCATACGTCTCTACTGTTACATAGGGACGAATGGTCCGCGGTGCCACCCTAAATTGCTTAAAAAAGCCACTTTAGCCTTGTTAACGATAGGCATTCGCTGAAATATAATTTGCTTGCATAATAGCATTTCCATTTCAGTGCTCAAAAGTCCATTCCTTATATAAGGTTGTTTGTTTTCACCAGCCACAAACTCTCTATAAACCATGCTATATAAGTACTACTCTTTATCTATGCAGATATTCGAATAATATAAAAGTTATAATTTAAAATTAAACTAATTCAAAAAAAAAATCAAGTAAGCGAGAAAAAAATAATAGCAAGAGGGAAATATGAATAATCGATGAATTTTTTTAAGATAATACTATTTTAACATTGCATTATGATAAAAAACAAAGGATTAATTATCTTATTTTGTAAATTATTGCCTGTTTATAGTTATAATATTTTTAAATAGTTTTAATTCTACAAAATTCTACATAAATTCTTGCAAAATATATCCATTATATATATAATTATATATGCGAGTGGATTGTTTTGGAATATTTCAGACTATTGAAACAAAGAATATCTATTAATACATAATACTAATATCTATAATAAAATAATATTAATTTAATAGATATCTAGTAAGGATTAATAATTATAATTTAGGTATGTGTTTTCTTGGTATAGTATTTAGAATCAATTTTTAATATTGATTGACTATTTGGGAAATAAGCCTATGATTATTCTTGTTTTATGGATGGGGAAGCTAATTTCAAGGATCCACTAGTGGAAAAAGAATAGGGGGTAATACTATGAAGAAAAAGATGCTCGTACTTCTTAGTTTAGTACTTGCTTTAAGCGCTTTTCTTGCAGCGTGCAGCGGCGGAAAAAGCGATGGTGACAAAGAAAAAGTATCTCAAGATTTACACCTGAACCTAACTACAGAGCCATTTTCTTTAAACCCAGGTTTAGCAAATGATTCTGCATCAAGTAACGTGCTGCTTCAAACTTTTGAAGGTTTAACACGTATTGATAAAGACGGAGAAGCTCAACCAGCAATGGCTGAGGATATTCAAGTTTCAGATGATCAAAAAACATATACATTTAAACTTCGTGATGCAAAATGGACAAACGGAGATCCTGTAACTGCAGAAGATTTCGTGTATGCTTGGAAATGGGCATTAGATCCTAAAAATGAATCTCAATATGCTTATCAACTATACTATGTTAAAGGCGCTGAAGCTGCTAATATGGGCAAAGGCAAACTTGATGATGTAGCTGTAAAAGCAATAGATGATAAAACATTAGAGGTTACTTTAGCTAACCCAACACCATACTTCACACAATTAACAGCATTCTATACGTATTTTCCTGTTAATAATAAAGTAGCAAAAGCTAATCCAAACTGGTATAAAGATGCTGGCGACGATTATGTATCAAACGGTCCCTTCAAAATGACAGATTGGTCTCACTCAGAAAAAATCGTTCTTGAGAAAAACGATAATTACTGGGATAAAGATACTGTAAAACTTAATTCTGTTGAATTTTCTATGATTAATGATCCAAATACTACATTAAGCATGTTTGATAATGGAGAACTTGATAGAACTGGACTACCATTTGATTCACTGCCAACGGATTCTATGAAAGCATTAAAAGATAAAGGCAATTTGAACACACAGGCAATTGCAGGTACTTACTGGTACAAATTTAACACAGAAGTAAAACCGTTAAATAACGTAAATATCCGCAAAGCATTAACATATGCAATCGATCGTAAATCTATTGTAGAAAAAATTACACAAGGCGGACAAATTCCAGCAATGGCAGCTGTTCCTCCAAGTATGTTCCCTGATAATGAAAAAGGCTACTTTAATGATAATGATGTAGCAAAAGCAAAAGAATTTCTAAAAAAAGGCTTAGAAGAGCTTAAACTTAAAGATGCTTCTGAACTTCCTGCTATCACTTTATCTTACAATACAGATGAAGCACATGCTAAAATTGCTCAAGCAATTCAAGATATGTGGAAAAGGGAATTAGGAATCAACGTTAAATTAGGCAACGAAGAATGGGCAGTTTATATTGATAAACTACATTCAGGAGACTACCAAATTGGACGTATGGGCTGGTTAGGCGACTTTAACGATGCTATCAACTTCCTAGAGTTATACCGTGATAAAAAAGGCGGAAACAACGATACAAACTGGGAAAATCCAGAGTTCAAAAAACTTCTTAATGATTCTCAAACAGAATCAGATGCAACAAAACGTCAAAAATTGTTGAAAGATGCTGAAGCAATTCTTATGGACGAGCTTCCAATTGCACCAATCTACTTCTATACAGATACTTGGGTTCAAAATGATAAACTTAAGGATGTAGTAGTATCAGGGCTTGGAGATGCTCAATTAAAATGGGCTTATTTCACAAAGTAAAAATAAGAAGTAATTTATACGTTTTTTAAAAGTGAAAAGGTATATGAAGCAAAGCTTCATATACCTTCCTTTCTAATTGGAGCTGATTAGAAAATAATGGAGGTTAAACCATGATAAAGTATTTAACAAGACGTCTGCTGTTTATGCTGCTTTCTTTGTTACTAATCATAACAGCAACGTTTTTCTTCATGAGGTTGGCGCCAGGTAATCCTTTTACATCGGAAAAGCAGTTACCAGCAGCTATTGAAGCTAATTTAAATGAACACTACGGATTAAATGATCCATGGTATGTTCAATATGGAGAATATTTACTACGAATAGTACAGTGGGATTTCGGCCCATCTTTTAAATATAAAAGTCAAACGGTTAATGATTTAATTAATGAAGGTTTCCCAGTTTCACTTGTTTTAGGTTTAGAAGCAATCCTTATTGCTTTAGCAGTTGGGGTAACTTTAGGTATTTTCGCTGCATTAAAGCATAATAAGTGGCAGGATTATTTGGCTATGATTATCGCTGTATTTGGTATATCGGTTCCTTCTTTTATAATGGCGGCATTATTGCAATATGTATTTGCCATAAAATTAGGTTGGCTCCCTGTAGCAAGATGGGGAACTTTTGCACAAAGCATTCTTCCTGCGGTAGCCTTGGCTGCTGGACCAACTGCTTTTATTGCAAGGCTGACACGTTCTTCCATGCTTGAAGTATTAAGCAATGATTATATTAAAACAGCAAAAGCAAAAGGATTAGGCCAGTTTGTTATCACAGTGAAACATACAATTCGAAATGCCATTCTTCCTGTTGTTTCTTATATGGGACCATTATCTGCTGGGATTGTGACAGGTAGCTTTGTTATTGAAAAAATATTTGGTATTCCAGGGTTAGGCTCCCACTTTGTAAAAAGTATCGGGAACCGTGACTATACAGTTATTATGGGGGTAACAGTTTTCTATAGTATTATCCTATTAGCATCTGTTCTTCTTGTCGATATTTTGTATGGATTAATTGATCCTCGCATTAAATTAGCTGGCGGGAAGAAAGGAGAGTAAGCATGCAACAGATTTCAAAAGATAAATTCACAGTTGTTGGCAACAGTAAAGTGGAAGCAGAAAAGATTTCAAAACCAAGTCTTTCTTTCTGGAAAGATGTTTTTATGCGTTTTAGACAAAATAAGCTTGCAATTGCGGGATTAGTGATATTAATTCTCCTTATTATTATGGCAATTATTGGTCCATATTTAACTAAGTATGATTACCGTACAAATGATTTAAATATTGCAAACCAACCGCCAAGTGCAGAACATTATTTCGGGACAGATGACCTTGGCCGCGACGTATTTGCAAGAGTTTGGTATGGAGCAAAAATTTCCTTATTCATCGGTGTTGCTGCTGCAGCGATCGATTTGATTATCGGTGTTTTATGGGGTGGAATTGCTGGATATAGAGGCGGTAAAACGGATGAATATATGATGCGTATTGCCGATGTTTTATATGGGATTCCTTATCTGCTTCTTGTTATTTTGCTAATGGTCGTGTTAGGAAGTCAGAAAGGATCTATCGCTAGCTTAGCAACAATGATTCTTGCGATGAGTATTACAGGCTGGATTAATATGGCAAGAATTGTACGTGGACAAGTTCTTTCTTTAAAAAATCAAGAATATATTTTAGCTTCTCGAACTTTGGGGGCTAGCGTAACAAGAATCATGGGCAAGCATTTAATTCCAAATGCAATGGGTCCAATATTAGTAACGTTAACCTTAACGATTCCTAGTGCTATTTTTACAGAGGCATTTTTAAGCTATTTAGGATTAGGGCTGACACCTCCATTGGCAAGCTGGGGAACAATGGCAAATGATGGTATTGCAGCAATGACTTATTATCCATGGAGATTATTCTTCCCGGCAATATTGATCTGTTTAACTATTTTTGCATTTAACGTTATTGGAGACGGAATACGTGATGCATTAGACCCAAGACTACGTAAATAAGGAGTGAGATAGATGGAAAAGTTATTAGAAGTTAAGGATTTACACGTCTCATTCCATACGTATGGAGGAGAAGTGCAAGCAGTTCGCGGAGTTTCCTTTGATCTATATAAAGGAGAAACACTAGCGATTGTTGGTGAATCTGGTTCAGGTAAAAGTGTTACATCACAAACATTAATGAAGCTCATTCCGATGCCGCCTGGTGAAATTAAAAGCGGTCAGATTCTGTTTAATGGGGATGATATTGTTCCTAAAACAGAAAAAGAAATGCAAAAAATCCGCGGAAAAGACATGAGTATGATTTTCCAGGATCCTATGACTTCTTTAAACCCAACCATGCGTATTGGGACACAAATAATGGAAGTATTGATTAAGCATCAGAAAATGGCGAAAGAGAAAGCGAAAGCAAGAGCAGTTGAGCTATTAACACTTGTTGGCATTCCGATGCCAGAAAGACGTGTCAATCAATATCCACATGAATTTTCCGGCGGGATGAGACAACGTGCCATGATTGCCATTGCTTTAGCAGCTAGACCACATTTGCTTATTGCAGATGAGCCGACAACAGCGCTGGATGTTACCATTCAAGCACAAATTCTTGATTTAATGAAAGAATTGCAAAAAAAGCTGGAAACAAGCATTATATTTATTACCCATGACCTAGGGGTTGTTGCGAATGTAGCAGATCGTGTGGCTGTTATGTATGCTGGTCAAATTGTGGAAATGGGTACAGTAGATGAAATATTTTATGATCCAAGACATCCATATACATGGGGGCTGCTTGCATCGATGCCAAGCTTGGAAAACGACGGTGAAACAGAATTAGCTGCGATACCTGGTACGCCGCCTGATTTAACAAATCCTCCAGTAGGAGATGCTTTTGCACCTAGAAATCCAAATGCATTGGCAATTGATTATGAGCAGGAACCGCCTCTTTATCAAGTGTCTGAAACACATTTTGTGAAGTCATGGCTGCTGCATCCAGATGCTCCAGCAGTTGAACCGCCAGCATCTGTTAAGGAAAGAATTCGTCCTTTATCCTCTAATTTTCAAAAACCAGTATTAGTGAAGGGGGATAAAATACATGGCTGAAAAATTGTTGGAAATTAAAAATTTAAAGCAGTATTTTAATGTAGGGAGACCTAATTTAGTAAAAGCCGTTGATGACGTTACATTTGATATATATAAAGGTGAAACACTGGGGTTAGTTGGTGAATCTGGATGTGGCAAGTCAACAACTGGAAGAACAATTATTAGACTATATGATGCAACAGGTGGACAAGTTATATTTAATGGGGAAAATGTTCATGGGAAAAAATCTGCCACTGATTTAAAGAAATTTAATCGTAAAATGCAAATGATTTTCCAAGATCCATATGCTTCTTTAAATCCTCGTATGACTGTTGCCGATATTATTGCAGAAGGCATTGATATTCATGGATTAGTAAAATCAAAGAAAGAACGTATGGAAAAAGTTTATGAACTTCTCAATACAGTTGGTCTAAATAAAGAGCATGCCAACCGTTATCCACATGAGTTTTCTGGTGGACAAAGACAGCGTATTGGAATTGCAAGAGCATTGGCTGTAGATCCGGATTTTATTATTGCGGATGAACCAATTTCAGCATTGGATGTTTCGATTCAAGCACAGGTTGTAAACCTGATGAAAAAGCTGCAAAAGGAAAAAGGCCTGACTTATTTATTTATTGCTCATGATTTATCCATGGTAAAATATATAAGCGACCGAATTGGAGTAATGTATTTCGGAAAGCTTGTTGAAATAGCGCCTGCTGATGAGTTGTATAATTCACCAATTCATCCATATACACAAAGCCTGTTATCTGCTATTCCACTTCCAGATCCAGAAACGGAACGAACTCGGACTAGAACAGCTTATGACCCATCTGTTCATCAGTATAAGGATGGAGAAGAAGTGAAAATGCGCGAAGTAAAATCTGGGCATTTTGTTTTCTGTTCAGAAACCGAATTTAAAAAATATCAATTACAATATAACAAATAAAAAATAACGATCTCTACCATTGAGATCGTTATTTTTTTAATTCAAATAGGTTTTGCCATAGAAAAGAACGTCAATCTATTATCTTTGTAAAAGAGATCTTTTTAGAAATTGAAATAATTGTGCTTTTGATTCTTCCACAGTCATAACTTGATCATGTGCAATATAGAAGCGTTCTGCAGCATTTTCTACAAGGTTGATAAGTATTTTAGCAGTCCATTGCATATTGACTTCCTTTAATATTTCCTTTTTTCTATTGCTTTATTTAGAAGTTCTTCAAACCATTTGTAATACGGTGCATAAATGGTTTCCCATTTTTTAATCGAATATTCAAAGGCAAAACCAGAGTAGCATAATATAAGAACATCATTATATTCTTTTGTAATAGAATATGCTTTATTAATAAATACTTCTAATTTCCTCCACTGGATGAATTAGAGGAAATGGTAAAGGCATCTGTAAAAGCAGGTCTTAAAGTATTTGAACCAACAGGTGGCATTGATATGGAAAATGTCCATGGAATTGTCAAAACATGTCTTCAGAATGGCTCAGAAACAGTTATCCCGCATTTGTATACATCATTGGTGGATAAACAAACAGGAAAAACAGAAGTGGAAAAAATCCAGAAATTAATGGAAATGAATTGGGATAAGTTGGAGGTGTAATATGGCATTACAAGAAAAAGTGAAAATAAATACAGCAAATGGTCTGCATGCAAGGCCTATTACCCAGATTGTTTCCACTGCAGCAAAACTTAGTTCCGATATAAAAATCATCTATAAAGATGTAAAAGCTGATGCAAAAAGTATGATTGCTTTGATGAAATTAGGAGTTCGCCAATATGAGGAAGTTACTATTCAAGTTGATGGCGAGGAAGAAGCAAAAGATTTTGATCGAATGATGGATATTCTGAAAAAAATGAACTAAAAATATTATAGGTAAACAAAAAAGTTCAAACCTGCACACATAGCGAGGTTTGAACTTTTTTTATTATATGGAAAAGTAAATCCTCGGCTAGGCCTTTCGCTTTTTTTTCTGAGAGCAGAACTGTCAGGGCATACTACATGCTAAGTCGAGAGAAAAGGCTGTGGTTTTGTCTGAAAACAGGGGCATTAGTACCATAACCGGTGGGAAAAGCATAAAAAGTTTAGTTCGATAAAAGGATGATCTGGGCTAAAACCGAGAGAAAAAACATCCACTTTATCCAAATAAAAAAGGCAACAAAAATTACTGTTGCTTCCATATTGCCAAAATAAAAAAAGACCAAACCTGTAAATAATGCAGGGTTTGGCCTTATATCGTATTATTCCGGACTTCCTTCAGCAGCTTCAATGTCGTGGACAAGTTCAGCTCGATCAATGTCAGCATCAAAGAAATCTTTTGTTTCTGGAAGTCTTAAATTCATATACAGTTTTTTAGAAATTCGGATGGTTACTTTTTCCACAGTGTAATCAAATACATGGCCGCCGACGTTTCTATCATCATCAATAAAGTGAAGATGATAGCCTGCTACTGCGATTCCATTAGCGTATTGTGGGGTTCGAAATCCTGCAATGGTTCCATGGATATCTTTGAAGTCAAAGATAGGCTGTGTTTGCACAGCTTCTACCATTGGTACATATGGCTTTTCCTGCAATTCTACTGTTCTTGTTTGAACTTTTTTAAAGACACCGTCCATTCTGATGGCATAGAACAGATTCTTGCTTGGCAATATACGATCAAGTTCTTCGTGGAGCTCTTTCATGGTCATTGGATTATCGATTTGGTGTACCATTTCTGTATCGAAAAAAGCAAATGAACAAAACGGGGATTTATCCGTATCGCTGACAGGTATAGCAGTACCGTCTGAACGGAGTCGATAAAACGAACCGTCAAATCCAATTAATTCTCCATCTAATTTATTAAATGTACCAATTCCGAAATCACCATGCTCAGGTATTTCACTTAATGAGAAATCTCCATCATAAACGCCATCGAGCAGTGCTGTCATAGTAGAAACTTGATAAATTTCTTGTAATTTATTCAGGTGATCTGGCTTCTTTTCTTCATGTAAAGTTTTAGTCACACCCATGCAATATCACTCCTATTTTAAGTTTAAAGGTTAAGGCAGCATTTCATGTTTTTTTGAAAGATAAGAAAGTATAAGTTTTCTGAAGTCTGACAAGTGTCTAGCGCAAGCACCCTATCGACTTCAACGCTTCCCTCGCCTCGCTTGCGTAGTCAACATCGACGCTTACGTTCTTCGTGTTTCCTTTATCTCACTTAAGGTACACAAATTAAGAACGCCACATCCTTATGTCTTCGTTTGTGTGATCCACATCCTGTGGAACTCAGCTTTTTCTGTCGATGAGCAAGGGCACTTGCGCTTTTCTTGTGGCTAACCTTAGATGAAAAGCTATTTGTTATAGAAGCAGAGAGCACCTATGGCCTATTATGTTAACATAATAGGCAAACATAAAGGCCATATCGGCGCTTATGTGCTTTATTTTGAATGAGCTTTCTTTTTCATGTTCTGTTCAAAATAATTTGGCCATTTCTGACTGGCTAAATCTACGTTGTCGCTATAATCAACTGGAATGTCAATGATAACAGGTCCTTCTTGTTCTAATCCTTTTTGAAGAACTGTGGAAAGTTCTTCAGGAGAGTTTACTCTTAAGCCTGTTGCCCCGAAGCTTTCTGCATATTTAATGAGGTCGACTTGACCAAATTCTACACAAGAGCTGCGATTATATTTCATTACCTGCTGAAAGGAAACCATATCGTAAGTGCTGTCATTCCAAACTAAATGAACTATATTTGTTTTCATGCGTACAGCTGTTTCAAGCTCCATAGCAGAAAATAGGAATCCGCCGTCACCCGATACAGATACAACCTTTTTACCTGAATTCAGTATGGAAGCAGCAATTGCCCAAGGAAGAGCGACACCAAGTGTCTGCATGCCATTGCTGATTAGCAGTTTGTTAGGTTCATAGGAACGGAAATGGCGAGACATCCAAATCCCATGGGAACCAATATCACAAGTAACCGTTGTATCATCGTCAACCAGCTTGCGTAATTCGCTGACAATATTTAACGGATGAGAGCGGTCTGGAAGCTGCTTTGCAGGTGGTTCTTCTATTTTTTTTAGAAGTTCTTTAAGGTCAGATAATGTCTCTTTCTTATCTTGGTCAACAGACACACGAGCACTATGAGATTCTATTTGATCAACTGTAGAAGGAATATCTCCGATTAATTCCAGTTCTGGCTGATAATAATGGTCGGCATCTGCCTGCATTTCATCTAAATGAATAATAGTTCGTTTTTCATTTACATTCCAGAATTTTGGATCATATTCAATTGGGTCATACCCAATTGAAAGAACAACATCTGCCTGTTCTATTAATAAATCTCCAGGCTGATTATGGAATAAACCGATGCGACCAAAATACTGCGGCTCAAGTTCTCTTGAAAGCGTACCTGCTCCTTGATAGGTTTCTACAAACGGAATGCCAAGTGTTTCGAGAAGTCGTCTGATGGATTTTACAGCTTTTGGTCTGCTTCCTTTCATTCCTACTATGGCAATAGGAAGTTGAGCGTTTTGAATTTTAGAAATTGCTGAACTAATGCTACTATCCTGTGCTGGTCCAAGTATAGGAGAAGGGAGCGCTGCTAAGGCTTTTACCTCCGTTTTTTCTAGCACAACATCCTGAGGAAAACTGATAAATGCAGCTCCCGCCTGACCTGATTTCGCAGCACGGAAAGCATTAGTTAGTGCCTCGGGTATATTATTAACATCTTGTACTTCAACACTATATTTTGTAACTGGCTTAAATAACGCCGCATTATCTAATGATTGATGTGTGCGTTTTAATCGATCTGCTCTAATGACATTTCCAGCAATCGCAACAACTGGATCACCTTCTGTATTTGCAGTTAACAGTCCTGTTGCAAGGTTAGAAGCACCTGGGCCGGAGGTGACAAGACATACACCTGGTTTTCCTGTCAATCTACCAACAGCCGCTGCCATAAAGGCAGCATTTTGTTCATGTCTGCACAATATTAATTCTGGTCCTCTATCTTTAAGTACATCGAAAACTGCGTCAATTTTTGCACCTGGAATCGCGAAAACATGCGTAACGCCTTGGGTAATTAATGTATCAACAATAAGCTCTGCCCCACGTTTCGTAAGACTAGCTTTTTCCTGTATATTCATGGACTCTCACTCCTTTAATATAGAAATTCTTTATAGGAAGCTGAATTTCATGATATGATTTACTATACATTTCACATTCTATTTTTTCCAATATCCATTTAATGCTGTTATGATATGTTTTACGAATGATTGAGAAGTAAGGACGTGGTTATACAAAATGGAGCTAAGACATTTGCAATATTTTATTACGGTAGCGGAGGAGCTTCATTTCGGAAGAGCAGCAGTTAGGCTGAATATGACGCAGCCGCCGCTCAGTCAGCAAATAAAGCAGCTAGAGGAAGAGTTGGGTTTCCCATTATTTCATCGATCCAATCGTGCAGTAGAATTAACAACAGCTGGAAATGTGTTTTTAAGCCAGGTCCGTTCTGTTTTAAATCAGCTGGATAGAGCAATAGATCATGCACGCCACACGGCAAGAGGAGAGCTAGGGAAAATTGTGATTGGCTTTGTTGGAACTGCTTCTTATGAAATTCTACCACCTGCCATCAGCGAATTCAGAAGCATTTATCCATCTGTTGAAATAGAATTGCGTCAATTATCTAAACCTGACCAAGTCAAAGCGCTAGTAAATGGAGATATTGATATTGGATTTTTACATCCTCCTGTAGAGAGCAAAGAGCTGATTAGCCGAAGCATTAAAAAAAGCAGATGTATTTTTGCTGTCCCAAAAAAACATCCTTTAGCGGATAAACCCGCTATTTCGATAAAAGATATTAAAAACGAGCCGATTATCTCTCTATCAAAGGAAGCTTGGTCAACATTATATACTAATTTTATTCGGTTATGTGAAAATCATGGATTCTCCCCAAATATAGTACAGGAATCTACTGAATATCAAATGGTTATCGGATTAGTTACCGCGGGCATCGGCATTGCTGTCGTTCCTCATTCAGCTAAGCGTCTTTTTAACTTAGATGTCGTTTACAAAAAAATTGATCAAGATGACTTGATGGCAGAATGGATTATCTCCTATAAAAAAGAAAATCAAAATCCTGCCCTATTTCACTTAGTTCATCATGTATTGCATCGAATGGCCTCCAATTGATGGAGATTGAAAGTATGGAATCGGCTTGGACAGTGTCTAAAATAATGCTGTCAGGCTGATGACGCCTAGTATAATTAAATAGAAGCAAAGAATCACAATGTTTTTGCCCCTTAATAATCAAACGCTTTCACGAGGGAGTATTTTTGTTACAATATAAGGAAAAAAGCAAGTGTAATGGGATAAAAAAGAATGGTGAATAATAAAAAAGATAAAAGAAATAAGAGGAATGGAGGAACTATTATGTGGAGAAGAATAAATTTATTAACGGTTTTAGCAATAATAACAGCCGCTTATATTATTCCTGAGTCTAGTCTAGCCGAAAAAGTGACAGAAGCATCGAGCTTTACATTACATCCAGAAAAAAAAATAAGTATGGCCATGAAAAATATCCCAACTATTATTCCAAGATTAAAAAATTCTACTCTCACTTTTATATACCCAGATGCAGTTAGAGGTATTTATGTAAATGGACATGCTGCTGGAAGTGAAAAATGGAATACTTTAGTTCGTTTGATCAATGCAACGGACTTGAATGCAATGGTAATTGACGTTAAAGATGATTATGGAAATCTTACTTATAAAACCTCACAGGATTCCCCTATTTATGCTATAAGCAAACCCTATATTTCCAGCATGCCTGCTCTTTTAAAACAAATGGAAAAGGAAAATATCTATCCTATTGCAAGAATTGTCGTTTTTAAAGATACCCTGTTGGCAACAAAAAAGCCTCAATGGTCGTTTATGGATGGAAAGGAAATTTGGAAAAATGGAAGAAAAGAAGCATTTATGAATCCATTTCAAAAAGAAGTATGGGATTATAATGTAAGTATTGCAATAGAAGCAGCAAAGCTGGGTTTTCAGGAAATCCAATTTGACTATGTTCGTTTTCCTGAAGGATTTGAGACAAAAGAGGAAAAATTAAGCTATTCGAAAGGAGATTACGATAAATTAAACATAAACGAAGGGGAGAAGCGAGTAAAGGCTGTTTCCGATTTTGTAAAGTATGCGAAAGAAAAATTAAAACCCTATGGTGTTAAAGTTTCTGTTGATATATTTGGTTATACGGCAACATTGAAGGAAGCACCGGGAATTGGCCAGAATTTTTCCGAAATAAGTGAAAATGTAGATGTAATATCTTCTATGATTTATCCTAGCCATTGGAGTGCATACTTTGGTATAAATAGACCAGACCTACAGCCATATCAGCTTGTAGCTGAATATATAAAAGTAGAAAAAAGCAAGTTGCAAAATGTGAAAAATCCAACCATTTCAAGACCTTGGCTTCAAGATTTTACGGCTTCCTGGCTAGGGAAAGGAAATTTTCAGCATTATGAAAAGAAACAAATAGAGGATCAAATTAAAGCCTTGGAAGATAATGGTGTTAAAGAGTTCCTATTATGGAACGCAGGAAGTAACTATACAAAAAATGTTGATTACACTCCTTAATTAGCAGTGAATTTTTAATCTTTTGGAAAAATTAAGGGGGAAAACGGAGGAATTGAGCGTTTATCGACAGCCTGAATAATAATAGTAAGGGGGAAAACAATATGTATTGGTATGATAAATTAAATGAATATTTTCCTTTAGAAGAAATGAAATCGCAAGAGCATATGGAAGCATTGTTAAAGGATTTTCCTGACATCTATCATAAAGACGAAGGATATTATCATGTTTTAATGTACGTAGAATTAGATGACTTTATTTTTATTGATTATTTATATGTTTCTTCTGAAGCAAGGGGAAAAGGGATTGGCCGTCAATTAATCGAAAAACTAAAAAATAAAGACAAGCCGATTCTATTGGAAGTGGAGCCTGTTAACTATAAAGATACGGATACACAAAAAAGATTAAAGTTTTATCAAAGAGAAGGGTTTAAGCATGCAAAAACCATTGGCTATAAAAGAAAATCACTGGCAACGAATGAAGTAAACAAAATGGAGATTTTATATTGGGCGCCAAATAGTGAAGGGGAAGACATTGTTTATCATGCACTTGTTAAAACGTATGAAAAAATACATACATATAATGATAAACAGTTTTATGGACAATCCTATGAACCAGTGGAAAAAGTAGTTCGTGTAAATGAGCAGAAGGAAATAAAGGATATTTTTGATGAAATTTGACCTTTTTTGTCACAATAGGAAAAATAGTATGTATGTTTGTATCATATTTTCAATAAATTTGACGTAATTGAGAATTTAAAAGTGGTTTAAAAATGCCAGAACGGGGTAAATAAAGTTTATAACCAAAATAGTAAAGAATATTGCTTTAGGAATTAAGAAAAAATTGAAACCTTTTTCCTTTTCAATCGTCTATAATATTATCAAGAAAAAAATAATAGAATTCCTAAACAAAATTGGAAGGAATCTAAAAAAAGGAGGAAAAAACAACAAAAATTATCCTTATATGCTCAAAGAAGAAAAATGATGTATAGATCACACAAAATTTTATTAAACAACAAATGATATTTTCAAAAACATATATCCAATTAACGATATTTAGTGTATAATAATTAATATAAATTACTTGATTACATTAATTACAATTTAAGAATTTGGTTTACTCAAGTAGTTATGAAGTGGTTAAAGTAAATACATGTCTAAATAAAGGGAGTGTGAATTTGTAAAATGGTCACATTATACACTTCACCAAGTTGTACATCCTGTAGAAAAGCAAAAGCATGGTTGGAAGAACATGATATAGCTTACAAAGAAAGAAATATATTTTCTGAACCTCTTTCGATTGAAGAAATCAAAGAAATTCTTCGAATGACAGAAGACGGTACGGATGAGATTATTTCCACTAGAAGCAAAACATTTCAAAAATTGAATGTGAACTTAGAAACTATGCCTTTACAAGATCTATTTGGGCTGATTAAAGATAACCCAGGGCTACTGCGCCGCCCAATTATAATTGATGAAAAAAGACTTCAAGTTGGCTATAACGAGGATGAGATTCGTCGTTTCTTACCAAGAAAAGTACGTACATTCCAATTGCGTGAAGCACAGCGTTTAGTAAATTAATATAGTTTGATCACTTATGAAGAGGTCTGACAGTTTTTTATACCTAATTATATATTGGGTATAGGAATGTCAGACCTCTTCATTATATATGGCTGTTTTTTCAAAGTTTCTTGTTTTTTACGTAACAAAATGGGAGAAGAAGTACATTGCAGACTGAATACACGTAGACTCCTGTGGGAATGCGAGAAAGTCGAGACCCCACAGGAGCGTATGCGACGAGGAGGCTCGACGCTCGCCCACGGAAAGCGAAGTGTATTCAGTCCGTGAGTTTAAAAGCAACAATCAATAAGAAAATAGCCTTATATATTTATTGTACTATCATAAAAAGATGTATAAATAGGCTTAGAAATTTGAGATGCAAATAGGTTAATGTTAAAATACAGATTAACCATTCTTAGCGTACTTATATATAATAAGATAGAAGAGAATTTGGTTGTTTTATAGAAGATTTTTTTGCTGATTGAAATTTTTTATCAAGGTAATACTAATAATTATAAAAAGCAGTGAATACGTTATGTATGAATAAATATAATTGTGATAAATGTTTGAATAGGCATATATTGGTTTTTTAAATTCTCAGTATATTTTAATTCCATTTCACTCGCTTTTGTCATAGAATATATAAGTACAAGGTACAAATTATACAAATGATAGATGTATTAAACGTTAAGAATAAGGGTAAAGAATAAGACGAGTATCTGTATGGGGGTATTAGTCCCTTCCATCATAGCCTGAAGGGAGTGTTACAGAATGGAAATTGAACGTATTAATGATCATACAGTTAAGTTTTATATTTCGTATATTGATATAGAAGAACGCGGCTTTAAGCGTGAGGAGATCTGGTATAATAGGGAAAGAAGCGAAGAGCTTTTTTGGGAAATGATGGATGAAGTACATCAAGAAGAAGACTTTATATTAGATGGTCCCTTATGGATTCAAGTTCAAGCATTGGATAAAGGTCTGGAAATTTTGGTTACAAGAGCACAATTATCCAAGGACGGGCAAAAGTTTGAGATTTCAATTCCTGAAGAAAAGCTTAAAGAATTGCAAGTGGATGAGCGGTTTGAAGAATTAATGGATGAGCATTTTACTGTAAAAGACAGTGAAGATGACTTAGAGGATACATTAGAATTTATTATTGCATTTAGAGATTTTGAAGATCTTATCTCCCTTTCTAAATTGAAGGGAATAGATGGTATGGATACAAAGCTGTACAGCTATAAAAATCAATATTATTTATATGTACATTTTTTAGACGAAAAGATTGATGAAGAAGAAATGGATAATACATTAAGCATCTTATTAGAATATGGTCACGAAACACCACAAACGGTGCATGTTTTAGATGAATATGGAAATACGATCATCGAAAAAGAAGTGTTTACTGAGTTAAGAAAGTATTTTCATTAGAAAATGCCGATTTCATTAGAAATCGGTATTTTTTAACTAATTTTACTTATATTAAGGATAATAGGAGATCTATGTTTAATTGTAGGAGCCTCCTTCATCACCTGAAATAGGAGTGTTTTTTAGGTAAACGGATACATAATGATTGGAGTTTGTTATAAGCTTTCTTCATTTACAGAGAAGCAATGGGCAGGTGTTTAAATGAATCATACAGCAAGGTTAAGCATTTTCTTAGCAATTGCAGGACTTTTTGTTTATATCTCAAACTTTTTTATTACGATAAAAGGGGGAGTATATGGACAGTTAAGTTTATTAATTAGCTTGTCTGTTATTTTTATAGGATTTGTCATCTTTTTTGAAAATAGGCATCCAACCCAAACACTTACTTGGTTAATTGTGTTAGGAAGTTTTCCGATAGTAGGTTTTATATTTTATCTGCTGTTCGGAAGAAATTATCGGAAAGAGAGAATGTACCGTAAAAAATATTTCTTGGATAAAGAAACATATCTGAGAATTGAGAAGGAAATACGAATAGGAACAGAAGAAAAGATTGAAAAGTTAGAAGTGCATCAAAGAAATCTTTTTCGTTTAGCTGAAAAATTAGGGAATACGCCTATTTCTTTTGGAACCTCATCAAGTGTGCTTACAAATGGGGATCAAACTTTCTCTGCGATATTAAAAGCATTAAAAAAAGCGAAGCACCATATACACTTAGAATATTATATTGTACGACACGATAAGATTGGAGAAGAAATAAAATCGGTATTAATAAGGAAAGCAGAAGAAGGAGTAAAAATCAGATTTCTTTATGATGGCGTAGGCTCCTGGCAATTATCGAAAAAATATATTAACAAGCTCAAACATGCCGGTGTGGAGATGATCGCATTTAGTCCAGTGAAAATGCCGGTTTTAAACAGCAAATTTAATTTCCGAAATCATAGAAAAATAATTGTAATTGATGGCAATATTGGTTTTGTAGGCGGTTTAAATATTGGAGATGAATATTTAGGAAGAAAAAAATCAGTTGGATTTTGGAGAGATACCCACCTAATGGTAAAAGGAGGCGCAGTTCGCTCCCTGCAGTTGATTTTTCTTCAAGATTGGTTTTATATGACAAACAGTAGTTTTTTAACGGACGAATATTTATCACCTATTTCAGAAAAAAATACACATGGTGGAGTTCAATTAATTGCAGGTGGCCCTGATAATGAATGGAGCGTTATCAAAAATATATTTTTTAGCATGATGACATCTGCAACAAAATCAATTTGGATAGCCACTCCTTATTTTATACCAGATGAAGATATTTTTTCTGCTATAAAAATTGCTGCGTTAAGTGGGCTGGATGTCCGATTGCTTGTTCCGAATAAACCGGATAAAAGGATTGTGTTTCATGCATCACGTTCTTATTTTCCTGAATTGTTAGAAGCCGGCGTTAAGATATACGAATATGAAAAGGGTTTTATGCATAGTAAAATCGTTATTGTTGATGGAGAAATAGCTTCGATTGGAACATGCAATATGGATATGAGAAGCTTTCATCTTAACTTTGAAGTAAGCGCATTTTTATATAAAACAAAAAGCACAAAGCAGCTGGAAAATGAATTTATAAAAGATATCGATCATTCAAAAGAATTAGAATTAGCAATCTTTAGTAAAAGACATGTAGGTTTTCGAATTCTTGAATCTACTTCAAGATTATTGTCACCGTTATTATAAGATCCTTCAGAACAAATTATAGATTGTGTTGTATAGGTACAATGAAATTGTGATAGAAAAGAAGGAAAGCAGACAGGAAAAGCGAATATACTCTCTATAGAAATAATTCCAATTGAAAGGAGCGTATATTCGTGTTTACTGCCGTAAATGAGAATGGAAACTTTATTCATTTATATGAAATAAAAGACAAACATTATTTGAGAAAGCTTCGATCTGATTTTTCATTTTTTTGTCCAGAATGTATGGAAAGAGTAATATTAAAGGTTGGAGAAAAAAAAATAACCCATTTTGCCCATGAGAGAATGTCGATTTGTTCAGCAAATAGAGAGGCGGAATCTGAATATCATTTACAAGGAAAGCTTCAGCTTTACAGCTGGCTGGAAAACTTAGGGCTAAAACCTGTTTTAGAACCATATTTTTCTGCTATAAAACAGCGGGGAGACATTGGATTTAATTATCAGGATAAATATTATGTGATCGAATATCAATGCGCTCTAATATCACCTGAATTAATAGCAAAAAGAACAAATGGATACAGAAAACATCATTTGCATGCAATATGGATTATAGGAGAGAAAAATGTTAAAAGCATCAATCGAAATAAATGGCGAATATCTGCTTTTATCTATCAATTTATTACAACCTTTAAAAACCAATATATTTTACCTTCATACTGTCCTATAAGCAAAACATTCCATTTCTATCATTCATTATTTCCCATAACAATCAATCAAGTTTTTGCCACTTCCCATACACTATCCATTCATTCCATGCTTTCCCCTTTTTCTTGGACATTGCCAGCTCCCACTAACCCTTTTCAACAATGGAAAAAAGAAATAAGAAAACAGAAAATCCATCATATTCATTATCAGACTAAAAGCAATGAGCTTTTTTTAAAGGAACTGTATCAGAACAGACTGCATCCTCATTTTTTGCCTCCATATATTGGGGTACCTCTTCAATCAATGATTCATATTGAAACAAATCCTTTATTCTGGCAAGCATATATCATTTTAGATCATTTTATGGGAGAAAATAATAAAAAAATCTTCTCTATCCATAAAATAACAGAACAATTTCAAAAAAGAATTATAAGAGGGGAAATTAGAATCAGAGAACTTCCTATGTGTGCTGCAATATCATGGAAGCAGGCTGTATATGATTATATCCATTTTCTTTCTACTGCCAATATACTAATTGAAGTAAAGCCATTGTTTTACACATTAAAAAAGGAAGTGAAACTAGCAGTAAATTATGAAAAGCAGTTTCAGTTAGAAGATCAATTTTATCGAGAGCATGCCTTTATTATAAACAAATTGTTTTCTTTTATAGAATAGAAAGAAGAAGCAGTACAAATGCTAATTAAGTAAAAAAGTTTGTAAATAAGCAGGAATAATTAAACATATAATAGAATTATGGATGAATGAGAAAATATTCGCTTTGCAAAAGAAAAGCTGATGGGCCCTTGCGTATCTAAGGAAAAAGCTGAGGTCCACTGGATGTGCTAACTTCGCCACGTCCTGTGGAAACGCCGGCACTAGTACGTCGAAGCCAGACACTCATCTAATCTTAAAACTTTATTCTATCTTACTTTTAATAAAGAATCGGGGGATTTATATGGCAAGTGAAGCAACTGTAAAAAAACTGCCGCAACGAAGCGAGGTTTCTGTAGAAGATACTTGGAGGCTGGAAGATATATTTCCTGCAGATGCAGAGTGGGAATCAGAATATAAGGAAGTAAAAATACTTTCTGAACAGGCAGTGGAATATCAAGGGAAGTTATCAGAAGGTGCAGAAACATTGTACAAAGCTCTTTCTTTTCAAGATACATTACTTAGTCGATTAGAGAAATTGTATACGTATGCACATATGCGATATGACCAAGATACTACCAATAGTTTATATCAAGGATTTGACAGCCGAATTAAGAATCTTTATGCACATACTGCAAGTGCATTAGCATATATTGTTCCAGAAATTCTTTCTATTGATGAAAAAACCATCAAAAGCTTTTTGGAGGAAAAGAAAGAGTTGAAATTATATCAAAAGGCGTTAGAAGAAATTAATCTGCAGCGCCCTCATGTTCTTTCGGCAGATCAAGAAGCATTGCTTGCACAAGCATCAGAAGTTTTAAATGCATCAAGCAATACATTTGGGATGTTAAATAATGCTGATTTAGAATTTCCAAGCATAAAGGATGAAAATGGAGAAGAAGTGGAAGTGACCCATGGAAGATATTCTCGTTTTTTAGAAAGCGGGGACCAGCGTGTACGACATGATGCGTTTCAAGCGGTGTATGATACATATGGAAAATTTAAAAATACCTTTGCATCTACCTTAACAGGAAATGTAAAAAATCATACGTTTAATGCGAAAATCCGCAAGTATGATTCTGCACGGCATGCAGCACTTGCTGGTAATAATATTCCAGAGCAGGTATACGAAAATCTAGTAGAGACAATTCATGAGTATTTGCCATTATTGCACCGATATATCAAACTTCGCAAAAAAGTGCTTGGGGTTGAAGAGCTTCATATGTATGATCTTTATACACCCCTTGTAAAAGACGTAAAAATGGAAATAAGCTATGAAGAAGCAAAAGATTTAGTTATAAATGGGCTTGCACCTCTCGGAGAAGAATATGCATCTATTTTAAAAGAAGGTTTCGAAAATAGATGGGTGGATGTTCATGAGAATAAAGGAAAACGAAGTGGAGCCTACTCTTCAGGCGCCTACGGGACTAATCCATATATTTTAATGAACTGGCAAGATAATGTAAACAATCTTTTTACATTAGCACATGAATTTGGACATTCCGTTCACAGTTATTATACAAGAAAAACACAGCCTTACCCATATGGCAGCTATTCTATCTTTGTAGCCGAAGTTGCTTCCACATGCAATGAAGCATTATTAAATGATTATTTATTAAAAACAATTACGGATGAACAAAAACGTCTGTATTTGCTAAACCATTATTTGGAAGGTTTCAGAGCGACTGTTTTCCGTCAAACGATGTTTGCAGAATTTGAACATTTGATTCATGTAAAAGCACAAAACAATGAGGCACTAACTGCTGATTTGTTTACACAAGAATATTATAAATTAAATCAAAAGTACTTTGGCGAAGAAGATATTACAATTGATAAAGAGATAGGACTTGAATGGTCAAGAATTCCTCATTTCTATTATAATTATTACGTGTATCAGTATGCGACTGGGTTTAGTGCTGCAACAGCATTAAGCAAACAGATTTTAGAAGAAGGAAAGCCAGCTGTTGATCGATATATAGACTTCTTAAAAGCAGGAAGCTCCGATTATCCAATCGAAGTATTAAAAAAAGCTGGTGTTGATATGACAAGCAAAACACCAATTATTAATGCTTGTAAAGTATTTGAAGAGAAGCTAAATGAAATGGAAAGCCTGCTGTCATAAAGTGAACCTTTCCATCAGTGGGGGGGGGTTCTTCATCCTCCACTGATGGTTAGTTGAACCTATCGGATCTTTACGGGAGTTATCCCCCACCTAGCTTCTTCGATTCTTCAGCATCTTGAGGGGGCTTACTGCCCGTTAAGAGTGGGATAAAGAGAAAAATACCTTACAGAACGGACCGTAAAGTCTGCTTGTAAGGTATTTTTTCTTTATAAACCTTATGTTGATTACTTGGCTTTATAAGAAAATAGAACCAATATTGCTCTTAGCTCTTATTAGCCGTTGTCTGTTTTCCTAATCCGAACACAAAAAAACTAAAGGTAATCAATCCGAGGAAGATAATCCCTGCAATTAATGAAATTCGTGTATCATCATTAAACCACATACCGATTAATACTATGATTAAAAAAACAATGGTTGCATAGTTTGTCACTGGTGCAAATGGCATTTTAAACGGATGTTTGTCCATGGCTGCTCCCTTTGCTTGTCTAAATCGAATTTGACTAATTAAAATGACAAACCATGGAATCATTCCTGGAAGTACGCTGGCGCTGTAAACATAGACAAATAAATTCTTTGGTGCAATAAAACTTAAAACGACTCCAATACCAAGACCAAGAAGTACGCCCAATGTGCTAAATAACGGAACACCATTTGGGGAGATTTTTGCAAAAAATTTAGGGGCTTGTCCGTTCATAGCTAACGTATAAAGCATTCTTCCAGCACTGTAAATTCCACTGTTGCAGCCAGACATGGCAGCTGTAATAACAACAAAATTAATGATGCCAGCAGCAGCGGTAATACCAACTTTTGCGAAGGTAGCAACAAATGGACTGCCAATTGAATGGAGCTCATTCCAAGGATAGACAGTTACAATGACAAAAATCGCGCCAATATAAAAAATTAATATACGCCAAATAATACTTTGAATGGCATTTTTTATCGTGTCTTGCGGGTTTTTTGCTTCACCTGCTGTAATGCCAATTAGTTCGACCCCTTGATAAGCTCCAATTACTAATGATAAAGCAAAGAAAAAGCCGGACCATCCACCTGTAAAAAATCCGCCGTTGCTCCATAGATTTGATAATCCAATTGCGCTGCCTGAATTTCCAAAGCCAAAGAAAATTAGTCCAATGCCAGCGATAATCATTAAGATGATGGTAATAATTTTTATCATAGCGAACCAAAATTCAAATTCTCCAAATGATTTAACGGAAACGAGATTAGCTGCACCAAGAATAAGCATTGCGATAATACCTGGTATCCAGGCAGGTAAATCAGGATACCAGTACTGCATATATTCACCGACAGCGATGATTTCTGCCATCCCAACAATAACCCATTGAAACCAGTTGCTCCATGCAGTTAAATAACCTGCTAATGGATGGATGTATTTATGGCCAAATGTTGCAAAAGAACCTGTACTCGGCTCTAAATATAGCATTTCTCCCATTGCACGCATAATAAAAAAGATAAAAACTCCTGCAATTGCATAAGCGATCATGACAGAAGGACCTGTCCATTGAATAGTCTTGGCTGAACCGAGAAATAAGCCAACACCAATTGTTCCACCTAAAGCAATCATCTGAATATGCCTTGCTTCAAGGCCTCTGTTTAGTTGTTTGTTTGTCATTTTTTCTACTCCTTAATAATACAAAAATAGCAGCTATAGGGAATAAGCATTCATCTTTAGAAAAAGATAAGCCTAACTAAAGCTAATCTTTATCCCACTCTTAACGGGCAGTAAGACCTCTCCTCAAGATGCTGAGAAATCGAGGAAGGTAGGTTGGGGATAACTACTGCCCATAAAGGTCCGGGGGAGGTTCACAAACTAAGGTCGCTACTTCCTGTGGCAACGTTTGTGTGATCCACATCCTGTGGACCGCAAGCTTTCCATCAGTGGGGGATGAGAACCCCCACTGATGGAAGTTTACTTTATTGAACTCTAACTGGTTTCCTAATTTACCTAACTAATAATAATAAAATAATCCAAAGAATACAAATCCATTAAAAATAAACACAAATGCTTTAATTGTGGATAAAAATAAAGGCTATTGCAGCAGCTGCTGCTAAAAGCCTTTAAATTTTTTTCTGCTATTTAAAAAAGCTATAAATAGGAAAAAAGATAAAAAAAGCAAAGGGGAGCTGACCAATAGTGGAAATAGATTCATTAATCCGAATATATTTAAGACAAAGGAAAACACAATTAATAGGAGAAAGAATGTCAGCAGTATCTTTTTCAAATTATATTCCTCTCTTTCATTTATTTTTTGATCGGCTACTCTGAAAAAGTGGTGTTCTAGTGAGTAGTCCACAGCCGGCATACACTTCGCTTTCCATGGGGCGGGCGTCGAGCCTCCTCGTCGCTGGCGCTCCTGCGGGGTCTCGTCTGTCCCGCTAATCCCATAGGAGTCTTTGTGTATGCCGGCTGCTCTGCGCTAAAAAATAGAGATACTGCTTCTTTTCATTCTTCTGGGTTCAAATTTTTTTGCATGGGTGTCTACCCTGAAAATAAGTACATGAGTGTTAATAGGTTTTCCGAAACTTATCGCTCGCTTTCTGCAGGGCGAGGTACGAGGGAAGAGTCTCACAGGTCACCCGTGGAAGCGTATTCAATCTGCGGATTAAACAAACAAAAATCTATACGAAAAGAGCTTTTTTTTGATCATTGATTCTCGTGAATATCAACATTGTAGTTTAACAGATCCTTTTGATTAAGGAAGATGGAGAGAGACATGAAAAAATGGATAAGTTCTTTACTAGTAACTATATGTAAAAAAGAAAACGTATATGAAAAAAAGTGAAAAGTAAATGTGACTATTTTGTGAATAAAATCACAAACATATTGATATTAACCATATAGCTGTGTTATTATTATGTTGTGAAATTAATCACAAACAAACTTATACCCCTTTGTTTGACAGTGAAAAATTTCTCCCATCCCCTTTGTTCGTAATAATAAAAAAAGGCCTTGCCTTGAGACAGCAAGCCCTTTTTTATTGTTCATTTATTTTGATTGATCTCCCGTCACAATAACTAAAATGAAAGTTAGTATACTCTTTAAAAAAAAAGGATGCAGCATATTTAGAGCTGCATCCTTACGTTATTTCATTTAATGTATTTCCAAAACATTCCATATTTTGCGGGGATTTGTTCTACTAATTGCTTTAATTGAAGCTTTTTCATTTCTTTTTCAATTTCATGAATCGATTTATTGTAGACAACAGATAATTCTTTTGATGCAACAAGTTTAAAGCATTTTAAAAAGCTTTCCAATGGAGGAGGCTCTGCTTTTTCTGGGGAAACCTGCAGCATTTCTTCAATAATTTGAACATAAATCTCATAAGGATAATAGCCGGTAATCTTAATTCCTTCTTCTTCAATATTTTCATTAAAGAAAACAAGTGTTGGAATTTCGGTTACTTCCATTTCCGTTGTAATCCTTAAATCACATTGAAAAGCTTTTGCAGCACTAGCTGAATGGATGTCTGCAACAAATTCTATAACATCCAGGCCAACACTTTTTGCACAAGTTTTTAACACTTCAAATGTTGCGACATTTTGTTTTTCGAGAAAAAGCATTTCCTGCAATTTTCTTAAAAAACGGATTCCAGATCGCCTTCCTTGCAGTTCGGCAGCTTTTAGAGCAATCGAGGCTAGGTAAGGAGAGACGATGGGATTTTCCAGCCAAACAGACCCATCACATGACATGCCTGATCTACTCGCTGTTTTTTCCCATAACTCTGCAATATTTTCATACCTTGCTTTTCTGCTTAAGTTTAGCGATGCTAAGCTTCCGCTTAAAACATGTTTTAAAGAAAAATATCGTCCATATTCAATCTGCAGTTTTTTAATTATCGGTTCTAACGCCCAGCATTCAGGACATAAAGGGTCAATAAACATATAAATTTCAAGTGGTTTGCTGTCTTGGCAATTTTCATAAGCTGTGTTCGGGTTGGATGTGGACAATTCTTTTTCTATCACGAGTAATCACCTTTTTTATTTTCATTTTCCTCCGAATTAATCATGTGTTTTGCTGTTAAAGCAAGTCTTGAAAAAAGTCCTTCGCGAATGCTTGGATCCAATTGTATTTCCTCCATTGCAGCATGCATGCATGCTAACCAGGCATGCGCACGTTTTTCTGTAATGGCAAACGGCAAATGCCTCGCTCTTAACATTGGGTGACCGTGTTCCTCTGTATAAAGAGCGGGACCTCCTAAATATTGAGTAAGAAACTGCTTCTGTTTGCGGGCTGTTTCAGTTAAGTCTTTTGGAAAAATAGGAGCTAGATCAGGATGTTGACCTACACGATTATAAAAAGCATCTACAAGTCTGCTTAATGTGTTTTCACCAATAACTTCAAAAGGTGTGGGCATTTTCTCGACCATCAAAAAAACTCCTTTATGCATACATGTATTTTCTATCATTATTAATAATATCATGATAATTGCTAACAACTATTCCTATATATTTTAACAATGCCGAATTCATTGTACAAATAAATAGCTTTGAAATAAAAAGGAAATTAGCTGAGATTGTCGATTGATGTTAATTTTTTTGATAATAATTGATCGATTAATGCTTATTCAGGATAGAGGAATGATTCATTTTGTATGCTTCTATTTAGAAAGATAATGGCGACACAAAATATCCATTGTTAACTAAGATGGGACATTAGGTTGTAAATCGTCGCAGCAACAACAGGCTGATCGAAAAAATTTATATTTCGAGGCACGGATACTCGGAAGGAGCTAAATCTTAGTGTTTGGGTAATGGGCTCCGACCACGGTGAATAACGAAGAAATTGAGCGTTTCTCGACAGCCTGGATAATTAAACAATAAATTGCTGCTTCACTTTCGCAACATAGTTTTGTGTTTCTTTAAATGGTGGCAAACCGCCATATTTATCTACATTTCCTGGACCAGCATTATAGGCAGCAAGGGCTAATTCAATATTTCCATTATATTTAGTAAGCATTTGTTTTAAATATTTTGTTCCACCCATAATATTTTCGGCAGGATCAAAGATATTTTCTATTCCTAATGATTTTGCAGTTTGAGGCATTAGCTGCATAAGACCAGAAGCCCCTGCAAAGCTGGTTGCATTTGGATTATTATTGGATTCCACTTTAATAACAGCGCTAATTAGTTTTTCAGGTACATGATAGGCAGCAGCAGCTTCTCTAATAATATCTTGATAGTTACTTGGTGTATTGTTAAATTTTGTTAAGCTTTTAGGGAGCAAAGAGACATTATTATTCATGACGTTTGCTGAATAACCAAGTGTATTGCTTTGTATATTGATTGGCAGGATAGAAGTAGATTCATCCTTGGAAGTTATGGCGCTTAATAATTCTTGAAATAATGAATTGCCAGTATTATTTGAATTACCAGATGTTAAGTTTTGCAGTGCCTGTAATTCAAGCATAGTTTTTATTGAATTAATTTTCATGAACGTCCTCCATTACAGTCATGAAGATATTTTTTTGTATAAGAGTAGGAAAGAGCCTAATCTTGTTCTTACAATCTCAAGGCGATAAATGTTTTCATCAGCTTGGAAAGACTTGCAAATGGGATGATGCCTATTTTTTAAGCTTATTTTTGTTGTTCGTGCTTTTTTAAGTAAAATCGCTGTACTTTATTTTTTGCCTGTCGTACAGGTATTTGACAGGATTCCAGTATTTTGTTGAAAGAGGCTTGTCCTTCTTTTGCATCACTTACCTCATATTCTAACTCATAATCTTCTTCATTTAAATAAAAACTATGGTCCAAAACGAGTAAACCATTTCCAATTTCTTTCTCTGCTCTAATCGTTGTTAAGGACCCAAAGTAGCAAATGTTTTTCGGAGCTATATTCATTTTTGTTAAAATGGAAACAAATGGTTCGAAGATAATGCTCCCCGTTTGAAAAATGGCTTTGCTTTCCTCTTTTGTCAGCAGTTTGTTTGTTTCAAGCAATCCTTCTGAATGAGGCTGTTTCAATGTTAATTCATATGCATTCTGTTTTTTTCGGATCCTTAATGCTGATTTGTTTTGTTTTAGCAAAAAGTCAGCTGTATCAAAGTAATGATTTTCTTGTTGAAAAAAATCTTTTTCTTGTATTTGAAAATGTTCAATTAACCCCAAATATTCTTGTTTTGTTAACATATTTTTAAACTCAATTTCAATATTCTGCGACATAATAAAATCCTTTCCTTTTCCATTGATACTCTATCTTTTCTTATAATACCAGAAATTATATTATTTCAGACTTAGCCGAGTATCTAGCTCCAGCGCTCAACGACTGGCGTATTTTACGATAAGTCAACATCGATTCGCTATCGCTTCTCGTGTTTCCTTTATCTCAGTCAAAGTCCCTTTAGTCCGTACGGCAAAGATCAAGGTGCTTGCGCTTTTCATTGTCTAGCTCCAGCACCTATTGCCTATCGTACTTCAGGACTTTTCCCTACGATAAGTCAACATCGATTCGCTATCGCTTCTCGTGTTTCCTTTATCTCAGTCAAAGTCCCTTTAGTCCGTACGGCAATGATCAAGGTGCTTGCGCTTTTCATTGTCTAGCTCCAGCGCTCAACGACTGGCGTACTTTACGATAAGTCAACATCGATTCGCTATCGCTTCTCGTGTTTCCTTTATCTCAGTCAAAGTCCCTTTAGTCCGTACGGCAATGATCAAGGTGCTTGCGCTTTTCATTGTCTAGCTCCAGCACCTATTGCCTATCGTACTTCAGGACTTTTCCCTACGATAAGTCAACATCGATTCCCTATCGCTTCTCGTGTTTCCTTTATCTCAGTCAAAGTCCCTTCAGTCCGTACGGCAATGATCAAGGTGCTTGCGCTTTTCTTATTATCTCTTTGTTGGTTTTTAACTTCAATGTTTAGGAGAAATTAAATCTATGTGGTAAAATAGGGAATAGTATGGAGGTTGAAAAAATGAATCAAAAATTACAGCTGATTAACCTGGAAATAAAAAATAATGAACTTATTCTTGGGGTAGAAGAATCTACTTCCATTGATGAATATAATGCAAGTGGACAAATGCTTGTAGATTCGGATGCGCTAAGTTTTATTTATTTATTAGAAGAAAAAGATCGCTATGTCTATTTAGTAATTGGGAATAAATGGTGGAACGAAATAAAAGAAGGAAAAAAATTGGCATTGCCTGTGTTTTTAACTAATGGCACTCAAAAAGTTTTACTGGAGCAGTTTTTTGAGGAGCTAAACTACTTAGTGGAAAATATCGAAGGAAATAGCAATTATGGGGAAGAAATGGAAAAAGCAGTAGGAACTGTATTTTTAGAAAAATAAACATTTTTTGCTCATCCCTGTATAATGTTTAAATACAAAACATAACTAGGACCATGAAAAATGGGGTGTTATACATATGAAGCATTGGGAGCAGTTTTTAGCCCCATATAAACAAGCGGTTGACGAGCTAAAGGTTAAATTAAAAGGAATGAGACGCCAATTTGACCAAGAGGATGAACATTCTCCTATTGAATTTGTAACGGGAAGAGTAAAACCGATTGCAAGCATCTTGGATAAAGCCAATGAAAAAGGGATTTCACTCGATAAATTAGACACAGAAATGCAGGATATCGCTGGACTGCGTATGATGTGTCCGTTTGTAGATGATATTATAAGAGTAGTAGAGTTATTAAGAAAAAGAAATGATTTTGAAATTGTAGAAGAAAAAGATTACATTTTACATAAAAAAGAAAGCGGCTACCGCTCTTATCATGTGGTGATAACCTATCCTGTACAAACAGTAAACGGGGAAAAAAGAATTCTTATGGAAATTCAAATTCGGACATTAGCGATGAATTTTTGGGCAACCATTGAACATTCGCTGAATTATAAATATAAAGGCCAATTTCCGAAAGACATTCAAATGAGATTGCAAAGTGCTGCTGAAGCAGCTTTTCGTCTTGATAAAGAAATGTCATTAATTAGGGGAGAAATACAAGAAGCGCAAGCATTTTTTAATCGAAAAAAGGAAATTAAAAATAACCGCAAAAAATAGCCATTCATAAAAATGTCGAAAGAGGAGCTATAATACAATGAAATTTGCCGTTACCTCAAAAGGGGATTCAAAATCAGATAATCTAGCAGCTATTATAAAAACATACTTGCTCGATTTTGAACTAGAATACGATGAGGAAGAGCCTGACATTGTGATATCTGTTGGTGGGGATGGAACACTTCTATATGCATTTCACCGATACAGCAGCCGTCTAGATAAAACAGCATTTGTTGGTATGCATACTGGACATTTAGGCTTTTATGCAGATTGGACGCCAAATGATTTAGAGAAGCTTGTGATAGCCATAGCGAAAACACCTTATCAGCTTGTAGAGTATCCTTTATTAGAAGTAATTGTAAAATATCAAGGAGAAGAAAAAGAAACAAGATATTTGGCGTTAAACGAATCTGCTGTTAAAAGCATAGAAGGCACATTTGTGATGGACGTGGAAATTAGAGGAGAGCATTTCGAAAGATTCAGGGGAGATGGTTTATGTATTTCGACTCCATCAGGCAGTACAGCCTATAATAAAGCTTTAGGTGGAGCGATTGTGCATCCATCGCTCCAAGCGATTCAATTAGCAGAAGTTGCTTCGATTAATAACCGTGTATTTCGAACAGTCGGCTCTCCGTTAATACTGCCTGCACATCATACATGTGTGTTAAAGCCAGTAAATGAACCGAATTTCCAAATATCAATTGATCATCTTACTTTATTGCATAAAGAAGTGAAATCCATACAATATCGCGTCGCAGATGAAAAGATCCGTTTTGCGAGATTCAGATCCTTTCCATTTTGGAAAAGAGTGCATGATTCATTTATTTCAGAATAATGGTTTTGACAGGAGCAGATAAAGGTGGCATTTCAATTAAGTTGGTCCATTGATAAACAAGAAGAAGGCATTACAATTAAGGAATACTTAAAAATAAAAGAAGTTTCTAAAACAGCTTTAACAGCCATAAAATTTCAAGGTGGAAAAATTACAGTAAACGATAAGGAAGAAAATGTTCGTTATATTCTTCGCTGGCATGATCGTTTAAACGTTGTTTTTCCACACGAAGATCCTAGTGATGGCCTTATAGGTGAAAAAATCCCCCTAAACATCCTTTATGAAGATGAGTTATTATTAGTTGTTAATAAAAGGGATGGAATGAGCTCAATTCCTTCAAGAGATCATCCAAAAGGAAGTTTGGCAAATGGAGTAGTAGGCTATTATCAGGAAAAAGGAATACATTCTACCGTTCATATTGTGACAAGACTAGATAAAGATACATCTGGTCTTGTTTTAATAGCTAAACATAGGCATATCCATCATCTTTTAAGCAAGCAGCAAAAGCAGGGTACCGTAAAAAGGACTTATAGTGCTTTTGCTGAAGGGAAATTGCCATTAACAGCTGGCGTTATTGAAGAGCCTATTGGCCGTATGGACGATAGCATCATTAAAAGAGAGGTGCGAAGTGACGGTCAATATGCACGAACTCGTTATAAAGTATTTCGCAATTATTCTGATTTTACTTTCGTAGAACTACAATTAGATACAGGTAGGACCCATCAAATTCGAGTACATTTATCATATATAGGAAATCCCCTGATTGGCGATGACTTATATGGAGGAAGCAGAGATCGATTAACTAGACAAGCTTTGCATTGTTCAAGGCTTGAATTTAATCATCCAATCACTTTGAAGCCATTAACTTTTTCCGCTTCTTTGCCTGAAGATATGAATGATTTGATAGTGGAAGAGAAAGCCGATTAAATTGGATGATAACAAGAATAGGTGTTTTTTGGGGCTATAGGTCGATAACACAAACAAGCATATATAGAAAAAACTGCACTTTCTTTTTTGTTTGTAACAATAGGAAGTGCAGCTTTTTTATGTTTAGATGGTTTTTAGAACAGCTCTTTCCTACACAACCAACCATTTTAATAAACTGCCCGAAATTTCTCCTCTATGTAAGGCAGACTTGATGGCACCGATACACTTTCCATTTCTGGATAGCTCAAAGCTGTCAGTTTGCCGCCAAATACTGCTCCTGTGTCAATATTATATGTATTATGAATGATTCGTACTTCTTTAACGGGAGTATGACCATATACAATAGTGGCTTCTCCATGATATTCTTGTGCCCAATCTCTTCTTACAGGGAAGCCGTCTTCATGTGTATCTCCTGTAATATCTCCGTATAATACAAATGTTTTTACTTTACTAGAATAGTCTCCTATATAATCTTCTCGTATTCCTGCGTGAGCAATAATTAATTTTTTATCATCTAAAATATGATATAATGGTGCATTTTCATATAACTCCATAAATTTTTCTTTTATTCTTTTTTGCGCTTTACTTGTTAACTGATGCAATTCAGCAACAGTTGTTTCCAATCCATGCTTAATTTGAACAGTATTCCCTAAGAAATAACGGTAAAGTTTATTGCAATGATTTCCAGGCACATAAAATGCCTGCTCGTTTTTCACTAAATTCCATACTACTTCAATTATTTTAAGGGAAGCAGGACCCCGATCTGTTAAATCTCCAACAAATGCAAGATTCCTGTTATGAGGATGAACTGGGTAACCTTGTGCCCAATCATATCCCAATGTATGAGTAAGTTGCTTAAATTCCTCATAGCAGCCATGAATATCGCCGATAATATCTAATTTCATAAAAACCTCCATCTGTACAAGTTGTACTATTATCATAATATATAAAGCTGGCTGTCTACAAACGCTCGATTTCTTTGTTGTTCGCCTTGCTCGGGTGCTCATGACTGGATAACAGACGATGAACTACTCAGTATTCAACCTACTCAACCATGGATAATCGACTAATTCGCCACGTCCTAATGTCTTAGTCGATTGACTTGCACCCTTCAAGTTTCGATCAGCCTGAAGTTTGTACAAAAAATATTTTGTCTACAACTCTAAAACAAAAGCATTTGTTGTTATTATTTTAACCTTTCTGAATAAGGAAAAACTATTTTTGAAAAAGTCTTATCATGCTTTTTCAAAAATATAGTGGTTTACTTTTTTATTTATAGGGAAAATAATATTATTTCAGGCTGTTTTAATCTTTCATTTTCAACTGACTTCATTTTAGAAGTTATTATTGTCTATAGCAAGAATGCTATTCTTTTAAAAAAATTCGAAAAATTAAGCATAATAGTATTTTAACGACAAACAGAAAAAGATTTGTTACTATAAAAAACATATATTTTCTGAAAGGGTGATAAAAGGAAGAATTAATTATATTTTTTTTCCTCCACTCTTTACAAAATGTAAACTTAGAATTAATAGTGAATGATTTTTACAAATGATTCATTATTTCAAGCTGCATTTTTTAAGGAACTGGAGAAAACAGTTTTGAAGAAAGCCCGAGCAGTTAAAAAAATCCGCAATGGAGGAAGCTAATTATTTCTATGCGGCAGCATATGGGGAAAATTTATTTAATTAAAACAAGAATGAAGGAAAGTGAAAAGATAAGGGGGAAAAGAATGGAACATGGAGCATCCGTTATATCATTGATGATTGTAATTATCGTGGCATTGCTAACGCCAATTATACTTGTCCGACTAAAACTGAATGTAATTCCTGTTGTAGTTGCGGAAATCTTAATGGGCTTAATAATTGGAAAGAGTGGATTTGACC
Source organism: Niallia sp. 03133 (assembly GCF_052663225.1). Classification (NCBI taxonomy): domain Bacteria; kingdom Bacillati; phylum Bacillota; class Bacilli; order Caryophanales; family Bacillaceae; genus Niallia; species Niallia sp. 03133. The sequence continues at coordinate 326,649 of NZ_JBQTCY010000001.1, forward strand.
TCGTAAAGCAAGATATGTGGCTAGGGACACTATCCACATTAGGGTTTATTTTTTTAATGTTTTTAAGTGGATTGGAAATTGACTTTACAGCATTTTCAAATAGTAAAAAAAGAGAGAAGCTTCCGAATGGGAAGTTGGAGCCAAATTCGTTCTCAACATCATTTTTCATTTTTGTCGGAATTTTAATTCTTTCTATTGTGTTAAGTTTCTTATTTGTATTGGCTGGTTTTGTGGAAAGCACCTTTTTGATGACGATTATCATCTCGACAATTTCTTTAGGTGTGGTTGTACCAACATTAAAAGAAGCAAATATTATGAGGTCTGCAATTGGACAGATTATTTTACTGGTCGCGGTCATAGCAGATTTAGTGACAATGATTCTTTTAGCTGTTTTTGCATCAATTCATGAAAGTGAAGGGAATACATGGCTACTGCTTATTTTATTTGCTGCAGGAGTTCTTTTATATTTTGCAGGCAGAAAATTTAAAAATAATAAGTTAGCCGATTCCCTTTCAAGAGGAACCGTGCAAATCGGCACAAGAGCAGTATTCGCATTAATCATCTTTTTAGTAGCATTATCGGAGACAGTGGGAGCTGAAAATATTTTAGGCGCCTTTTTAGCAGGAGTATTAGTTTCGCTTCTTTCTCCAAATGAAGAGTTAGTTCATCAGCTCGATTCATTTGGCTATGGTTTTTTAATCCCTATTTTCTTTGTAATGGTCGGCGTTAAAATGGACATATGGTCCTTATTTACAGACATAAAGCTATTATTGTTTATTCCGCTTCTATTAGTGGCTTTGCTGGTAAGTAAATTGATTCCTGTCTATTATTTAAAAAAGTGGTACGATCCAAAAACAGTGATTTCATCCGGATTTTTGCTGACGTCTACTTTATCATTGGTAATAGCAGCTTCTACTATTGGTGAAAGAATGAACATTATTTCGTCACAAATGAGCGGGATCTTTATTTTAGTCGCTATTATTTCTTGTATTATTACTCCAATTGTATTTAAAAAGCTTTTTCCAAAAGAAAAGGTTGGCGAAAAAACTATCAAGGTTTCCATTATTGGCGTTAATAAAGTTACCATGCAAGTGTATCGAGATTTAAAATCTTCTTTATACGAAATAACTTTTTATCATAAAAAACAGGAAAAGCAGGATTTTCAAATTGCAGATTCTCTTTTTGAGGTCAATGAATTAGAAAGCTATTCAGAAGAGATAGTAGGGGATATGGAAATATTATCATCTGATATTGTAGTAGTATCAACAGGGGATATGAAAAAAAATGCAGAAATGAGCAGTTTTATAAAAAAAGCAGGTGTAGAGCGAGTTATTTGCCGGATGGAAGATATCGAACAAGAGGAGTCCTTGCGAAATGAAGGGATTGAAGTATTTTCTATGCTAACATCTACCAAAGCATTATTAGGAGCTTTAATTCAGTCGCCTAGAATTCTTTCTTTAATAGGAAATAATGAAGCATCCTTACATGAAATACGATTGAAAAATAAAGATTTTGAAGGAATGACATTACGTACATTTCCATTTACAGGCGATGTGATATTTGTTCGGATATTCCGAGGAAGTGATTCCGTTGTTCCCCATGGAGGGACGGAGCTTCATTACAATGATCATTTAATTGTAACAGGGTCAGAAGAATATGTCCGCGATTTAAAACGGAAGCTGGAATTTTGTGAATAAAAAGAGAGAAAGCAGCTGTGCATGGATGCAGCTGCTTTAACATTGGATGGAGATACTCTGGCATTTGCCGTTTTCCTATCCAAGGCAAAATGAGTGCTTAGAGGACAAACCATCCGTTTACCGCTATAGTTGAATGGAAATTATAAATAGTACAATAGGGAAGTAGCTTATTATTGTGAACATTCCAGGAAAAATAAGTAAAAACCCTATAGGAACAGTGCTTTTCTTTTTATTGTTTTTGTAGTAAAATTAGCACTAGGTACTAATAACTTGTAATAGTATATAGGAGGAAACAGAATGACTTTTTCATTAAAAGGCAAAACTTATGTAGTCATGGGTGTTGCTAATAAACGAAGTATTGCATGGGGAATTGCTACATCTCTTCATAAAGCGGGCGCTCGTTTAATTTTTACGTATGCCGGCGAAAGATTGGAAAAAAGTGTTCGTGATTTAGTGGAAACATTAGATGCAAATGACAGCATCGTTCTTCCTTGTGATGTAACAAAAGATGAGGAAGTTGCAAAATGTTTCGAAACCATTAAAGAAGATGTTGGTACAATCCATGGTGTCGCTCATTGTATCGCATTTGCCAATAAAGAAGAGTTGCAAGGCGACTATATGAATACAACAAGAGAAGGATTTTTATTAGCTCATAATATTAGTTCTTACTCTCTAACAGCTGTTGCGAAAGAAGCAAAAGGGTTGATGACAGAAGGCGGAAGCATTGTAACTTTAACATACCTAGGCGGAGAGCGTGCAATTAGAAACTATAACGTAATGGGTGTTGCAAAAGCATCTTTAGATGCAAGCGTACGTTATTTAGCTTCTGATTTAGGGAAAGACGGGATTCGTGTCAATTCCATTTCTGCTGGTCCGATTCGTACACTATCTGCTAAAGGTATCAGCGATTTCAATTCCATCTTAAAAGAAATCGAAGAGAAAGCACCGCTTAGAAGAACAACTACTCCAGAAGAAGTTGGCGATACAGCAGTATTCTTATTCAGTGATTTTGCAAGAGGAATTACTGGTGAAAATATTCATGTAGATTCAGGGTACCATATTATTTCTTAATCATAAAAAGCTTTATTTTTCGATAAGAGAAATAAAGTTTTTTCATTTTACCCCCATTTAAAATAATTCCTCTTTTCTTGAAATTCTCTTGCGGTAAATACATGTAAAACGTTAAAAGATCTAATAGAATGAATCATATCCCCCATCATTTAAAATGTTCTACGAACTAGTGCTGCTTCAATTATTAAAAATCCATTTAAAAACGAGGAAAACAACCTATTGAAAGCATGAAAAAAAGCTCCTTATGAATAGTATTAAATAGAGAACGATTTTAACGAATTGAAAGCTGTCAGCATACATTAAGAAGAAGTAGCGGATTCTGAAGAAAAGAAGATAGGCATTTACTTAGAAGATGGAGTTTAGGAGGTGATGTCATGTCAAAGAAAAAAGAAGAAAAAACTTCAGCGCTTTATGTGCAGAAAAATCATCCGGTTGTTAATAATACGATGCAGGCTACATTTTCAGTCAAAAAAGCTATGCAGGAAAAACAAAAAGCATTATTAAAGCAGCAAGAAGAAGAGAAAAAAATACAGGTTCAAAAAAAGGGAAAAGAGGAAAAAGAAAAAAAAGTCCTTCATGTAGAAACTGTATCTGATGTACAAAAACAAATTGAAGAATACAATAACAATACACAAAATGATGGAAACAACCAACAGCAAAAAAAACCTGCATTTAGAAGATTAAAAAGTTTTAAAGATATGAATATTGACGAAAAGCTTGCATATCTTCTTAATTTTCCAAAACAGCTTCCTCCTGTGCCTTGTATAATAATAACGGATAACCAGAATGTTCGTGGGTTTATCATTGGAAAAGATGAACAAACTGTTCAGCTTAAATTAATGAATGAATCCGTCATGAAAATTACTATGAAAAATATTCAAGAAGTAAAAATGATTGGGATATAACTGTCGATCAGTCATTTTGATGTTTCCTCATCTAATAATGAATTAGATGGGGTTTTTATTTTGTATAAAATTACATATAACACTGATCTATTTTATACAGACATCAATAAGAGGAATCAACTTCGCTTTAGAATGAATTATGACAATTTTATGTAGCTGTTATTTTCTAAGTTGTACATTAACATGAGGTGAAAAGAAAAAGCATAAAATGGATTACATAAAGATTTTTATTTGGAAAGGAGGTTAATAGCTATTTTTTTGCAATACAAAACAACCAGCCGTATGGGACTGGTTGTATAAAAGATCATCTCACAGATGATTAATCACAAATATCTAAGTCTACATCAGCAATACATTGTACTGCACAGAAGCATTTTAAGTCAACAGTGATGCAGTCACTTGTACGGCGGAAGGCGTCTACTGCACAGACTTTTTTTAGATCAATGCAGCAATCTTCTACAATATTTAGTGTTTCTTGTCCTGATGAAGTTCTTTTGACTGGAGCAAGAACACGCAATACAGCACAGCAGTTGTCAAATACATCTTCTACGCGGAAGAAGATAGACACACATGCGCAGTCGTCTCCTCTAAAGAATGCATGAAATGGTGATCCGTCAGCTGTTTTTAATACAAATACACGAGTATCTGCTTTTTCTCTTCTTGCTGGTGAAACTATCGAACCTAATGGCTCGGAAAAACAGTTTGCTTCACACTCGCAATTGTCTTCAGCATTATCTTGGATATCTTTAATGGCACGAACCACTTCGCAAACACAGCTAGATGTACCGTGAATATCGTCTTTTTTTCCACAACCCATAATTGATTTCCTCCTTGTTTGTTTCTTTCTTTGTGATACTACACTACTAACATATTGCTAAAGGGCCTTATGGGTTACGGACAGACGCCTTTTTTCTTGAAATTTAGGCATTCGCCTTTGTTTTTTTTCAAAATAATTGAAAAGGAGAGGGGAAGTGTGAATATTCATGCAATGGATTTTATTTTATTAATACTTGCAAGCTTCCGGATCACAAGATTAATGGTTTATGACAGAATTACAGAATTTATAAGAAATATGGTCGTAGAGGAAATAATGGAAAAAAATGAAACTGGAGAAGATGAAATATATTATGTTCCGAAGGCCGGCAAGGTTAGAGGTTTTTTTGGTGAATTGATTAGCTGCTATTGGTGTACTGGAGTTTGGTCAGCTATTTTTTTAACGTTTTTATATTTTTTTCTTCCAGCTATAGGCACTCCATTTATTCTTGTATTTGCGATTGCAGGAGCGGCATCGCTTATTGAAGCACTGCTCCAAAGAGTGCTTCCTGACGAATAAGGAATCTTTAAGAAAGTAGGGAAGATGTTTACACAAGCATATTTCATTTAACATAGAATATAAAAGCACCTTGATTATGTATCTAGGAGGGAAAGAAAATGAATTACAAGAAAAGCGAAAAAAATGCACAAGCAGTAAAAACAACATCTCAAAAGAAAAAGAAAAAGAAATCAGGCTGCGGCTGCGGAAGAAAAACATCAAAATAATAAGAAAAGCGAAAGCACCCGTTTAGCTACGAGCGGACTGGAGCGCTCTGAATGAGATAAAGGAAACACGAAGAACGAAGTGATTCGATGTTGACTTATCGTAAGGAGGAGAGGGAAGAACGAGAGTAGCTGGGTGCTGAAGCTGGACAATAAGAAAAGCGAAAGCACCCGTATAGCTACGAAAAGACTTTTATAAAAAAATTTAAATTTATATGTTCATGCCTTAAAGGAAAAGAATTCTTCTGAAAATTAGTGGAATTCTTTTTTTATGGGCTTCTTTTTGCAGTCAATTTACGAATTTCTTTTAACGATGTGCGGTTATATAAAAAGACTGTTTTCTCAAAGTTTGTTGTTTTTAATATAAAAAATGGGAGAAGGCACTTAGCAGCCTGTATACACGTAGACTCTTGTGGGAATGCGAGAAAGACTAGGGCGCTGCAGGAGCGAATGCAGGCTGCGAATTTAAAAGCAACAATCTGTACGAAAACAGCCTGAAAAAATTTACAAAAATTGGTGTTCTGTTGTTTTAAAAAACTTTCATAAAAAGTTTATTAATCGAAGAAAATATAAAAAGACAATTGACATTACGTACATAGGAAGGGAAGAATATGACGAATAAAAAAATATTTGTATACTTCACTGTGCTTTCAAGTATGCTGCTGATGCTTTCAGGGTGTGAAAAATATACTAGTCACAGCAGACTAGCGCTGTTTAAAATAGTAAATCAAACACCGATTATTATTGGGGACAATGGAAACGCAACAGACCAGGAAATGGTAAAAAAAATAAAAGCAGAAACAGAGTCATTTGATTCTATATATGATGTGGCGGTTATTAAAGGAAAGAAAGATATTTTAGTTGCTTATAAAGTAAAGCATCTGAAACGTCTTCAAATGAAAAAGATTGAGAAACGGCTAAAAGATAAACTAGAAAAGAAATTTCCTGATCAAACATTTACTGTATCAAGTGATTTGAAAATTTTCCTTGAAACGGCAAGACTTTGGGAAAAGACGAAAGATCCAAACTTTACAGAAAAACAAGCAAATAAACGATTGAAGCAAATTATCCGTTTGAATAATGAACTAACATAAAAAGGAGGGACAGGAAATGCCAAGTAAAAAAGATAAGCAAAAAACACCACAGCAGAAACAATATGAAAAATTAGAGCAGCAGTTTGAAACAAAACGTCCAGTTGCAAAAAATTGTCTAAAAGCCTTTTTTGTAGGTGGATTAATTTGTATGATCGGCCAAGTACTTTCTTATTTTTACCTTTATTTTTTCCACTTTACGGAGCAAACATCAGGAAATCCAACAACTGCAACCGTTATTTTCTTTTCTATGCTGTTAACAGGATTTGGAATATATGATCGCATTGGCCAGTTTGGAGGTGCAGGTAGTGCTGTACCTGTTTCAGGGTTTGGAAACAGCATTATATCTGCTGCAATCGAACACAAAACTGAAGGGTTTGTTCTTGGAGTAGGTGGAAATATATTTAAACTAGCAGGTTCTGTTATCTTGTTCGGAGTGTTTTCTGCATTTGTTGTGGCACTTATTAAAACCATCATTTTAACACTGACGGGGGGAATGTAAGTTGCTTAAAGGAAAACAATCATGGATATTTCCAAATCATCCAGTTATTCAAGCTACAGGTGTTTCGGGTGGTCCCTTTGAAGCAAATGGTCATTTAGCAAAAGATTTTGATGTGCTTCATGATGACTTATGGATGGGGAAAGATACTTACGAGCAAGCCCATCGATTATTGCTGGAAGAAGCTGCTCAAACGGCGTTGGGGAAAATAGATCTTAAACCAGAGGATGTCGAGTTTTTTGTTGCTGGTGATTTAATTAATCAAATTACACCAACAAGTTTTGCAGCAAGAACTTTAAAAATACCATATTTTGGGTTGTTTGGTGCTTGTTCCACTTCAATGGAAGGCTTGGCTCTTTCCTCTTTTTTAATCAATTATCAAGGTGCTGACAATATTTTAACAGGAGCATCCAGTCATAATGCCGCGGTTGAAAAGCAATTTCGCTATCCAACAGAATATGGGGGGCAGAAACCACCGACGGCACAATGGACGGTAACGGGGGCGGGAGTAGCCTTGCTATCCGCAAATAAGAATGCTTCCAATCTTCCATATACAACGTCTGCCACCATTGGAAAGGTAATGGACATGGGATTATCTGATCCTTTTAATATGGGGGGGGCTATGGCTCCAGCGGCGGCTGATACGATTGCTGCCCATTTTAATGATTTAGACATTGATTCGTCTCATTATGACTTAATTGTTACTGGGGATTTAGGAAAGATTGGCAGAGAAACAGCAATGGCGCTTTTAACGCAGAGTGGATGGGAGATAGACAAAAATAAATTTAAAGATTGTGGTCTTCTGCTCTATAAAGAAAATCAGCCGGTACAATCGGGGGGAAGTGGAGCTGGATGCTCTGCTACTGTTTTATATGGTCACTTGCTTAATGAAATGAAAAAAGGAAAATATAAAAGAATTTTAGTTGTTGCAACAGGTGCGTTATTATCCCCGTTAACTGTACAGCAAAATGAGTCCATTCCATGTATTGCACATGCGGTATCTATTGAAATAGATTGATTTTTTTATCCCACTTTTAACGGGCAGTAAGATCCCCACTGATGGAAGATTCACTTTATAAAGATCATACTTTTAAAATAGAGTTGATACAGCAAAAAAAGGAAAAGGATAAAAAGGAGGTGTAAAGCATGCTGCCTATGTTCTTTTGGGCTTTTGTCATTGGTGGAATAGTTTGTGTTATTGGACAGCTTATGTTTGATGTTGCCAAACTTACACCAGCTCATACGTTGACAACCTTAGTAGTAATTGGAGCAATTTTAGACGGAGTAGGCTTATATGAACCATTTGCAGATTTTGCAGGAGCAGGTGCAACGATTCCAATAACAAGCTTTGGGAATGCACTTGTACATGGAGCAATGCAGGAAGCAGAAATACATGGCATTATTGGGGTTTTAACAGGTATGTTTGAGGTAACAAGTTCAGGAATCTCAGCCGCCATTATATTTGGATTTCTTGGTGCTCTGTTTTTTAAACCAAAAGGCTAAATGCTGCCAACTGCATTCGCTATAGGAGATTGATGAAATGTCTGAAGTGGTAAATACTATTATTCGTTCCTTATTAATCATTATAAGCCTTTTCTTTATTACAAAACTCCTTGGTAAAAAGCAATTATCCAAACTATCTTTTTTTGAGTATATTGTTGGAATAACTGTAGGAGATATTGCAGGAAGCATAAGCATGGATTCAGAAATTAATATGAAAGATGGCGCAACTTCCATCCTTATATGGACATCTATTCCGTTATTCATTAGTTATTTCTCTTTAAAAAGCAAACGGTTTCGTGACTTTGTTGAAGGTACACCAACAATTTTTATTCAAGATGGCAATCTTATTGAGGACCATTTAAGAAAAGAAAAATACAGCCTTGATGAGTTGTTAGAGCAACTCAGAACACAAAGTATTTTTCGAGTGGAAGACGTTGAATTTGCGATGTTAGAAGCAAATGGAGAATTAAGTGTGCTTTTAAAAAAGTTAAAACAAACCGTATTAGTAGAAGATATTTTAGATGCACCACTAGTGGAAAAAGAAGTTTATTCCATTATTATGGATGGAAAATTAAATCGTCATGCACTAAACAATTGTAATTTGAGTGATGAATGGGTGAATAGTGCCTTGCTTAAAAGAGGGCTGACAATAGAGGAAATCTTTCTTGCTCAAGTAGATCGCAATGGAAACATTACATTTGATTTTTATGACATCATGAATGAAGAGCAAGATAGAAGCAAGTGAATGTTTTATCTTTCAGAAAAAGGAAAAAGTAGATGGGGATTTTCCGAATACAGGAAGGATGGTATTTGATAGACAATCGTACATTCTTTTCTATTCTAGTATCTTGCCTATACATTGATTCTTACAAGCCATATGCTATAGAGAATAAGGTATAAGCGAGGTGAAGAATATATGTGTTACGGCGGATATGGCTACAATGGCGGCGGATACAGCGGTGGTTCCTCCTTTGTATTGATTGTTGTTTTATTCATTTTATTAATTATTGTTGGCGCAAGCTTCTATAGCTAATTAAAATGAATACTTGCGGTCAATTTAACGGGAGTTGACTGCAGAGTGAAAAATCAGGAAATAAAAATGAAGCTGACTCCTTAATTTCGTTAACAATAATAGCGACTTTATGGAGGTCAGCTTTTTTATTTTATAAGATCAGAAAGTATAAGTTTTCTGAAGTCTGACGGGTGTCTAGCTCCAGCGCCCTATTGCCTATCGAACTTCAGATCTTCTCCCTACGATAAGTCAACATCGAATCGCTAACGCTCTTCGTGTTTCCTTTATCTCAGTCGAAGCCCTTCCAGTTCGTACGGCAATGAGCAAGGCGCTTACGCTTTTCTTATTCAGATAGAAGTGGACTTCCGTCCCAAACATTCAGAAGAATATTAGGGGAAATATATCAGATGGAAGCAACACCTTTTTCCTTTCTTTTCATACTATATAAAGTAGCTTATAAAGGAGGAAAAATAAGTATGAACAATAATTTCTTTAAAAATATAGAATCCAAAACCGGTGTAAATATGAAAGATATTTTTGAATTAGCCAATTCCTTGCAAAATGCTAATTTTAAAGATGAAAAAACGGTTAGGGGCGTCATTCGCAGAGTATCCCAAATAGCAGGAAAATCCGTTCCTAAAGAAACAGAAGATAAAATTGTTAAATCAATTGTAACAGATGGCAAGCAATTAGATTTTAACACTTTATCCAAAATGATTAATAAAAAATAAGATAAAGTAAATCTTCCATCAGTGGGGGGTTCTTCAGCCCCTACTGATGGTTAGATGAACTTATCGGACCTTTACGGGCAGTTATCCCCCACCTAGCTTCCTTGATTTCTCAGCGTCCCCGAGGTGGAGGTCTTACTGCCCGTTTAAGAGTAGGATAAATAAAAATGGGTCGCTCTATGAAGAGACTCAATATAGAAACCCATTTTTATTTATGCTAATTGATTTCGAGTTATACAGAAGAAAGGAAGCGCGAAGCATTCACTCTTCTTCCCCGCAGATGCATAGGAATAGATACATACAGCTCTTGCTGCGCTCTCGTCATGCCAACATAAAGAAGCCGTCTTTCCTCTTCCAATGGCAGAAAATCATTATTTCGTTGTGCCTCAAGTGAATAATCATGGGGAATGGAACCATCCACTGCTCCTAATAAATAAACGGTTTTGTATTCCAATCCCTTTGCTCGGTGAATGGTGCTTAATGTAATGGTATTGTTTGAATAGGCATATTGTTTTTTCATTTCCACATTCATCGCAATCATATGTTTAGTATGTGCAATGAATTCAATTATGGAGGAAAACTTTTTTGACACTACCTTTAAATCGCGAATATCATCCGAGCCTTTATCCCATTGGTTGCCTTCATTTCCCCGTTTTTTTATAAATTCTTGAAATCCTAATTCTTTTTCGATAATTGTTATGGCCTCAATTGGCTGTTTTTGTTTTAGCTTAACAAGAACGGATGGAATTTTTTTTAATCGAGATTCTTGGAAAGCAAAGCCTGTTTTCACTGTCGATAAACAATCCAATAAGCTGCAGTCTTGCAAGATGCTAGCTGCTTTCATATCCTGAAGAACAGATTTTTTTACAAATAAGGAAGGAAGAATATCTTTTACCGCATCAAGGTCATCTGGGTCGATGATCAATTTAAGAAATCCAAGCATGCTTTTTACAATAAAGCGGCTGTAAAAAGAACCAGCATCCTGCTCCAGTTTAAAAGGCAGACTTGAAGCAGAAAGACGTTCAAATATAGCTCGGCTGTTTGTATTTGTACGATAAAGAATAGCAAAATCTTTCGGTTTATATCCTTTTTTCATTTTTTCTTGGATATCAGTTACAATCATCGTTGCTTCTTCCTCTTCATCATATGGATAAAAAAGGAGTGGTGCTTTACCGGAATGGGTTGCAATCATTTTTTTCGTGCGTCGTTTTTTATTTTTGCTGATGACTTTATTTGCAGCAGAGACAATTTCATGTGCGGAACGGTAATTATGATGAAGAATGATTACTTTTGCACTTGGAAAATCTTTTTCGAAATCGAGAAGGTATTTCGGATCGCTGCCTCGAAATGCATATATAGCTTGATCGTCATCCCCAACTGCATACACACTCTTTGCTTTTTTTGACATCAGCTTAATCCATTCGTATTGGACCTTGTTAATATCTTGAAATTCATCCAGTAAAAAATGATGAAAACGATTTTGATATACTTCCAATATTTGTGGATTTTCTAAAAAATAATAATATCCTCCAAGAAGCATATCATCAAAATCATAAAGGTTCAGATGTTGTTTTTTCTCTTCATATTGTTTGTATAACAAAAGCACTTTTTCCTCCCAATCGTTTATGGGGGAAACTTCATGTGGAAACAGCAATGAGTTTTTCCATGCGCCAATTTGCTGAATGGCTGCGTCAAAGGGAAATTCTTTTGTATCCAAGCTTAATTCTTTACCGATCTCTTTTAATAAGGTTTCTTTTTGCCAATCTTTACTTAGTAGGTTTTGCCGCTGCCATTTATGTGGCTGATGAAAAGTTAATATTTGGTAAAGGATGCGATGGAATGTTCCAGAAACGATTTTGTTTACAATAGAAGGCGACATGAAAGGGTATTGCAACAAGCGTTCCTTCATTTCCTTCGCTGCTTTATTAGTAAATGTAACTAGCATGATCGATGATGGGTCCACGTTTTTTTCCTGTATTAAATAGGCCGTTCTTGTTGTTAAAACACGAGTTTTTCCACTTCCAGCACCAGCTATTACTAAAGCTGGTCCGTCAAGCATCGCAACAGCTTCCGCTTGTGATGGATCAAGTAGCACCCCATTAGTTTGAAGCAAATGGAGGTAGTTCTCCTCATAGGAAGGGACAGATGCTGCTGGTTCAAGAAAAGGCACTTTTATTTGCAGTTGCTTTGGTTCCTTATATACCGTTTTTGGCTGATTATCTGTAATACTTCGAGATTTCGGCATTCTAAATCCATTTTTTTCTTCATATTCTATTCCAACTGCTGTTTCCTCTGAAGCAGTGGAGTGAATTTCTCCGCAGTCCTTTTGTTTGGATGGATGAAAAAAATGAGGAGAATGTTCAATTCCTACATAGAGAAAAAGTGTTTCTCCGCATATAGGACACGCAAGCAATCCTTTTTTTCCATCTTCATATATTTTTTGGAGATCTTGTCTATTGATAGAATCTAAAAATATTAATTTGTCAACGTAAAAAGCTGATAGCATAAGCGACCTCAAATCTATTCATTCTAACTTTCAAAACTGTTGAAAACACGCAGCAATTCTACACTTAATCATATCAAAATAATAGAGGGGAGAAAAGGGAGGATGTAGGTTTAACATCTTTAAAATGGTGGAAAATAAAAAAACAATATACATATCGTAATGAAAGTATGAATGAATGGGGAGTGGATATGAAATGGGCTATATTCTTCCGATAACAAACTATCAATATGAGCAATACGCTTTACGAGAAATAGGCAGAAAAACAAACCCTTATAAACAAAAAGAAATTCCCAGTATCATACAAGTAGAGAACCGCTTACAGGGAAAAGAAGAAGAGGGAAGTGAAAATATTTTCATTTCGCCATATACATCCGCCAATCAAACGATTAAAAAAAAGGAGTACCACCTGCTGGCAGCAAAACTTACTGGAAAAGGCAGCAATTTTCATGCATGGATCTAAAGGGGGATACCCAATGTCATCAAGTGAAGAAAACCTCAACTGATGGAAAGGTTCACTTTATCCCACTCTTAACGGGCAGTAAGGCCCTCACCTCTAGATACTGAGAAATCGAGGAAGCTAGGTGGGGGATAACTGCCCGTAAAGGTCTCATAATTATTTCACCATCGAGAATAATGCCCAGAGGTAGAGACACTGTCTTAATAGGCAGGTTAAAATCTTGTTTTGTTGGTGTTGAAATTTGCTGACTTTTTCCTCACACTGACAGTGCCATCTGTTTCTAAAATAGCATAAGAGCATTCTGCAACAGAAAATATATCTTTTGCACGAAGAAGATGCTGCAGCTGATTGAAATCCAAATTGTTCTTTTTCATTTCTTTTTAATCAATCTGCTCTTTATTAATAATAATACATGGTTTCCCTTCTAATAGCTTTCGTGATGGTCGAAATTTTTGAGTTAAATATTCTGTGCAATAAATTAACATCCCCATATGGAGATGGCAAAAAGCATTTCCACTAATCCAATTTTTCCATCATACATAGTATTTCCCACTAATTCCCCGAGGACCAAAGAAGAAACAAAATCAAAGGTGGTAATTTGTGTGATTACTGTTTTTTCAAGAATTTACTTTAAGAATAAGAGGGGAAAAAATCCAATAATAAGCTCTACAAAGATATGGTAATAATTCAAAGAAATCATCCTTTCCCAATCAGTTTAGGCAAAATAGTAAAAATTAAACAAAAAACTCTTGTCTGATTCGACAAGAGTTTTAAGCGATAGATAGATGGAATAAAGACAAATTCCTAGTATACGGAAATGCTGTCTTTTTGCAGTCTGCAGTCTAAGTTTTCTTGGATGATGCATTTGGAGGAAGGCATCCAAGAAGACGACCGCCTGTTAAACTAGTTATGATAATTTTTTTTTCATTGTTTTATGAGGAATGCCAGCATCTAAAAATTCTTCTGAGACTACTTCATATCCCAGTTTAGAATAAAAAGGAATAGCTTGTATTTGTGCATTTAATTTAAGAGCGGGTGCTCCATTTTTTTTCGCATATTCCTCAATTTTATTCATTAAGGTCTTTCCAGATCCGCCTTTTCGGCTTTCTTTCAAGATGCAAATTCTTTCTACTTTTCCGTATTCATCAAAAATACGGTACCGTCCAGCTCCAATAGGTTTGCTTTCATCATATAAAACAAAGTGGATGCTGTCTTGTTCAAACTGATCGATTTCTTCTTCTTCCGGAACTTGTTGTTCATCTACAAAAACGGTACGGCGAACATACAATGCGTCTTTCATTTCTTTATCGTTTTTAACTACTACAACTTCCACTCGATTCACTTTTCCTTTCCTAAACGAAATGTTTCATATACCGTCCAAGATCCATTCTCTAATTCGTATAATAAATGAAAACGGTCCACGGTCTCTTCGTGCTTAAAAGAATGCATTCGCAAGCTGCTGTACATATCAAGATGCTCATCGTTGGTCAGCTGCTGCCCAATTGTTATATGGGGAACAAACGAATACTGTGGTTTTTCCAATCCAAGGGAGCTAGTCAGCTCGATATGTAAATCCTCTAAATCTGAAGTATGTTCTACTTTTAAATAGACAACATTATTGACAGGCTGAAACGTGCTTATTTTTAATATATTTAGGGCAATGGACTGAAAATGGCCAGCCACCTGCTCAAGCTTTTTGCTTATTTCTTTTATTTCTTCATTATTTGCTTCAAATTCACTTACAAGGGTAAGATGCGGTGGAATTAATGCATATTTAGGGTCATAACGTTTGCGCAAAGAATTTGCTCTATCTTGCAGCTCTTTGCCTGGGAAAATAACAATGCCATATTTCATATTGTTCTAACCTCCATTTTATTAAGAAGCGTTAAAGAAGCAATCGTACATCTTTATGGGTGGGTGTTATTAAAAAAATCACAGGATCATACGATTTTTTATTGCACGAGAGGAAAACGCTAGATTATCGAGTATCACTTTCTTAGCTGGAGACACCATCGATTCATATTACAAATTGGCGGTGAAGGCAAGAGCGCATTCGTAACCAATCCGCCTTATGCTTATCGCCGATAATCGCGCCTTTTCGCTTTTCTTACTATGTAAGATATTATAACAAATCTTTTGAAAAAGTTTAAAAGTTTATCATCGTAAATATCGAAGAATTAAAAAGTAATTTTTTTAAAGCATCCTTTCCATTATTGTTAGCACATATGGCTGCCAATGCTTCCATGTATGACCACCTTTAAATTCTTCATATATATAATCTGCATTTGTTTGGTCAAGCAGATGCGACAGTTCTCGATTTGGGGTCAGAAAATCCTCTATTGTTTGAATGGTTGTTTTAACAGCGGTTTCTTCTGTACCGATAATATGAAATATCTCCAAAAGATGGTAACGGTCAAATTGCTGAACAGCAGATAATACGTTTTTATTTACCAGCGGGGATTGAAGCATCACTTTGCCAAATGTATGAGGATATTTTAATGCTGTCATTAGTGAAACGGTCGCTCCTAATGAATCACCGATTAATCCTCTTCCAAGCCCCATTTGATAGGTTGGAAATTTTTCATCTATAAATGGAACAAGTTCATGCGCCATAAAGCGGATATAGGATTTGTTTTTTTGTCCTTCCGGGTGATATTTTTCCCTTCGGTCTTCAACGCTTTTATATGGAATGCCAATTATGATTGTATTTTGGATTTTATTCATTTGATGTAATTCATCTGCTATTCTTCCGATTCTTCCGAATTGAAAATAATCTTTTCCATCTTGAGCAAAAAGAACATTGTATTTGTAGAGTGGTGAATAAGATGGCGGAAGATAAACAAGCAGCTTTACGTCTTCCTTCAATTCTACGCTTGTTATAACCATTTCTTGTATAGTGCCTTTCGAAGATTGCATAGTAACTCCTCCAATGTTTCATCTGTTTTTTTCCTGCATAAACGGACAGTAAGCTTCTGGGAAAGGAAGCATTGTAATATATGGATAGTGTAACATATACCTCCTTTTGGAAGCGAAGTGTCTGTTTTTTCCCCTTATTTAAGAAATTAAAAGGAGATTTTTATCCCACTCTTTAACGGGTAGTAAAACCCCCACTGATGGAAGGTTCACTTTATAGAATAGCCAACATTAGGAGAGATGGAATTTTTTCTAATATTAATTAAGAGGAATAAATTATATGTAATCAATAAGGAAACAAAAGAATAATATTCATCACAACGTTATACATTCTAATGAGTAAAACTTGTGATGTAAACGCATTCATATTCTGTTTTTTTTACAATATGATAGAAGTATAAGAGGGAGTGAAAGAGGTGCTGTTGGATAATCGGAGTATTAGATTGTTAGAAGAAGTGCTGGCTTTTCCAGGCATAAAAGTAAAAACATTAGAGTTGCAGCTTCATTTGTCCAGAAGTCAAGTGAACTACAGCTTGCAGAAGGTAAATGAATGGTTAGTAGAAAATGGATTGGAAAAGGTTCAAAATAACCGGAAAACAGGATTAAAGATTGATAGGCAAGCACAAAAATTATTGCCTGTTCAACCGTCAAAAAAACAGCACAGCATCCAAATTCCAACTGAAATAGACAGAGTCTACTTAATCTGTATTTTACTATTAAGCCGTACTGAGGAATTATCCTTATTTCATCTGGCAGATGCCCTTGGAGTGAGCAGAAATACGGTGTTGAAAAATTTGAAAAAAGCAGAAGGAATAGCAGAAAAGTATAAAGTTTCTGTTCGGTATAATCGCCGTACTGGATATTTTATGGAAGGCTTTGAATTTAATAAAAGATACTTGTTAATGGCCTCTGTGCAAAAATTATTTCATTCGATAAATGGTGTTCTTTGGGTACAGGAAATAGCAGAATTATCCTCACAGGAAATTGACATTATGAGAAAAAGGCTGGAAAAGGTGGAAAAGCGCTTAAATGTAAAATTTACAGATGAAAGAATGCAAGAACTTCCATTTTCTCTGCTACTCTTATTAAAAAGAATTTCGATGGGGAAAAGATTGGAGAATCATGAACATCTTTTATCCGATTTAACCTTAACAAGGGAATATAACGTGGTGGGGGATTTAGTATGGGGCATTGCAGAAATCGAGCAAAAAGATCGATTATTTATTTGTTTGCAGCTTCTTGCAGCAAATGTAATCGAAGTAGAAAAAAATCTATACAATGACAAAATCATCCTGGATGCAGTTAAAGAAATGTTAACAGCCTTTGAAAATAATGCATGTATAAGGTTTCATGATCGAAGCATGTTGGAAAGCAAGTTATTGCAGCATTTAAAACCAGCTATTTACCGGATCAAATATGGACTGACGCTTGAAAATCCTCTATTGGAGGAAATAAGAAGAGAGCATGCGGATGTTCATCAATTAGTGATCAAAAGCTCAGCAGCAATAGAAAGGCTGGTTGAAAAAAAGATGGAGGAAGATGAAATAGCATATCTTACATTGCTTATTAAAAGCTGGATGTATAAATATGGTGATGAAATTCCGAATAAATGGAAGGCGGTGGTTGTTTGTCCAAATGGCATTTCTGTCAGCAAATTGTTATTGGAATCATTAAAGGACCTATTTCCTCAAATTATATTTTTAGAACATGTTAGCATCCGAGAGTTCGAAAAGTATCATCCGTTCGTTGATATCGTATTTTCCACTGTTTCCATTCCTACAAAGAAAAAATTTTTTTATATCAAACCATTTCTAAATAGCTTCGAAAAAAGAGAGCTACAGCAACGAGTAATAGAAGAAATTCATGGATGCAGAACTTCATTTATTTCGTTGGAGAGCCTTCTTCCGATTATTGAAAAACATACGCATATTATGAATGCTTATTCGTTAAAAAAAGAACTGAGAGAACTTATTAGTGGAAGCCAAGGACAAATGAATACAAAAACCACAGAGGCTCCTACACTTAAGGAGGTGTTAAAAAAAGAATCCATTCAATTTTTTAAAAAGGTTTCTTCCTGGGAAGAGGCAATCAGTTTGGCAGCACAACCATTAGTGAAAAATCAAGATATAGAGGAAAAGTATGTACATGCAATGATTGAAAAGTTTGATCCGGAAGAACCGTATATTATTATTGCACCTAAGGTTGCGCTGCCCCATGCTTCCCCGGAGGAGGGAGTGCATCAGATTGCGATGAGTTTACTAGTTTTAGAGGAAGGAATCGAATTTTCACCTGGCTTGCAGGTTTGGCTTGTTTTTGTAATGGCAGCAGTTGATCGGAAAAAACATTTGAAAGCGCTTTTTCAATTAAATGAACTAGTAAATAATGAAGACCAGATTACCCGCATACTCCATGCAAAAACAGCGGACGAAGTATATTCATTTATAAAAGAATCGGCACAGCTAGAGGTGGACGCGTAAAGGAGGTGGTTTGTCAAAAAAAATGGATACAGAGTATAGACAAAGTAGTATTTGCACAAACTGCAGGCTGATCGAGACTTGGAGGATGCAAGTCAATCGACGAAGACATAAGGATGAGGCGTAGTTAGTCGATTATCCTTTCATACGTACTTAGTCTTTCACCCTCTGATGAGCATCAAGGCGAACATCGAAAGAATCGGGCGTTTGTCGACAGCCTGACGGATAATCAGTTGGGTAATTTTAGTAAGGGAGATGTAAAAGTTGAAAGAAATGGATGAAACGATCATAGCAGCTAGCAGCTTATTTCAAAATTTGTTTTCAGATAAGCTTGTTTTTACAAAATTTGAAGCCGATTCGAAAGATGCTTTATTTAAAAAAATTTCAGAGCTGCTGGAAGAAAAAAAATATGTAAAGCCTAGTTTTTTTCAAGGACTTTTGGAAAGAGAAAAAAACTTTCCAACTGGGCTGCGAACAAAATCCTTTCATGTAGCTATTCCGCATACTGACCCAGAACATATTATTACGCCATTTATTGCTGTAATTAAACCAAACAAACCGATCTGCTTTTATGAAATGGGGTCTGATGATATTGATGTGCAAGCACAGATTATTTTTGTACTGGGACTTTATAAGTCAGAAGAACAAGTGCCGCTTTTGCAATGTTTAATGGAAATGTTTATGGAGGAGAAAACGATGGAGCATTTAATAGCTTCTGATGATGTAAAAGAAATCCTTTCATTCATACAAAAGCAAATGAAATAGAGGAGGAATAAGGATGAAAAAAGTTATTGTAGCTTGTGGATCAGGGGTGGCAACATCACAAACAGTGGCTTCAAAGGTGAAAAAATTGTTAGATGTGCAAGGAATTCGGGCAAATGTGGAAGCAGTGGATATTAAATCGATTGATACGTATATAAAAGACTGCTCTGTTTATATTGCCATTACAAAACCAAGAAAAGATTATAAAGTGCCTGTATTAAGCGGTATTCCTTTTTTGACAGGTGTAGGGATGGAGCAGGAGCTTCAAAAGCTGATCCAGGCATTAAAATAGGCAACAGACCTTTAGGAGGGAATTTGGATGGAACTATTACAATCGATTATTAATTATGTATTGGATTTTGGAGCAGCAGTATTTGTTCCAGTTATTATGATTATTGTCGGTTTGTTTGCAAGAATGAAATTTAAAGAGGCTTTTAGTTCCGGTTTAACATTAGGTGTAGCATTCATCGGCATGAATTTAGTGGTAGGTTTTATGATGAACAGCATGGGGCCTGCTGCCCAGCATTTTGTTGAAAATACTGGAATTGTTTTAAATATTATGGATGGCGGCTGGACATCTCTTGCTACGTTAGCATGGGCGTGGCCATTGGCATTTTTCTTATTTCCCTATCAGATATTGATTAATATTATTATGCTGGCAACAAAGCAGACAAATACGTTAAACGTAGATTTATGGAATGTTTGGGGAAAAATTTTAACGTCTGTTTTGGTAGTGGGAGTTTCCGGCAGTGTGCCGCTTGCTTTCTTAGTTGCCGGGATTCAAATTATATTGGAATTAAAAATAGCAGATGTAAGTCAAAAGCAAATTCAGCAGCTGACCGATATTCCAGGAGTTACTTCTCCTCACAGCATGATTTTATTCGGTGCCCTATTATGGCCGTTAAACCGATTGATGGATTTTATTCCTGGATTAAACAAAAAGATTGATGCAAACTGGCTAAAAGACAAAATCGGTGTATTTGCAGAAAATCATGTAATGGGATTTATTATCGGTGTTTTATTGGGGATTTTTGCTAGATACAATATTCAAGACACACTAACACTTGGTGTTCAAGCAGGAGCATCCTTAACATTGTTCCCGATGGTGGCAAAACTATTTATGCAAGCATTAGCCCCGTTGTCTGATGCCATTTCTGAATTTATGAGAAAACGTTTCTCCAACCGTGAGCTTCATATCGGTTTAGACTGGCCAATTCTTGCTGGATGTAATGAAATTTGGGTGACAACCATTATTTTGGTTCCGATTACATTAGTATTGGCTATTATTTTGCCGGGAAATAATGTATTGCCATTTGCAGGAATCATCAATTTATCCTTTGCTGTTCCGGCATTGCTAGTTACAGGAGGAAATCTATTAAGAATGGTTCTTCTCGGAATTGTAACAACACCTGTATTTTTATATGTATCTACTCTTTTTGCTCCAACCATTACTGATCTGGCGAAAGATACAAAGTTAATTGAAATACCAGCAGGACAGATGCTCTCTTGGAGTACACTGGAATATCCTGATTTCCGCTATGCATTTACCCAGGCAGCAGATATTGTAAATGGTAACTACTGGGGATTGGTGTTGGCAATTATTTGGATAGGACTATATGTGATGTATTACAGAGGAATGAAAGCAAGATCTTTAAAAATAGAAAAAGAAGAAGAGGCAAACAATTTGGCGTAATTGCAAGCCTCCACGATAAGGTATCTAATTTAAATATATAGAAAATTCAGTAAAAGGTCAATCCCAACTGTAAGGAAGTGTAAAAAAAGATGATTTATACTGTTACGTTAAATACAGCCATTGACCGTTTATTATATGTAAAAAGTCCGTTAACTAGAAAAAAAAATAATGTAATAGATACGATTGGCTATGATATAGGCGGTAAAGCAACGCATGTTTCTGTTGTGCTCTCGAAAATGAATATAGAAAATGTGGCAACAGGATTTATCGGGGAGCATAATAATGCCTTGTTATTATCCATGCTTCAAAATCATCATGTGAATAGCAGCTTTATTATGCAAAAAGGCTGCAGGACGAGAGAAAGCATCGTAATTATTGATGATTCTGGAAATGGAAGCTTTATGATAACCGAACATGGCTTTGAAATTACGGAGGCTTCTCATAAAAAACTAGTAAGCTATTTGCAGGAAAATGTGGAAAAAGACGATTTCGTTGTTTTTGCCGGGTCCCCGCCAAGCGGATATTCAGTAGATAACTATAAAGAATTGCTTCAAACGGTAAAATCCAAAGGAGGCTTGCTGATTGTTGACGCAGCAAAAGAATTTTTAAAAGAAGCGATTAAACAAAATCCATACTTGATTAAGCCAAATGAAGACGAAATAAAAGAGTATGTTGGAAAGTCGTTAATAGATGATCAGGAATATATAGATGAATTAAAAAAAATGCATCAAAAAGGGGTAGTGGTAGCGATTATTTCTCTTGGCAAAAAAGGCTGTTTTATCGGATTTGCACAACAGTATTTTAAAGTCACCCCGCCAAAAGTGAAAGAAGTGAACGATACAGGCTGCGGCGATGCATTTGTCGGAGGAATGGTGGCTGCTTTAGCAAAAGACAAAAAAGATGTAGTGTCTTCTGTCCGCTTCGCCACGGCAATCAGCGCATTAAAGGCTACACAAAAGACGAGCTCGCTTCCATCCTTGCATAATATACAGGATTGGATGGATCGTGTACAAATCGAAAGGATTGGTGAGGAAGCATGATGTATTTAGAAGAAAGAAAAGATCTTTGTGTTGTGACAAAAATGATGTTTGACCGATTTATTACAAATGCTGCTGGAGGAAATATTACCGTAAAAGTAAGCGATGAGCATTGGATTATGACACCTACCTTAATGTCCCAGGCAAAATTTTGCCGACTGGAGCCGAATGATATTTTAGTAATAGATAGAGAGGGAATTATTTTAGAAGGAGACGGCAGATTAACGAGAGAGTTTAATATGCATATGGCGGTATATGAAACAATGCAAGGGGCAGGAGCGGTGATCCATGCCCATCCAAAAGAATCGATGGTTTTTGCTTCCTTAGGATTAGATCTGCCACATTTATGTGAAGCTACGCAGAAATTAGGGGAAATAAAAACATTGGATTTTGCCCCGGCAACGTCACCTGAATTAGCAGAAAAGGTACAACAATATTTGCAGACAAGAAAAAATGATCTGCCGGTAGCAACCTTATTAAGAGAACATGGCATTCTTGTCATAGATAAATCCTTGCGCAAAGCATACGATATGCTGGAAAGAATTGAGTATAACGCCTATGTCAATATTCAAGCAAATATGTTTCAAGCACTTGGTAAAATCAATGGGAAAAAAACCGCATTTTCCTACAATATGGAGGAGTAAATATGGTTGGAAATAGATGGATATGGTATGTTGTTTTTATCTTTACCATCGTATTGCTTATTTATGGCATTGTTACTGCGAATATATGGGTAAGTGCGATTGCATTTGGGATTAGTTTATTGCTGAAAAAATATGTAACAGCCATTTTAACGAGTTATCGAAAGTAGCTATTTACTTTAAAATGATGTGAGCCGTTCTATTTGGTGGTGGGTGCCTAATTGGGTGCTTACCTTTTTTATTTATGTCTACCCTGAAAAGTATGGTGTACTTGCGAGTTGCCCGCAGCCGGCATACTCTTCGCTTTCCATGGGGCGGGCGTCGAGCTTCCTCGTCGCTAGCGCTCCTGCGGGATCTCGCTTGACCCGCTAATCCCATAGGAGTCTTCGTGTATGCCGGCTGCTCTGTGCTGAATTATTGGGATGCTGCTTCTTTTCAAGGGCCATGGTGCGATTTTTTGTTGCATGGGTGTCTACCCTGAAAAGTATGGTGTACTTGTGAGTAGTCCGCAGCCGGCATATACTTCGCTTTCCATGGGGCGGGCGTCGAGCTTCCTCGTCGCTAGCGCTCCTGCGGGATCTCGCCTGACCCGCTAATCCCATAGGAGTCGAGCGGACGCCTCAAACTAATAGGGTATTTTCTTTCAAACAAAAGCTATCACATAAAGTGAACCTTTCCATCAGTGGGGGTTTTCTTCATCCCCCACTGATGGAAAGCTTGCGGTCCAAGGATGTGGATCACACAAACGAAGACATAAGGAAGTGGCGACATTAGTTTGTGTATATCTATCGGACCTTTACGGGCAGTTATCCCCACCTAGCTTCCTCGATTCCTCAGCATCCCCGAGGTGGGGGTCTTACTGTCCGTTAAGAGTGGGATAAATAGGGATCTTAAAAAAGACAATAGGATGCCCGGTCGGATGTATATAAATTTCCCCCCCTTCCCTCGGTATCCTATTTTTGTAGCCATATTTTTTAAATTGAAGCTTGAGAGGTTAAATATAATCTTTTTTAGAAAGAAAAAATTCCATCTGAAATTTAGTCAATCTTTTTTTAAAAGAATTACTATATATTGTGTAAATTTAGTGAAGTATTGTCTATATATTGATAATAGAAGTTGCGACCATTTATAATACTATTGATGATACGTGATTTGGAGTGAAATTAAATGGGGAACTATACTGAATTATTAATGGAATTTGAAGAGATTGTCCGCAGTGACAACCAGGATTATATTCAAGAAAACGCAAATATAGATGGATTATCACCGATGAGTCATATGATGCATTTTGCTTCTTCCTCGTCGCGTCATTATACGATGGAAAAGCTTTTATCAGCCCAAGCAAAAGAAGCATTTCAACAAGGGTATATTCATATTCATGATCTCGATTTTTATTCTTCCGGGACGGCAACATGCTGCCAAATCCCACTAGGGAAAATTTTGAAAAATGGCTTTGATACTGGTCATGGATTTATGAGAGAACCGCAAACGATTATGAGTGCTATGGCACTTACTTCTATTATTTTGCAGGCGAATCAAAACCAGCAGCACGGTGGACAAGCCATCCCCATGCTGGATTATGATTTAGCGCCATACATACATAAAACATTTGAAAAAAATAAAAAGAAATTGAAAGAAATAATAGATGATGATGCTTTGATTGAAAAGAAAGCTTGGGAATGGACGGAAAAAGACACCTTGCAAGCTTGTGAAGCTTTTAGCCATAATTGCAATAGCATGCACTCAAGAGGTGGAGGCCAGACTCCTTTTGTGTCTGTTAATTTAGGGACAGATACGTCTAAAGAAGGTGCATTATTAACAAAGTGTTTACTGCTTGCTACACAAGCAGGCTTAGGGAGCGGAGAGACTCCTATTTTTCCTATCATTGTGTTTAAAGTAAAAGGAGGAATTAATTTTTTTCCAGAAGATCCTAATTATTATTTATTTGAGTTGGCGATCGAAACAACAAGCAAACGCCTCTTTCCGAACTTTGTTTTCCTTGATGCTCCATTTAATGCACAATATTATGATGGTACACCACAATCAGAAGTTGCGACTATGGGATGCCGGACAAGAGTAATGGGAAATATTCATGGAAAAGAGAAAGCGGTCGGCAGAGGGAATTTATCCTTTACCAGCATTAATCTGCCAATGATTGCACTTGAATCTTCTTCGATTGATCAATTTTTTGCAAAGTTGGATACATACTTAGACATTACGATTAAGCAATTGTATGATCGCTATCTTTATCAAGGGAAAAAAACAGTCGCAAACTTTAAATTTCTGTTTACACAAGGTGTATGGGGCAATGGAGAAACACTAAATATGGATGATTCCTTAGCTGATATTTTAAAGCAGGGCACATTATCGATTGGTTTTGTCGGATTGGCTGAGTGTTTAACTGCATTATTAGGTGTTCATCACGGGGAAAGCAAGGCAGCCTATGATTTAGGATTGAAAATCGTAAAGCATATGAGAAATGCTGCTGACCATGCGATAGAAAAATACCAACTAAATTATTCCCTTATTGCAACTCCGGCTGAATCATTTGCAGGAAAGTCACTGCGAATAGCAAAAAAGAAGCATGGTGTCATAAAAGGCGTGACAGACCGCGAATATTTTACAAACAGCTTCCATATTCCAGTCTATTATAAAATAAAAGCAATAGACAAAATTAAAAAAGAAGCTCCTTTTCATGAATTGACTAATGCTGGACATATCACATATGTGGAGTTGGACGGGGATGCCAGCAAAAATATGGATGCTATAAAGGCAATTGTTTGTGCCATGAGAGAAGCCGGCATCGGCTACGGAAGTATTAATCATCCGGTAGATCGATGTTTAACTTGCGGCCATAAAGGAATTATTGATAATCATTGTCCAAAATGCGGAGAAGAAGAAGAAAACCGCTTTGAACGAATCCGCAGAATTACAGGGTATCTCGTAGGTTCACTGGATAAATGGAATACAGCAAAACGTGCCGAAGAAAGAGAACGAGTGAAGCATTCATGAGAGTAATCAATATTATTCAAGACAGTATTGTAGATGGTCCGGGCTTAAGAAGCACCGTGTTTTTTGCAGGTTGTCCACACAAGTGTCCAGGCTGTCATAATCCACAAAGTTGGAATAGGAATGCTGGTGATGATATGTCTATTCAAGAAATTTACGATGAATTAATGGAAAATACGCTTACTAATATTACATTTAGCGGTGGAGAACCACTTATTCAATTAAACGACCTAACCATTTTGGCTAAAAAGCTGAAAACAGCTGGGAAAAATATATGGTGCTATACAGGATATACGTGGGAGTATTTGCTGAAATCAAATAAGGAGCCATTTATGAAATTATGCAGGGAGTTGGATATTCTTGTAGATGGGCCATTTATAAAAGAAAAAAGAGATTTATCTTTATTTTATAGAGGAAGCAGCAATCAACGGCTGATCCATTGTAGGAAAAGCATGGAAGAAAAGAAAATTGTCTTATTCGAACATTAAGCAATTTACTACTAATATAAAATAATCTGCTCTCCAATTAAACAAAAAATTTGATTGGTTTTTACATAACTATTCAGCAGTATGAATAGTTATTTTTTTTGTGGGGATTTCATCACCTTTGTTAACAATGGGAGAAGCACTTTTTGAACGATAACTATAAAAAATATTTATAGGTTGTTTTATATATTCCCTATTGTAATTGTATTTCTGTGTGATAATATATAACATAAATTTAGTGATTTAATATTGTGTATACCTAAATAACATATTATTTATGATTTAATGTTACGAAAAGTGACATAAGTGGAAGCGGGTGGCTTATGGTTGAGATTCGAAATTTAAAAACTTTTTATTATGCAGCGACAACGTTGAATTTTTCGGAAGCTGCAAAGCAAATGAATTATACGCAACCTGCAGTTACCTTACAAATAAAAAAAATGGAGGAGGAGTTTGGTTGTGAACTTTTTAAACAGGTTGGTAAGTACAAAGAGTTAACCGAAAGTGGAGTGATTGTTTTTGAAGCTACGAAAAAAATACTGAATATTCTTTCTTCAATGGAAAGTGACCTGAAGCACTCAGGTAAAAATGAAACACAAGTGTCGATAGCGTCAGACATTAATTTTTTAAAAAATCATTTATTAAAAAAACTCGAAGATATTTACTTAAATGATCAAGAGATAACGGTTGAACTAAACGTTGTAGAGGATTCTACGGATATTCTTTTGGGTGTGCAGAATAAGAAATACGACATAGGAGTGGTTCACGGGAAGTATGAAGAATGGAATATGAAATGTCTGGAAGTACAGAAAAATCAAGTGCTCGCAATTTATTCGAGCAAGATTGACATAAATAGTGACGATTATAATAGGTTACCTCTTATTAAATATAAAAAAAGAACCATGTATAGTTCCATTCTTTCTAGGTTTATTGAAGAAAATCAGTTGGATAATCGTAGAACGATTGAAGTGGACAGCATCGAAATGGTCCGCAATTCAGTAATGAAGGGATTAGGTATAGGTGTTTTAACGGAAGATGTGGTTAAAACGGATTTAGATAATCAGCGAGTAAAGATTGTGCCAACGCAGGTTGCTCTTTCGATAGATGCAAATTTAGTGTTTTTGCCAACGGCTTTAGAACGTAAACATGTAAAACGAGCGATTGAAACATTTGAAAAAATATGAAGATTTCGAAAGGGATGTATTAAAATGAAACTTTGGGGCGGAAGATTTACAAAGGAAGAAGATTTGGAGATGAAGGAGTTTGATAATTCCCTTCCCTTAGGAAAAAAATATTATGAAGAGGATATTACGGGAAGCATTGCCCATGCCAAAATGTTAGGAGAGGCTGGGATTATCAAGCCATCTGAATCACAAGAGATTGTTGAAGGTTTGCAAGAAATTTTAGACGAATTAAACGCTGGTGAATTATCCATTGATGAAGATGCATTTGAGGATATCCATAGTTTTACCGAAATTACCTTAACACAAAAAATCGGCGAAGTGGGAAAAAAACTTCATACTGCACGTAGCCGAAATGATCAAGTGGCAGTTGATACGAAATTGTATTGCCGTAAAAGAGGGAATCAGCTTATTCAAAAGGTAGAAGCGTTAGTTAAGACACTTGTTGAAAAAGGTAAGCAAAATCCTGTGCTTATGCCGGGCTATACTCATCTTCAACGAGCACAAGTTGTAACCTTCCAATATCACTTAGGTGCATATGCGGAGATGTTCTTGCGAGACAAAAAAAGACTATTGAACGCATTAGATATTATGAATGAAAATCCATTGGGTGCTGGAGCATTAGCCGGCAGCACACATGCTATTGATCGTAAACGAACGACAGAGCTATTAGGTTTCAAAAAGCCTTGTAATAATTTTATGGATGCGGTAAGTGATCGTGACTATGTCATTGAATTACTTTCAGCCTGCTCCCTCATCGCCATGCATTTAAGTCGGCTGAGTGAAGAACTTATCCTATGGTGTTCGCAAGAATTTCGCTTTGTTACAATGGATGACGCTTATGCAACTGGAAGTAGCATGATGCCGCAAAAGAAAAACCCAGATGCAGCAGAGTTAATTCGCGGGAATGCAGGTTTGACAATCGGTTCACTCGTTTCGATGTTGACCATCATGAAAGGTTTGCCTTTAACGTATAACAAGGATATGCAGCTTGATAAACAAAGCTTTATTGCTGCTTTTGATCGTACGGAAAAGACGTTAAGTCTTATGGAAAAAATGATTCGCACGCTACAGGTAAATCAAGAAAATATGCGAAATGCTGTAAAGGATGGCTTTTTAAATGCAACAGACCTTGCAGATTATTTAGTGAAAAACGGCATGGCATTTCGGGATGCGCATGATGTTGTTGGAAAGGTTGTCCTTTATTGTGAGAAAAACAAATGTACCATTGAGGATATTCCACTAGAAAAGATTCGAACGTTTAGTGAAACAATTGATGAAGGTATTTTTGACTATTTGGATTATGAAAATAGTCTGAAGAAAGGTGTTAAAAGCGAAATTATCTGGGGGGTTGACAATGAGTAAGAGAGGCATTCAGAAGCTTTTCGTCTATGTGGGGATTACTACTTTAACATTTCTTGTCTGTCTTTTCTTTACAAGTAGTTCCAATCATGCATATGCGGCAGGCTTGAACCTTGAGTTTGAACGGATTGTTCCGTTTAAAAAAGTCTTTATTAATGGGTTGGTTAATACCTTAAAAATTACATTTATATCCCTTATCGGCGGGTTAGTATTAGGGATTTTATTAGCAGTAATCAAGGTATCTAAAATTAAACTCCTAAAATTATTTGCCCAATTTTATACGTCTGTCTTTCGAGGAACACCGCTATTGGTACAGGTCTTTATCATATACTTTGCAACACCTCAGCTAACAGGCTATGAAATTCCAGCTTTCCACGCAGCTGTTATTGCTTTTTCACTAAATGCTGGTGCTTATATTTCAGAAATATTGCGAGGTGGGATTGAAGCGGTAGACAAAGGGCAAATGGAAGCAGCGATGTCTTTAGGGGTATCAAAAAGAGATGCCATGCTTGATATTATTATTCCTCAAGCAGTGAAGACGGTTTTGCCAGCAATGGTCAATGAAACCATTTCGCTATTAAAAGAATCTTCTTTAGTTTCAACCATTGGAATGCTTGATTTAATGCGTTCTGCTCAAGTTGCAATGAATTCGACATACTTGGCGTTTGAACCATTTATCGTCGTTGCATTAATTTATTATGTGTTAGTTATGATTTTAAACAGCTTCGCTGGAATTCTTGAAAGGAGGTTGAAACGTAGTGATCGAGGTTAAAGATTTGCATCTATCGTTTGGAACGGTTGAAGTGCTAAAAGGAATAGATTTAACCATTAATCGCGGTGAAATAGTCGCAATTATTGGACCCTCTGGTTCTGGTAAATCAACGTTACTTCGTTGCATGAATATGTTGGAGGTGCCTGATTCAGGTTCGATTCAAGTGGATGGAATAGACCTTATGGGAAAAAATGTGAACATCCAGAAAGTGCGTGAGAACACGAGTATGGTGTTTCAACATTTCAACCTTTTTCCGCATAAAAGTGTTTTAGATAATTTAACTTATGCACCTATAAAAGTAAAAAAAATGAGCAAACAAACAGCTATTGAAAAAGCCCGTGCGTTGTTAAAAAGAGTCGGTTTGAGCGATAAGGAAAATGAGTACCCATCCAAATTATCAGGTGGTCAAAAACAACGGGTAGCCATCGCCCGTGCATTAGCCATGGAGCCAGAGGTGCTATTGTTTGATGAACCAACGAGTGCACTTGATCCAGAAATGGTGAAAGAAGTTTTGGCGGTTATTAAAGATTTAGCAGATACCAATATTACGATGGCATTAGTCACACATGAAATGGGATTTGCCAGAGAAGTAGCCGATCGTGTTTGCTTTGTTGAGGCTGGGATTATTGAAGAAGTAAATACACCAGAATTATTCTTCACTAATCCCAAATCACAACGCGCGAAAGAATTTTTGGATAAAGTATTATAAGGTGTTGAAGGTTTGTTAAAGTAGAAGCCATTACGGTTTTTCTATAAAAAAAATAAAAAAGGTGGAGTATAGCATGAAAAGAATTTTACTTACGATGATGACGATTTTAGGAGTATTTTTGTTAGTTGCTTGCGGAAGCAAAAGTGAATCAGAACCGAAAGAGAGTTCAAGTGCAGATTCTGAAAAGGTTTATTCGGGAAAAACGTTTAAAATTGCGCTTAGTCCAAACTTTGCTCCATTTGAATCAGCTGAGTTGAATGATAAAGGGGAAACAGAAGTTGTTGGTTTTGACATGGATTTGATTGACCAGTTATCTAAGGATTTAGGCTTTAAATATGAAATTGTGGAAACGGAGTTTAATGGGTTAATTGGTGAGTTGCAATCAGGCAGAGCGGATCTTGTCATCTCTGGAATGACGGCAACGGATGAACGTAGAAAGAGTATTGATTTTTCAGAGCCTTATTTCTTTACCAAAACGGCAGTAATGTTCCCAAAAGATTCTCCAATTAGCTCGGCATCAAAAATGAAGGGCAAAAAAATTGTGGCAACTTTTGGTACAAACTATGAGCAACAAGCAAAAAATATGGGAGCTAAGGTTACTTCTTTAGATACGGGTGCGTTGGCAATACAAGAATTGTTTAGCGGACGTGTAGACGGGGCGATGATGGATGCGACAAAAGCGGCAATCGAAAGCGGAAAAAAACCAGATTATTCATACTTTATTTTCTCGGATAAAGAACTAGGAATTAAGGGTTCCAACTCATTTAATATTGCATTTCCTAAAGGATCGGATTTACAAGATGAGTTTAACAAATATATTAAACAGTACCAAGAAGATGGAACAATCGACAAACTGATGAAAAAATGGATGGGTGAAAAATTCGTGGAAGAAAGTAAAGCGAAAAGTAACTAAGCTGTAAGAAAAAAGGTGATAACCATGGGTGAATGCAATGATTCAAAAGTAAAAGCATCGATTTCTCTTTGCTTTGATGTGGATGGGGATACCATTTGGAAGCTGCGTGCAGCAAATTATCCGCAAGGTGAAACCTTCTTGAGATCCTTAAGCGTTGGTGAATATGGTGTGCGAAGAGGTGTCGATCGAGTACTTGATTTATTAGCAAAGTATTCATTTAAAGCGACCTTTTTCATCCCAGCTAACGTGATGAAAAGTCATCCCAAATTAGTAGAAAAAATGATGCAGTTAGGGCATGAAGTCGCTCATCATGGATTAGGGCATGAATATCATTATGGTGATACTTTTGAAGAGCAGTTGGCATATATTGAACAGTGTCAGTCGATTTTTCACTCCGTGACAGGAAGATTACCTGTTGGCTTTCGGCCAACAGGTCGCCTGCTTCCTGAAACGATCGAGTACTTAGAAGAAAATAATGTGAAGTATCTCATATCAGAAAAAGGAAATGAAATTCCGAAGTTTAAAGAAATAGAAGGAAAAAAATTACGAATTGTTGAACTACCTTCCCGCATAGAATTTGATGACTATTATCAGCTTTCCTATAATTATTACCCGGAGCAGCCGGGAAGTCAGGACCGGATTGCAAATTATTCAGATGTGTTAGAAAACATGCTAGCGGAATTAAAGGGAATGGCGCTTTACGGAAAATCAGCGGTTACTGCTTTTCATCCTCAAGTTTTTGGCTCTCCTGGAAAATCGTTAATTTTGGAAGAATTGTTACGCTTTTTAGCAAATCAAAAAGAAATCTATGTTTGTACGTGTGAAGAACAAGCAACACACTTTCTTTTCCTATCTGGAGTGGAAGGAGAGGGTAGAGATGGCGAATAAACCAACAGGTGTTTGTTTAACTTTCAATCTGGATGCAGAGTTTCGCTGGCTTGCACAATATGCAGTAGTACCAGAAGCTTCAATTAGTTCGTTAACGGATATTGGGAAAAAATCGATGGAGGAGCCTTTAGATCGAATTTTAACAATACTTGCTGAAAAAAAGATGAAATGTACCTTTTTTGTAGCTGGAAAGGTTGCTGAGAAGTATCCAGAGCAGATATTGCGGATTGCAAAGGAAGGGCATGAGATTGAAAGCTATGGTGTTGGCGGGGAAAATTATGCGTTGTTAGCGAAAGAAAAGCAAAAAGAATTGTTAGCTTCGAGTAAAAGAACGCTTGAGGATCTCTTGGGGAAAAGGGTACGTGGTTTTCGTGCTCCTGATGGAGAAGTAACGCAAGTAACATTAACACTTGCACAAGAAATTGGCTATGATTATACAAGTATTTTTTATGATGATTATCTTCCTTATAAAATGCTGGAGGAGCAGCTGATCGAAATTCCATCGTCGTATAGCTTGATCGATTTTCATTATTTTATTGCGAATTTAAGTCCTTCAGAACCAAAAGGACAGGTGAGAATTCCGAATTATCAAAAGGTTCTGGAAAATTGGAGATGGGAATTGGCGGCATTTAAAGAATTACAAGGACTAGCTGTATTCCAAATGAATTCGGAAACCATTGGCGGCATTGGGAGGGTTCAACTGCTAATTTCGCTGATAGAACAAATGGAAAAGAATGAGCAAAAACATTACTGCTGCGGAGAAATTGCCGACGCGATGAGGAGTGGATAAATGCATATTCGAATCATCCATCCAGATGCGGGTTTTACTGAAGAAGAATTGTTAGAACGTGCAGAAAAAATGAAGCAAGTAAGTCGTCCTGATACGCAAGTCTCTTTTGTTTGTCCCAAAGGAACAAATATTTATATTGATTCAAATGTAGACATAGCAATTGACGGACCAGAATTGTTAAAACTCGCTAAAGAAGCCGAAGCGGAAGGAATAGATGCTATTGGCATTTATTGTAGTAGTGATCCCGTTCTTTCTGCTATTCGTGAGCAAGTGAGTATTCCCGTTCTTGGAGCGGGGCAGGTCAGTGTTTCGGTTGCTTTGCTGCTTGGTGAGCGTTTTGCTTTTATTACGACAAGTGAAGAACGAGTATCTTCAAAATGGGCTTATTTAAGACAATTAGGTATCGCCATGGATCGTATTGCATCTGTATGTGGAATGTCAGAATCAGTGGAGAATACCCGAGAAGCGTTGCTTGCAGTTGGTGAACAAGTCGTGAAAGATGGAGCGGATGTGATTGTTTTAGGGTGTCTCGCTTACAATGATTATGTGGAAGAATTGCAGAGTGCTCTTGGAGTTCCTGTTGTTCATCCGGCGTATGCGTTAATTAACCAATTAGAATTGTTAGTATTACAACAACTTTCACATAGTAAAAAAACGTACCCAAGTCCCAAGAAAAAAGAAAGAATTTGGTCTCAAGGGAGTATTTGAGGTTCAAAGCAGTAGCAAAAGATAGCTCCAAGTAAAAAGATAAAGATTTAATGATTTTGAGTGAACAACAGAGGGGAGATAATAATGTTTGTACATAATGGAACAGGAAAATTAACAAGCGTTTTGATGTCAAAGCCAGAATATTTATCGAATCCTGCACCAATTAATGAAATTGCAAAAAAATGGCAAGTTGAGCCGCTAGATATAGAAAAAATGAAAGAAGAGCATAGTCGGTTGATGGATTTGTACGAAAAAGAAGGAATTACCGTTCATTTATTGCCAGCGGATAAAGAAATGCCTAATGGGGTTTTTGCAAGAGATTTTGGAGGATGTGTTCGAGAAGGTTATATATTGGGGAACTTTTCGAAAAACATCCGTTTTAAAGAAAAAGAAGCTTATCGGAAAAAAATGGAGGAATTAGGCGTTCCGCTGTTAGGAGAGGTTAAAACCGGTCATTTTGAAGGGGGCGATTTTGCCTTTATTGATGAAAAAACGATTGCTTTAGGAATGGTTGATCGCACGGATACTGAAGGGGTACAAGAAATTCGCGATATTTTGGAGCCTTATGGCTATAAGGTTTATGGAGTTCCCTGCAAAAAAGAGTATTTGCATTTAGATATGTGTTTTAACTTAATCACACCGACTATTGCAGTCGGATATAGAGAAGGCTTGCCAGATGATTTTTTGGAGCTTCTTAAAGAAAAAGATATTACCATCATCGGAGGTGGTGAGAAAGAGGTTTTCTTACATGGCTATAATGTTCAGTCCATTGGTGAGAATCGTGTGGTTTCGTTAGTGAAAAACGTAGCATTAAATCAGAAGCTAAAAGATAGCGGCGTGAAGGTTCTAGAAATTGATATTTCTGAAGTGTTAAAGGCGGGGGGGGGTCCTCATTGCATGACCTTTCCTTTGAAAAGAGAGTAATAAGTTGCTTTCAATAAAGTTATATACGAGGGGTCTTTGAATGAAATTATTAGTTAATATCGAAAAACATAAAGAAGAAAAACTTACATATATCGAAGGTTTTTTGCAAACGAAAAGTCAGGTGCCGCTTTCTATTGAATGGCTAGAGGATTGCAGTAAACAAGAGTTATGCCAAAAAATTGCGGATGTGGACATTTTTTTAACCTCTTTTATGGTAGTTGATGAGGAAGTCATGCAACAAGCGAAGCGTTTAAAATTGATTGTGATTTGTGCAACGGGATTTGGAAATATAGACGTTGAGGCAGCCAAAAAATTCGGTATTAAGGTTTGCCCGATTCGTGAATATTGCACGCAAGAAGTCGCAGACCATACCTTGTTATTGATGTTAGCTTCAGCTCGTAAGCTTAAGGCTTATGAGGAAAGAGTATATCAAGAAAAAAAATGGGATTACGAGTTGCCAGATGTCATTAGTTTACATGAAAAAACATTGGCGATTTACGGTTTTGGTCGCATTGGGCAAGCAGTTGCATGTCGGGCGAAGGCTTTTGGCATGCACGTAATCGTCTATCATCCTTCTTTTCCAAAAGAACTTGCAGACAAATTAGCGGTTGAATTAGTGGAGGAAAAAGAAATATTTCAGCGAGCGGATATTATTTCTAATCACATGAGTGAAAATCCATCAAATATAGGGAAATTCAACCAATTATTTTTTAGTCAACTAAAAAACAATCCAATTTTTATAAATGTCGGAAGAGGAAGTGCGGTTAATGAGGTAGATTTAATCGAAGCACTAGACAAGCATTATATTTCGTTTGCGGCTCTGGATGTCCTTTCTTCTGAGCATCCGAGTTTGGAGAACCATCCATTATTTTATCGCAAAGATATTTTACTAACACCGCATGCGGCTTTCTTTTCAGAAAACTCACAGAAAAAACTTTTAGACATTCCTTTGGGGCAGATCCTAAGCTTTGTAAACGGCAAGGAATCTGAATCATATAATGTTGCCAAGTAGTAGGTGATTTTGTGAACAACCATTAGAAGATGTTGCTAAATTTTTATGATTATTTAAAAGTGAACAAATACTCTTGTAAATCATTTTACAATTGATAGTAGTAACTTAATATAGGTTCAGTGCTCCCTTTATGACGCTGATTTTTTTTGAGCAACATGAAATAAAAAAATCAATGTTTATTTAGGAGGAAAAAATGAGTAATTTTATCAGTAATCGCTACAGAAATTTAAAAGTATATGAAGCAGGAGAACAGCTTGGCAAAGGCTATATTAAATTAAATGCAAACGAAAGCCCATTTCCACCGTCTCCTAAAATTGCCGAAGTTTTAATGGAACAAATGATTGACGACATGCGGTTTTATGGAGATATATCGTTTAGTAAACTTCGTCAAAAAATTGCCGAGCGTTTCGGTTTAACGATGAAAAACGTTGCGATTGGAAATGGCGCAGATGACATATTAGATTTAATTTTTCGTACTTTTTTTGATGAAGGAGACCAGATTGCTTTTCCAAGCATTACTTATCCATTTTATCGTACGTATGGACAGTCCTTTGCATTATATTACCATGAAGTTCCTGTTGGAGATGATTTAAAGATTGATGTAGAGGATTATATTTCTCTCCCATATGCTGTTGTTATCGTCAATCCCAACGCCCCTTCAGGTCATTATCTACCTGTTAAAGATATAGAGCGATTGGTTAAGAGTGATTTGAATCGCTTAGTGATTATTGATGAAGCGTATATTGATTACGGTGGTATTTCAGTAGCGCCTCTGGTGAAAAAATACAATAATCTTTTAGTCGTACAAACCTTTTCAAAATCACGCAATTTAGCGGGTGCGAGAATTGGTTTTGTATTGGGAGATGCTTCACTCATTCATGATTTGAACGGGGTTCGTGGAACGACGAATCCTTTTGCGATGAGTATGATTCAAGAAAAAATTGCTTGTGCATCATTAGATGATGAGGAATATTTTGTAAATTGTGTGCAAGAGCTTATCGCAACTAGAAGCTACTTTACAAAAGAACTTCGTCGTACGGGCTATACGGTGCTGGACAGTTTGACAAACTTTGTGTTGATTCAGCCACGATATGTAACAGCGAAAGAGTTGTATGAAGGTTTAAAAGAACAAAAGATTTTGACAAGATTTTATAAAATGCCACGTATTGAGCAGTATCTACGTATTTCAATCGGGACCAAGGAGGACATGGATAAAGTTCTCGCCACTATACTACAAATAGATGTACATCAGCCGAAATGCATAAAAATTTAATGATTTATCGAGTAAAACAGGCAATTTTTGAAAAAGAAAGTTAATCTTACTGATATCTTCCATTAAGGATTTTATATGAGAGGATGTCAATTGGGCTTAGAATAGAAAAAATGATTAAACTGAAAATTACGACATTATTTATAAAACACTAGTGTCTTTTGATACATATTTGAAAATATTACATTTAGCGGTGGAGAACCACTTACTCAATTAAACGACCTAACTATTTTGGCTAAAAAACTGAAAACAGCTGGGAAAAATATATGGTGCTATACAGGATAAACGTGGGAGTATTTGCTGAAATCAAATAAGGAGCCATTTATGAAATTATGCAGGGAGTTGGATATTCTTGTTGATGGACTATTTATAAAAGAAAAAAGGGATTTATCCTTATTATATAGAGGCAGCAGCAATCAACGGCTGATCCATTGTATGAAAAGCATGGAAGAAAAGAAAATTGTCTTATTAGAACAACAAGCTATTTATAAAAAATAAACTTTAATCAGCAGTCAAATGCAACATGCGATTTTAATGGTTTTTACATAACTATTCAGCAATTTGAATAGTTATTTTTTTTTGATTTCTAAAAATATATTGAAAATGAAGAATGAATAACATAAAATCAATGGAGTAAAATCTTAAATTATTGGACTGCAGAAATCTAGTTTTCTTATGTTTTCCTTATAAAGGAAGACATAATTTAATAAGAAAAAGGCGAAAATAATTGGGATTATTATTTTGTATAAATTGATGAATATTTAGTTAAGAGGGGTACATCATGAATCAAGAACAATACTTAAAAAAGAAAATGGGATTTTGGTCGCTTACAGCACTATCTCTTGGAGGAATAATAGGATCAAGCTGGCTTTTTGGTCCGTGGGCAACGGCGAAATTGGCTGGTCCTGCTGCGATTATTTCATGGTTGATTGGCGCAGTTGTTATCACTTTAATAGCTCTTGTCTATGCTGAATTAGGAAGAGTTAAGCCTGAAACAGGTGGATTAGGTCGCTATCCTCTCTATTCTCATGGGAAAATGCTTGCGACAGTTACTAGTTATTCGATTTGGCTTGGCTATTGTGCTACTGCACCAGTGGAATCGGCAGGCGTTATACAATACGCTAATCAGTTCTGGCCAGGGTTTTATGATGCAGCAAAGGATCAACTGACAACAACAGGCATTTTAGCATCAACTTTTTTGATGATATTCTTTGTAGTGTTTAACTATTTTGGAGTGAAGCTCTTTGCTGTAACGAACACCGTTATTACCATTATCAAATTTGTGGTACCGGTTTTGACTATTATTGCATTTTTTATGACAGGTTTTCATGAGGAGAACTTTACCAGTCAAGGGTTTGCCCCAAATGGGTATAGTGCGGGATTATCTGCGGTATTAACAAGTGGTATATTTTTTGCTTATACAGGATTTGGGAACGTTATTATGATGAGTGGAGAAGTGGTCAAACCTAGACGGAATATTCCACTAGCTCTGATCACCTCACTGGTAGTTGCAGCAATATTATATGTGCTGCTTCAAATTGTTTTTATTGGAGCAGTTCCGCCAGAAATGCTGGCTAATGGCTGGAGTGGAATTAAGTTTGATTCTCCATTTGCTAATCTAGCTCTTATGGCGAATATGGTTTGGCTATCTTGGATCATTACTGCGGATGCCATGGTTTCTCCAACAGGATCAGCGCTTGCTTATACGGCTGGTACTTCAAGACATGTCTTTGGTATGGCAAAAAGCGGATTCTTGCCATCTTTCTTTGGAACAATAAACAAAAGATTTGGTGTTCCAACTCGTGCCCTTGCACTTAATTTTTTTATTGGATTGTTATTCCTGTTTCCTTTAAAGAGTTGGACTGCCATTGTTGCAATAGTAGGAGCGATTGGCATTTTTAAATATGCTTCAGCCTGTGTAACCGTAATGGTTTTTCGTAAAATAGGTTTGACAAAAAACAACGGACTTCCTGGTATGCAAATTATTGCGCCATTAGCCTTTGTTTTTGCTACACTACTTATTTATTGGACAAACTGGAGCAGGGTGCAGCTTGCCATTACGGGATTAATTTTAGGAGTTGGCGGTTACTTAATTATTCATTTCATTAAGAAACATAAATCAGAAGAATTCTTTGGTGGTCTCTATCTAATTATTTATATTCTTCTCCTTGTTTTCATGTCTTATTTAGGAAATTTTGGAGGTAATGGTATTGTACCAGAGCCATTAATGTCTATAATTGCGGCAATTCTAGGATTTGTTTTTTACTATTTTGCAGTATATAACGGTGTATGGTATATGCGTAAAAAGGGGAATATTAAAGAATTGCAAGAGAGTGTTTCGAATAAATCTTAATTCTATGGAAAAAAACTAGGCGGTGCAGAATGCACCGCCATTTTTATTTGTTCTATAATTGTTTTGCAGATAGGAATAAAAGGGACAATGCTAATCGTCAGAAATAAAGAATGTAAAAGGGGTATATTGTAAATGTATTCCTTTTATTGTTGAAAAAAAGGAAGGAGTTGATATGACCCTCATTGAATGTAAAATGTGTTAAATTTGTGTGTGATGTTCCTAGGTTAATAGAACTTAAATGACGAGGGGGATATAAAGTGCAAAACTTCTCTTATGAAATTGTGGAGATACCTGCGTATCGAGGAATAGGATTAAAGTGGAATGGTCCATACGCAGAAGTAAGTACTTTGAAAAAACTTATTAATAGCATGAGTAGTAGAGTGGGAGAAATAGATAATGCCGTTAATCCAAACGTTCAATTAGGACTATCCTATCATCTTAGGGCGGATGGGTTTGTACATTATTCTGTTTATGAAGTTTGTGAAGAACAGCAACTACCCGATGGCATGATCGAAATATATGTACCGAAAATGACTTACTTGATGACGCATCACAAAATGGGTCAAAATATCGGTAAAACTTATTATAACATTTTACAATGGCTTAAGAAAAGTGAGTATGAGCCCTATAAAGAGTCTGGTGTGGAATATTACGATGAATTACCGATAAAACATGAAAGATACCCAAATGATCGTGATTTTAATAATCCCCATTTTGAGATCTTAATACCTATTAGTGAAAGGAAATAAATTTGGAGGTATTTTCAACTCTATCAATTTGTTGTTCCAAAATAGGAAGCGTTGCAGAACGTAATAAGAAAAGAATGTGTTAGGTGCTGGTGTAATCAATGTAATCAATAAAATACCCGATTACTCCCCACAAATACATTTGGGGGAAGAATCGGGTATTTGACGTTTTTCGAATTTCCCTGATAGGAGAAAGACTACTTGAACAAAACAATAATTTTAAGGTTCCAAAAATAACAAGGCTAAAGATAAACGGTTTTTGTCTCTTTTTATCCCACTCTTAAGGGGCAGCAAAACCCCCACTGATGGAAGGTTCACTTTATATTCTTGAGGAAAACAAGAGTTGGAAAAAGAGTGCTTAACAGAATGTTGACATGTAACCAAAAGGTGTTATATTATAAGTGTAACCAAAAGGTGTCATATTAACAGGAAGAGAAGGTGTTTTTCTTTGAGTGAAAAAGTGCAGGATATCGTACAAAAAGTTGAATTTAATGCCCCGATTGACAAGGTGTGGAAAACAGTATCCACTTCTGAAGGAATAGCAGCATGGTTTATGCCAAATGATTTTCAATTAGAGCTAGGACATGATTTTCATTTACAATCACCCTTCGGACCGTCTCCTTGTAAAGTGATTGAAGTGGAACCTCCGACTAAATTATCGTTTACATGGGATGTAGATGGATGGATCGTTTCTTTTTTATTAAAAGAAATCGACAGCACAAAAACGGAATTTACCCTTATTCATGCTGGATGGAAAGATTCAGATGAGATTATTGGGAAAGCAAATGAAAAAGCAGCAATTATCCGTGATCGCATGAATATGGGATGGACACAAATTGTTGCTAAACTGAAAGGCATTGTGGAATAATAATGGCTGATTCAGCAAAAAAGCATGATGTTTATCAGGCAATAGCTGATCCTACGAGAAGAGAAGTAATGAAATTGCTGGCAGAGAAAGAACTGCCCATTGCGGATATTACTAGTCATTTTCCGATAAGCCGCACCGCCATTGTGAAGCATCTTGCCATTTTGTCAGAGGCAAGACTGGTGCGTTCCAAAAAAGTAGGCAGAGAAAAAATATATACGCTCTCCCCAGAACCATTGGCAGATATAAAAGAGTGGCTTACTTATTATGAACGATTCTGGGAAAATAAGTTGTCTATTTTAAAACATATCGTGGAAAAGGACGATAGTGATGAGTGAGAGCATGTTATGTAAAAATAATTAAAAGCACCGGGTAAACACCATTATGGAGTGACCTTAGAGGTGCACATAATAAAAAACGCACAAGAGTTATTATATAGGATACTCTTGTGCGTTTTTATTTGAAAGTCACCATATTACAAGTGAATTATGCTTATTTCAATTTAGATGCTTTCGGCAAGGATCTTCTAATAAAAAATGTTAGAAATAATGCCACAGCAGTAATTCCTGTTGCAACAATAAAAGAATCGATAATGCCGTGTATTGTTGCTTGCTGTGCCATTTTTCCATATATAGTCGATACTGCCAACATTTGCCCGGAGCTCGAAGGGAGTCCTTAGTGCAGAAAAGCCTTGCCCCAGTTGTGTTAATTTCTCCGCGATATATGGATTATCGCTTGTGATGATATTACTGTAGTTAGCTGAGTGAAAAAGCGTACGATTAGTCATTACAGTGACTAAAAAAGCGGTGCCGAGACTGCCGGCAACGGTTCTAGCTGTGTTGGATGCAGCTGTTCCATGGCTGGTTAAATGAAGTGGCAGCTGATTCATTCCTTCTGTCATAACAAGTCATCATGATAAACGACATTCCAAACATCCGGAAAATATACAGCACCATAATATGGGCATACGATGTTTGCATATTTAATTTCGTAAAGCCCCATGTTGTTAAAACGGTAATAAACAAACCAACGATAGCAAGCGGTCTTGCACTCAATTTATCAAATAATTTTCCTGCGATAGGGGACGAAATCCCCATTATAACAGCACCCGGAAGCATTAATAAACCCGATTTAAGTGCGGTAAATCCACGAATGTTTTGCAAATAAATAGGAAGCAGCAGCATGCCTGCAAACATGGCCATATTAACACCATACTAACTACTGTTGTAAATGCATTTAAAACGAGATGTGGGAAAATTCTAAAAAAACAACCATTCTAAAGAAAGTTCTATTATACTTGTTGTAACAAGGTGAAAAGGAGCGGGATAAGATGGTTTATGAAAAAGAATTAGAAGAAAAGTTAATTGCTGTGAGAAGAAATTTGCATGAAGAGCCTGAATTATCGAATGAAGAAGTGAAGACAACGGAAAAAATAAAAAATTGGCTGAAAGAAGGGGGGATTTCTATTTTAGATCTTCCGCTAAAAACGGGAGTAATAGGGGAGATAACGGGTAGTTCATCTGGACCTATTGTTGCCATCCGTGCAGATATTGACGCACTTCCTATCCAAGAACAAACAGATTTTCCTTTTAAATCTGCTGTATCTGGAGTTATGCATGCTTGTGGCCATGATTTTCATACATCTGTTATTTTAGGGGCAGCTTATTTATTGAAGCAAAGACAGGAACGTTTAAAAGGAACAGTTCGTGTGCTGTTTCAACCGGCAGAAGAAACAGGGCATGGCGCAAAGTCCATTCTTTCTGCAAACGGATTAGACAAAGTAGAAGCTATCTTTGGTCTCCATAACGATCCACTTAGCGAGCTTGGTGTTATGGCAACAAAAGAAGGGATTTTTTCTGCTGGAGTAGACCGGTTTGAAATAGAAATAACCGGAAAGGGGTGTCATGCTGCCAAACCGGAGGAAGGAATCGATCCGATTATGATGGCATCTGAAATCATTCCTAGATTACAGTCTATTGTAAGCAGAGAAATAAAATCGATGGAAAGTGCTGTAATCAGCGTCACCCAAATACATGCTGGTCATACGTGGAATGTTATCCCGGAATCCGTTTATATAGAGGGAACAGTGCGCACATTTAAACAAGAGGTAAGGGAAGAGATTCCTGGAAAAATGGAAAGAATTATAAAAGGAATCGCTGCAAGCTATGGGGGAGAGGCTTTATTGAAATGGCACCCAGGACCTCCGTCTGTTCAAAATGATCCGGAATGGACACAGTTTGCGAAACAAATTGCAGAACAAAATGGCTATAAAGTAGAGGAAGTAGAACCAACTGCAGGAGGAGAGGACTTTGCCTTTTATCAGCAAAAAATAAGAGGTGCATTTGTCAATATTGGGGTTGCCGGCGAATACGGACTGCACCATCCAAAATATTATTTAAAGGAAGAGGCAATCCTGCCAGCCAGCTATTATTTTGCTAATTTAGCCGAACAGGCATTATCTCATCTTTATGAACTGACGCTAGCTTCTAAAGTGGCATCACCGAAATAACGAAAAAACATCCTATTCTATTCCGTGTTATTCGGAATAGAATAGGATGTTTTTTGTATTTGCCTGTTCGTATGATATGTTTTGCCATTTGTATCTTTTCAAAAGCGTTTACTTGCGTTTTCTCCAAATGAGTGATCCAGATCCATCGTGTGGATGTGCAAACACTTCATACTGATGATATTTTTCCTGCAGTTCATGAAGAGACAAGCTATTTAAGACAGCTAGTGTTTCGTTTCCAAAGCAGATTAATTTGTTGATTAGCAACTTTCTTTTTTTGTTTTGTGTAACCTCGTTTCCCATGTTCTTCCTCCTAAAAATAGCTTATTTATATTCCAATTGACTAACAACGTAAAGTTTTTTGGTTGCGGCATGTAATTTATTTAGAAATTAGCATCCTCTTTGATAAGTTCTTGATTGTACTTTTATTATAATTTAGAATATAAACTATTCCAAGCGGTTTAGGTGGTTTTTATGAAAAAATTTTTTCCGGAAACGGTTTCTAAATCTTCAACTGTTGTTTCTTTCCTTAACATATTGGATTCTTTTAATTTGAAAAAAAGATTCACTTACCAGTTAACTTCAATAGCTCGTCTAATTATTAAGTCGTAAATATCTATTTCACCATTCATAACATGTTTAAAATCAGCTGCAAATTTTTCCAAATCCACTACCATCTAATCTGTATATTAAGAATAGTAAACATTCACATTATTTTTACTAATTATACTTTTATTCATTGTTGTTATAAGATAAATACACATCCAACTATTCCAACGTATTTAGTTGGTTTAAATGAAACTTTATTGGATTTATTTTCTCAAAGATAATGACGCATTTATAAAGAGATAGGATGAAAGGATGTTTTAAAATGGCGAAAAAAAAGGAAGTACAGTTTGGGGTAATGCTGCATGGTCCAGGGGGGCATATGAATGCATGGAAGGATCCGTCTGTTCCAGCAGATGCTAGTGTAAATGTCGAGTATTATCAAAAAATTGCGCTGCAGGCTGAATCGGCCGGATTTCGGTTTGCATTTGTTGCTGATGGACTTTATATCAATGAAAAGTCAATTCCACATTTTTTAAACCGTTTTGAACCAATAACGATTCTTTCTGCTTTGGCTGCTGTAACGAAAAAAATTGGCTTAGTTGGCACGGTATCCACATCATACAGTGAGCCTTTTACCATCGCCCGTCAGTTTGCTTCATTGGATAAAATCAGCGGGGGAAGAGCCGGATGGAATGTGGTCACATCTCCCCTTGAAGGCTCAGCGGAAAACTTTAATAAAGGGAAACATCCAGAACATAGTCTGAGATATGATATTGCTGAAGAATATTTAGAAGTAGTAAAAGGACTTTGGGATTCATGGGAAGATGATGCATTTGTCAGGGATAGAGAATCTGGTCTGTTTTTTGATCGTGATAAGCTTCATACATTAAATCATAAAGGACGCCATTTTTCTGTAAAAGGACCATTAAATATTGAACGATCCAAACAAGGGCAGCCTGTAATTTTTCAGGCTGGAGCATCGGACACAGGACGAAGCCTTGCCGCAAAAGAGGCGGATGCTGTATTTACAAATGCGGATTCCTTTGAAAAAGCAAAAGCATTTTATGAGGATGTAAAAAGCCGGGCAGTTCGCTTAGGACGGAATAA
The DNA here is from genome assembly GCF_052663225.1 of Niallia sp. 03133. Classification (NCBI taxonomy): domain Bacteria; kingdom Bacillati; phylum Bacillota; class Bacilli; order Caryophanales; family Bacillaceae; genus Niallia; species Niallia sp. 03133. The sequence continues at coordinate 371,323 of NZ_JBQTCY010000001.1, forward strand.
GGATGAGATCAAAATATTTCCTGGAATACATCCAATTGCCGGAAAAACCTTGGAAGAAGCGGAAGAAAAATATGAAGCTATTCAAAATCTTGTTTCCATTGAAGAGGCTTTGAATTATTTAGGCAGATTTTTTGATCATTTTGATTTTAATGTGTTTCCATTGGATGAACCTTTCCCTGATATAGGAGAAGTCGGGAAAAATAGTTTTCAATCCACTACAGATGGAATAAAAAAGTTGGCAAGAGAGAATAACTTAACGCTTCGTGAAGTGGCCTTACAGGTAACCACATCAAAAGGTGCCTTTTTTGGTACATATGAACAAATTGCCGATCAACTTATCACTTGGATGGATGGTGGAGCTGCTGATGGATTTATTTTTGGGGCACCAGTTCTAGGAAGCGGTCTTTCAGATTTGATTGAACATATTATTCCGATTTTAGAGGAGAAAGGCTATTACCATAAAGCGTATCATGGGGAAACACTTCGAGAAAACTTAGGGTTTGCTTATAAAGAAAATCACTATACGAAACAACTCATTAAGTGAAGAAAGGTGTGGAAATGATGGCAGAAACTATAAGATTAGCAATGGTAGAGGATGCTTCCAAAATACTGGATGTTTCGTTAAGAGCATACAAACCAATTCGAGATTTAAATATCAAATTTTTAGCAGCAACAGCTGATATTCAACTAGTCCTAAATAATATTACCCGTATACATATGTTCTGGAGAAAGATCATACCATCATTGCTACCGTCACAGTGAGATTTCCCTGGGCAGACCCTGAACCAATTAGTCCTTATCCTTTTATTTGGTGGTTTGCAGTAGACCCTAAATATAAAAGAAAAGGAATTGGCTCTCGGTTATTAACATATGTGGAAGAGAAAATACTGCGCGACACAGTAAAAGCGCCAGCTGTTTATCTTGCAACAGCCGAACGTCACCCATGCTTGTATCGATTTATGAAAGAAGAGAATACACTTTTTATTCTGAAAAAGTGATCGAAAACCTGTGGCTGGAAAAAAAAATTACGACCATCTTAGTAACACATGATGTTAGTGAAGCAGTTGCATTAGCGGACCGTGTACTTTTAATAGAAGAAGGAGATATAGCAATGGATGTTTCGATTCCACTAGCAAGACCAAGGGTTAGAAATAATGAATTTATTTATTATGAAAAGTTGATATTAGATCGAGTTTTAGGAAAACAAGAAATGATCGATAATCATTTGCGAAAACTAGAGTATTCTTCTTAAAAGTCTATTATATATACTGTTAATAAATTTACTATTTGCTCAAGGGATTTTGGTTTGCTAATAACTAAAAGCAGGAATATTTTAACTAGTAGAAAAGGAGAAGATACCATTGATTTTGGATATTTTTACAAATAATGAAAGTGAATTAGAGCAAAAATTAATTGATGTCAGAAGAAATCTTCACCAAGAACCTGAATTATCGAATGAAGAAGTAAAAACCACCTTGAAAATAAGAAAATGGTTAGAAGAAGCGAATATCCCTATTTTAGACCTGCCTCTTAAAACGGGAGTCATTGGAGAAATAAGCGGTAATGCTGATGGTCCTATTATAGCAATCCGCGCTGATATTGATGCACTTCCTATTCAAGAACAGACAGATTCTTCATTTCAATCCGCTGTACCTGGTGTTATGCATGCTTGTGGACATGATTTTCATACTGCTGTTATATTAGGAGCAGCTTATTTATTAAAGAAAAGGCAAGAGAACTTAAAGGGTACTGTTCGCATACTCTTTCAGCCAGCGGAAGAAACGGGGCATGGCGCAAAATCAATCCTCGCTTCAAAAGGGTTGGACAATGTCCAGGCAATCTTTGGATTGCATAACGATCCGCTAAGCGAGTTAGGTATATTAGGAATAAAAGAAGGGGTATTAACCGCAGGTGTGGATCGATTTGAAATAGAAGTAAAAGGGAAAGGCAGTCATGCAGCGAAGCCTGAAGAAGGCATAGATCCTATTGTCATTGCCGCGGAAATTATCTCAAGATTACAGTCGATTGTGAGCAGAGAGACGAAATCCAGTGAAAGTGTTGTAATCAGTGTGACACAAATACATGGTGGGAATACATGGAATGTTATTCCTGAATCGGTCTATTTAGAGGGCACTGTCCGCACTTTTAAGGAAGAAATAAGAGAAACGATTCCGGCAAAAATAGAAAGGGTGTTAAATGGAGTAGCTGCAAGCTATGGCGGAGAAGCACGTTTAATATGGCATCCTGGACCACCATCTGTTCAAAATGATAAAGAATGGACACACTTTGCCAAACGCATTGCCGTGCAAAATGGCTATAAAGTCGTAGAAGTAGAACCGACTGCAGGTGGAGAGGACTTTGCCTTTTATCAACAAAAAATTAGAGGAGCTTTTGTTAATATAGGAGTAGCGGGAGAATACGGGCTTCATCATCCGAAATATTATTTAAATGAAGAAGCAATCTTGCCTGCCAGCTATTATTTCGCAGATATAGCAGAACAAGCATTGATAGAACTATATGGGAAAACGTTATCTGGTCACTATATTCCTCAAATATGAATCCTTATAAAAAAATCCATTCTCTTCCTGATGTTTTTTTCGAAGGAGAATGGATTTTTTTATGGAATTGGATGTCTTCATTTATACATGGATGAAAAACAATCAAATTCGGCTTGCAACAGCCTGAATTATTTGCGATTTCTCCATATAATGGATCCTGCCCCAAAATGTGGATGCGTACAGTTTTCGCATTGATGATATTTTTCTTGCAGCTCTTTTAGAGATAATTTATTTAATGAAGTGATGTTTTCGTTTCCATAGCAGATTAATTTATTGATGAGAATTTTTCTTTGTTGGCAAAGGGTATCTTCTTTACACATTTTTTATCCTCCTATTGAAAAAAATTAGAAATTCTCTTTTTTTTTTTTTGCCTAGTTAACGAATGATTTTTTTCTAGCGGTTTTATTTGCAAAATAATCTTCGATGATTTGAAGCAAACTGGCAGAAGCTTTGCCAAAATTACTATTATTTCTTCTTAACAGCCCAATTACTGGCGCTGCATCCATATTGTTAAGTTCGATTACTTTTGTTCCTGGTATAGGAAATGAATGGGCTGTTCGAGTAAAAAGGGAAATCCCTAATCCTTTTTGCACATAATGTTTATGGGACATGCTGCTGCTTATCTCCAATTTTTGATAGTTTGTTCCGATTGCTTCTACAATGGATTGTTCTATTTTAATCCGAATCGGACAATTATACGGTGTAAATAGTAGTGTTTCATCTTGTAAATCTTTTAGTTCAATTTCTTTCCTACCAGCAAGTCTATGAGACTCAAATACTAGCAAAACTATGTCGTCATAGTATAAAGGTTTATAAAAGTTTTCCATTGTCACTTCCGGAGCTCCGCAAATGGCAAAATCAATCTCATCATGATAAAGCATCGTACTTAAAGTATTCGCATCGGCTACATGGATAGACACCTCTACCTTTGGATGCTGCTTGACGAAAGTTGATAGTATGCGGGGGAATTCTAAACTAGCTGTTGGTTCAGAAACGCCTATTCGAATCAATCCTGCGTTTCCACCTTCCAAATCTTCCAATGTTTTGTCTAATCGGTCGTACTCCTTTAATAATGCATTCGCTCGTTCATAAAAAAGCCTTCCTGCTTCTGTCATCTTAAGTGTTTTTCCACGATCTAATAGTTTTTCACCAATTTCTTCTTCCAAATGCTTAATATGTAGGGTAATGGTTGGCTGAGAATAATTTAAAGCTTCAGCAGCTTTTTGAAAATTACCTAATTTAATGATCGTTGTAAAGGTTCTGATCGCTCGTATTTCCAATGAGTAACACCTCTTTAGAGAGAATTTAAAAATCTTAAAGTACAGCATTAAATTTACTGATTATACATATGCAGATATTTGCTTTATTATAATCTATATTAACAACTATTCCAAGTGGATTAGGTGGTATTTTGGAAGGGGATTGTAATTTTGGAAAAAATAACAATAGTATCCGGCGGTAATTCAATTTTTTCCAGGTTGACTGGAGTGTTAAATTATACGAACGTACAAATTAACGAAGCAAATCAAAAAGTTGAAAAAAGTGATGGAGTCATTTTACTTACTCCAGTATATAAAGCCTCGTATACAGGGATTTTAAAGACCTATATTGACCTTCTTCCGCAAAAAGGCTTAAAAGATAAAACGGTTTTACCATTGGTTTTAGGTGGAACATTTGGTCATTTGCTGGTAATCGATTATGCATTAAAACCTGTCCTTTCTAATCTTGGAGCAGCCAATATTCTTTCTGGTGCCTTTATTATTGATACGCAGGTTACAAAGCTTCAGGAGAACCGCTATTTGCTGGATGAAGAATCTCAAAATCGGCTGGAACATGTATTGGATGATTTTATCCATTCTGTTGGAGGAGTGAAAATATGACCATTAAATTAAGTATTCTTGATCAAAGCCCGGTGGGAGATGGGGAAAGTGCGGAACAAGGTTTGTTGAACACGGTTCGTCTAGCAGAAGCCGCAGAAGATTTGGGCTATCACCGTTTTTGGGTGGCAGAACATCATAACAGTGAAAAGATTTCCGGATCTGCACCTGAAGTGCTTATTGGCTATTTATTGGCAAAAACAAAAAAAATAAGAGTTGGCTCAGGTGGAGTGATGCTGCAGCATTATAGTCCATATAAGGTTGCAGAGACATTCCATGTGTTAGCTTCACTTGCTCCAAATAGAGTGGATTTAGGTGTGGGCAAAGCACAAGGCGGATTAAATTTATCCACCCAAGCACTTCAGGAGGATAAAAAAGAACAGCAGAAAAACTTTGAACAAAAAATTAAAGAGATAGATAACTTTCTATCAAATGATTATAACCTTTCAGATGCGGAGTTAAAGGCAACTCCTATTCCAACTGTCAAACCAGCGCTTTATTTGCTTGGAGGAAGTGCAGAAAGTGCAGAACTAGCTGCAAAGTTGGGAATTTCCTTTGTGTTTGCATTTTTTATTAATGGAGACGAGGAAGTATTAAAAGAGGCAAGAGCAAGATTTCAAAAATTCTCACCAAAAGATGCAGAAACGTCCTTTATTTTAGCGGCAGCCATTGCGGTTTCAGATAAGGAGGAAAAAGCACTTTCCTATATTAAACAGAAAGAAATTGTGAAGGTAATCTTTTCGAATGGAAAAAGTTTGAATGTAGGTACATTTGAACAAGCCGAGAAATTAATAAGTGAAAGTGAAGGACTCGATTATCAGATTAAGGTGCAGAAGGCTGGCTATATTGCTGGTACACAAGAAAGTGTAAAAAAAAGAATGGTTCAATTAGCCGAACAATATAAATTGGATGAAATTATGGCCATATTGCCCATTGAAGATATAGAGACTAAAATATACTCTTATAAACTATTAAAAGAAGCATTTCCAACAGACAGTAAAACGGAATCGAATAAAAAGGAAGGGGCAGAAGTAGGATGAGCCAAACAAAAAAAGTAGTGGTATGGAGCAAAGCTGGATGCAGTTATTGTGAGGAAGTAAAGTCCTATTTAACAGAAAATAATGTGGAATATTCAACGGTAGATGTTACAGAGAATGACCTGTTAAGAGATGTATTAGAGGTGAAATACGGCATTCGCTATGTTCCGGTTGTGGAAATCAGCAGCAGCGGGCAAGAATCGTATAAAGCAGTATTTAAAGTAGACTTGGAGGCATTGAAAGAAGCGTTATATACACCATAATAAAGTGAATCTTCCATCAGTGGGGGTTTTGTTCATCCCTCACTGATGGTTAGTTGCGGTCCACAGGATGTGGATCACACAAACGTTGCCACAGGAAGTGGCGACCTTAGTTTGTGTACCTCTATCGGATCTTTACGGGCAGTTTCCCCCACGTAGCTTCCTCGATTTCTCAGCAGCCCCGAGGGGAGGGTTTTACTGCCCGTTAAGAGTGGGATAAATAACGATATCATCTTTGGATTGGGGGAGATGGATGATGAACGAAATAGTTATTGAGGACTTATTAAAGGAAGATAAAGAAATAGTTCGAAAGCTTCTAATTGACAGCTATAAACAGTATGAACAAGGATTTTACAGTCCTGAAGCATGGAATGATTATATCGAACAAATCAAATTATCTGTTGATAATCCGAATATTGACCGTATATTGGTTGCAAAAAGCAATAGGAAAATTATCGGTACATTACAGATTTTCCATTCATCTGGAGAAGCATATAACAGACCTGAATTAAACATATCATCTCCTATCGTACGGTTGTTGGCCGTACAACCTGAAGCACGAGGAAAAGGAGTAGCGCAATTATTACTAAAAACAAGTTTAGAATATGCTAAATCTAAGGGAGCAGGCAGTCTCTATTTACACTCAAGTGATTTGATGCAAAAAGCGATTGACTTATATCAATGGCTAGGGTTTAAAAGAGACGAATCAAAAGAGTTTTATAATCGGGATGTGCTGGTCAAATGTTTCCGCTTTGATATAAAAGAAGGAGTTGTCAATTTATGAGGTCACTGAAAAAGTGAATGCTAGGAACCGATATATTCTGACAACCCAAGCAGTTCAGTGGTTTTCGCTCGGTTTTCCGAGGCTTACCACACGCTTTCCACGGGGCGATCGCCAAGCCTCCTCGAAGCAAAGCTCCTGTGGGCTCCTGTGGGGTCTCGGCTGTCTCGCTAATCCCGTAGGAGTCGTGTGGACGCCTCTCCAAACCAACAAGGTAGTGTTTTTTTAACACCTTTCAACCGTTTTTTTCTATTACATGCAAGGATTTTATCTATCATTCATCACTTTTTCAGTAGCTTCTATTTTACAGTACGGTTTGTTTTTCTATTCAATTCATAGAAATAGATACTGGAGGGATTTTCATGCGATTTGTTTTATTTTCGCTTATGAGCAATAATGGCAATCCAATCACTGGTGAAACATTTACAACACAGCAAAAGTTTAAAAATGTGATCAATCAAGCAGTCTTAGCAGAACAAAAGGGGTTTGACGGATTTGGGGTTGGAGAAAGACATGGTCCGCCTTTTCTTTCTTCCTCTCCAGCCATTGTTCTTACAGCTATCGCATCGGCAACTTCAAAGATTCGGCTACTTACAACCGTTGCTGTTTTAAGTGTGCTGGATCCAGTTCGAGTTGCAGAAGATTACGCGACATTGGATCATTTATCAGAGGGGCGCTTGGAGATGGTTATTGGCAAAGGAAATGATCCAAGACATTATCCCCTTTTTGGAATTACAGAAGAAGAACAATGGGAGTCCCTTGCGGAAAGATATGAATTATTAAAGCGATTATGGGATGAGGAGAACATTACATGGAACGGCAAATATCGAACAGCTTTAAATAATGTAACAACCGAACCGCGTCCATATCAAAAATCCATTCCGATTTGGCATGGCAGCGCCTCAAGCAAACTTTCTACCGAATTGGCTGCCAAAAATGGAGAGCCGATCTTTTCATCAAATGTTTTTCATCCGATGAGTAAATATAAAGATTTAATAGACCATTATAAAGAAAGACTCGCATACTATGGGTTTGATCCGAGTAAGGCCGTAATTGGATCAGGCGCCGGCAGTCTTTATTTGGCTGATACAAAAGAAGAAGCCATAAAAAAATATCGCCCCTATTATGATCTATTCAGCAATACAGATGCATCCAAACATAATCAATCCCCTTTTAAGGATTTAGAAGAGAACATCAACAACGGTCCAGCGTTGGTTGGTTCAGCAGATTCTATTATTGAAAAAATAATTCACTACCATAACGCTTACGGCCACCAAGTACAAAGCATTAGTGTAGACGGATTAAGCGAGGAGGAACAAAAGGAACAAATCGAACGGTTTTCTGAAGAGGTCATACCGGTTCTTCGCCGAGAAATTCCGGATGCGATTTGGACGAATGAAGCTATAGTAGCTGATTTGAGTTGAACCAGTGTGTTCATGATGCCAAAAATATAGAATGAGATCGGGAATGCTTTTCTCGCTTTATTTGAAGTTATGCGAGGTTGATAGAGGCAGCGACGGCGGAAAAAGCAGGTGTGACGGCAGAAAAAGGGTAATCTAGCAGGACAATGGCTGCTTCAGCATTATAAGAACACGTGAAGTTAGTTATATTTTCCTTTTGGAGTAGCAAAAGTTAATTATTTTATGCTATTATACAAAGGAAGAATTTCTTCCGTTTCATCTCCATACGATCTGATAGTTCAGCGGGAGAATACGTCCTTGACAGGGACGGGGTCGGGGGTTCGAATCCCTCTCAGGTCATATTCAATAAACATTGTTATAAAAGGGTTTCTCGACTAAAGAGAAACCCTTTTATTTTTGAATAGAATGTTAAACCGACCAAACAACTGACCAAATAACATTCCCCTTCTAAATCGCTGCACTGTATTTAATCCATTCAATATCTCATCCTTCTTATATTCCTAAGGTTTGTTTTATTCATAAACCATTAAATGCTTTTAAATGGCAACATAAGTATTCAACTCTTTAGTCTGCTAATATACTAAAAAATTTCATTGACATAAACTTTTACTTCATGATAGATTATATAAGTTCGTTCACTACTCTAATATATTATCGTGATAAAGTGTTTGTAGGAATATGTATGTTTTAATCCTAATTTGTAGGTTTTTATAGGAGGCTATTTGAATTCCTTAAATAGTAAGAAGTGTAGTTTTTTTATACTAGAAAATTTAATTCAACTAAAGGTGGTATTCAACAAGATGAAACGTTTGGCTACAATTGTTCTAAGCATAACAGCATTATTTTTAATTCTTACGGGATGCTCTAATTCCACAACGAATAACAAAGAAAATACATTAGTAATTGGCATCGACGATAAATTTGCTCCAATGGGATTTAGAGATGCTAATAATAAAATTGTTGGTTTTGATATTGACTACGCGAAAGCTGCTGCTGAAAAAATGGGTGTGAAAGTTACGTTTCAGCCTATTGATTGGCAAACAAAAGAATCAGAATTAAGCAGTGGTCGAATTGATCTTATCTGGAATGGCTATACGATTACAGATGAACGCAAAAAGAAAGTGCTGTTCACGAAGCCTTATTTGAAAAATGCACAAGTTGTTGTAACTTTGGCAGATTCTAAACTTGCTAATCTGAATGATTTAAAAGGAAAAGTAGTTGGTCTACAATCTCTGTCTTCTGCTGCAGATGCTTTGGAGGCAAATCCAATTAAGTCGAAAATCAAAGAAGTTACTGAGTTTTCGGATAATGTAATGGCCCTAAATGATCTAAAGTCTGGCCGTTTGGATGCAGTAGTAATTGATGAGGTTGTTATTGATTATTACATGACGAAAGAGAAAGGAAGTTTTAAAGTTCTAAAAGAATCACTTGCTCCAGAAGAATATGGAGTTGGAGTGAAAAAAGGGAATGAGGAACTGCTGGAGAAACTGCAAAAAGCACTTGATGAGATGAATACGGACGGCACTGCTGATAAGATCTCGAAAAAGTGGTTTGGACAAAAAAAAGTTTTAAATTAATAGAAACGACTGAATAAATATAGAGCAAAACAGGGTTCCTAGAGGAATCTCAGTGTGTAGACAAACTGGTTTTTGCAGTAACTTCTGGCTTATCGAAAACGTTTGCTTTCGAGGCGTGAAGCCTTGGGAGGAGCGGAGTTACCGTGGATGGGTAATGAGCATCCGAGCAAGGCGAACAACGAAGAAAGCAAGCGTTTGTCGACAGCCTGAGGGTTCCTAGATGAGTCCTGTTTTGTTTATTGGGGGAATTTTTTTCATGTCACTTGAATACTTAATCTCAATACTGAAGCCCATGTTGGAAGGGGCGCAGGCAACGATTCTACTATTTTTAATTGCTATTATCCTATCGATTCCATTAGGATTTCTTTTAACACTGGCTGTACGAAGCAGCATCAAGCCTTTATCCTGGTTTGCCCATACGTATATTTACGTGATGCGCGGTACACCGCTGCTGCTGCAGCTATTGTTTATATGCTTTGGATTGCCAATGATTCCTGTAGTTGGGGAATACATGGTGTTAGACCGTTTTGTTGCAGCATCTTTAGGATTTGTTTTAAATTATTCTGCTTATTTTGCGGAAATATTTCGAGGGGGGCTCTTGGCAATCGATAAAGGCCAATATGAAGCTTCTCAAGTACTTGGTTTAAATAAATGGCAGACGACAACACGTGTTATCTTGCCGCAAATGTTTCGAACAGCAATGCCTGCTGTTGCAAATGAATCTGTGACATTGGTTAAGGATACAGCATTGCTTTATGCAGTCGCCGTTCCAGAAATATTGCACTTTGCACAGACAGCAGTAAACAGAGACTTTACGATTGTGCCATTTTTTGTTGCCGGGATCATTTATTTAATCATGACGCTTGTATTAACGATATTTTTTAAATGGATGGAACGAAGATTTAAATTTGAATAAAAAGGGTGTGATGAATGATGGCTATTATGGAAATATCCAATCTTAAAAAGTCATACGGCAAGTTGGATGTATTAAAGCAAATAACGTTTGATATTAATAAAAACGATGTAGTGGCAGTAATTGGTCCTTCAGGTTCCGGGAAAAGCACGATGCTCCGCAGCCTTGTTCACTTAGAACAAATACAAGGAGGAAGCATTCGGATAGACGGCGATGATTTAGTGAAGGATGGGGTATATTCCAACTCGCAGGAAATCAAGAAAATTACATCGAAAATGGGGATGGTTTTTCAGCATTTTAATCTTTTTCCACATTTAACGGTAAAACAAAATTTGGAGCTTGCCCCTAAAATGGCGAAGAAAGAATCATCCACTCAAATTCAAGCTAGAAGCAAAGAACTGTTGGAGAAAGTTGGATTGACAGACAGGGCATCTGCCTATCCAGCAAATCTGTCAGGCGGACAAAAGCAACGAGTAGCAATCGCTCGTGCATTGATGATGAACCCAGAGATTTTACTTTTTGATGAACCAACATCTGCCTTAGATCCAGAATTGACCGGAGAAGTATTGAACGTGATGAAAGACTTGGCTGAAGAGCATATGACCATGGTTGTTGTCACACATGAGATGGGATTTGCAAAAGAAGTCGCAAACAACGTTATTTTCATGGACAACGGAGAAATTGTGGAATCAGGCCATCCAGCGGATTTATTTACAAATCCCCAATTTGAACGAACAAAAGCATTTTTAAAGTAAATTACATTCAAATTGGATGAGTTTCTAAACGGTTTGGTTGGGATGTCAGCCTGGCCAAAACTAAAAAAAGATAGGAATATGGTTTAAACAAGAGAAACAAAGAAATACCTATTCCTATTATTCAAGTAAATCTCCGCTATATTCAAATTGTTTTTTAGAAAATATTGCAATTCATAAGAATCTGCCGAAAGAGAGCGAGTTCTCATGAATTGCAATATTTATGTTTAACAGAGTTTACTATGCAAACAAATTTGCACCATGCAGGATGAAAAGAAGCAGCTTCCAATTTTGTTTTAACAGATAAGAAAGTATAAGTTTTCTAAAGTCTAACGGGTGTCTAGCGCAAGCGCCCTATCGACTTCAACGCTTCCCTCACCTCGCTTGCGTAGTCAACATCGAATCACTTCGTTCTTCGTGTTTCCTTTATCTCTTCAAGGAACACAAACTAAAACCGCCACGTCCTTATGTCTTCGTTTGTGTAATCCACATCCTGTGGACCTCAGCTTATTCTGTCGATGAGCAAGGGCGCTTGCGCTTTTCTTATTGTTTATGTTTGAAGCAGGGAGCAGTCAGAATACACGAAGACTCCTACGGGATTAGCGAGACAGGTGAGACCGCGCAGGAGCGCAGCGAGGAGGAGGCTCACCGCTCGCCCCGTGGAAAGCGAAGTGTATTCTGACTGCGGTGGGGACTAATCAGACATACTTTTCAAGGAATCCTCTCAAATTAAGTGAACTTCCATCAGTGGGGGGGTTCCTCCTCCCCCACTGATGGTTAGTTGCACTTATCGGACCTTTACGGGCAGTTATTCCCTGCCTATCTTCCTCGATTTCTCGGTATCTTTAGGCGGGAGTCTTACTGCCCGTTATGAGTGGGATAAAGAACCTCCTTCATAAAAATTGAATAAAAACAAAAATAATAGATGGCAACCAGAATCCTTTTATGTTACATTGAAAGAAAAGCGTTTTCTTTAGAGAAGGCAATCATATAAGTAAACATTCGCAACACGGCACATGAAAAGAAGCAGTATCCCTATTTTATAGCACGGAGTAGCCAGCATATACGAAGACTCCTATGGGATTAGCGGGACAGCAGAGACCCCACAGGAGTGAGCTTCGAGGAGGCTCGGCGCCCGCCCCATGGAAAGCGAAGTATATGCCGGCTGCGGACTACTCACAAGAACACCACACTTTTCAGAGTAGAATTTTAAAAGAGAAATAGAATGTTAGGTTGTTTTGGTATAGAATTATTTTCATTTAATAAAATGTAAGGGTTTTCTTTTTTTGGAGGAGGATGTATGTTTTTTTCGCTGCGGAATCGAATATTTCTTATTTTTACTTTGTTATTAACTGTCCCTTTTCTTATCGTATCTATCATGATTCCAACTAGATTTACGCGAATTATGGAAGAACAGACAAAAAATAACACGATTGAGAAGATGGATCAATATTCTTTGTATATAGATTCTATTACTGCGCAAGTGGAGGATTTAGGGAAGCAAGTGCTTGTCAACCAAGCAACTCGAGATTGGATCAATGCAGATAGTGATATATCGAATACTGAAAAAGTATTGTTGAAGAATCAATTGAAAATGCAATTATCGTCAATGATGGTCAATAATTCGAACTCTATATCTATTGCTGTTTTTTTGAATGATGGAACAGGAACTTGGGGAAATAATCACCAACTGAACAAGGCAGAGTGGTTTCAAAATTTTCAGGAAAAGGATCAAAAATGGGTAAAAGCACATATGGATCCTTATCAGTTGTCGCAAGAAATGAAAGAAAGCAGTGTAATTAGTTACCTTCTTCCGTTATTTAATATATCTACATTAGAAGCGGTTGGGGTTATTAAAGTAAACTTTCCTTCTAAAGCATTAGAAAATGCATTAACGAAAATTAAAGTAGGGGAAAAAGGACGTGTTTATGTAGTTGATCAAAGTGGAACCAATATCCTGCCGGGAAAAATCAAAACACCACGAAAAGTTCTTTCACAAAGTTTAGAAGAAATGTCGGAGTATCCGGAAGGAAAAGGGCTAATAGAAACAACGTACAAAGGGGAAGACTATCTAGTTTTTTATCAGAAATTAAGTGTAGGAAATTGGGTCCTTATCAGTGAAGTGACAAAATCAGAACTATTTGCAAAAATAGTCCACTTGCAGCGAAATTTATTCATCATATGTGCATTGATTTTTATTGCGACCATCCTAGCTTCTTATATGCAGTCTTCTACAATTGTTAAACCGCTTGAAATGCTTCGCAAAGCAATGGGGTATATAGAACATGGAGATTTTAATGGAGCAAAACGATTTATGAAAACGATCAAACCATATAAGCATGAAGTCGGATATGCCATCAATATTTTTGGTCATACCGTTGATCGGTTGAACCATTTAATTGCAACAGAGTATGAAGCAAACTTGCGCAGGAAAAATGCAGAATATAAAGCATTATTACTGCAAATAAATCCACATTTTCTGAATAATACCCTTGAAATTATGGGAGGATTAGCTGCGCAGGGAAAAAATGAAGAAGTAGTAAATGTGAGCGTATACTTAGGGAGGATGATGAGATATTCGCTTAATACGAGCAATGATATTGTTCCACTAAAGGAAGAGATCAGCTATATTCGCAATTTCACCAATATATTAAAACTAAGGTATGAAGATACGATTGATATAAAAATAGAAGAGGATCCATCAGCTAATGATATTCCCATAATAAAATTTATTGTTCAGCCCCTTGTAGAAAATGCCGTTAAATATAGTTTGCAAGGAAAAAGACCACCTGAAATCTTAATAAAAACGGAGTGCATTAAAGATACTTTATTCCTTTTAATACAAGATAACGGTATCGGCATGGCAAGCGATGTTTATAAAGAGCTTATGTATATGGAGCAAAATAATGAAAGCAGTAATGTATTAAACAGCAGCGGAAACAGCATCGGGTTAAAAAATGTTCTTGGAAGATTAAAACTTTATTATGGCGACAAGTTTACGTATGATATTCAAACAGAACATAACGAAGGAACATCCATCGTGTTATGCATTCAATTAACCAAGGAGGTGCAGCCTTGAAGAAGGTAATCATCATTGACGATGAAGTTCAAATCCGAAAAGGGCTCCGGATGAAAGTCAACTGGGAGAACTTAGGTTTAGAAATTGTTGGAGAGGCTTCTAATGGTTTGGAAGCGTTTTCTTTCCTGAAAGAGAATAAAGTGGATATTGCTATTACAGATGTAAGAATGCCAATAATGGATGGCATTGAATTTGTTAAGAATTGTCATTATACTTATCCATTGGTAAAAGTCATTGTTTTATCTGGATTTAATGATTTTGAATATGCACGGTCAACGATGAGAGAAGGAGTGAAGCACTATTTATTAAAGCCAGTAGCACCAGACGAATTAGTAGAAGCTTTAGAAGTAGCGCGAAATGAAATAGAGGAGGAGTCTAATCAGCGAAAAGAAGCGGATAAAATCATTCAACAAGCAGCTGTACAAAAGGAAGCAGAACAAGAACAGTTTCTGCTGCAGCTTGTAAAAGAAGACTGGATGGAACGATCTCTTTCCTTTGAAACTATTAAACAATTAAATCTAGAACATTTTCAATTAGAGGAAGGGGTATTTCAGTTTATCTCGGTAGAGCTGCGGGATTCCAATAAAAATCCCCATCAAGCAAAGGATCTTTGGAAGCCTTTTCGAATGCTTTGCCGAGAAATCGCCAAACAGCGTACACAGACGTATACTTTTTATGATCCTCAATACAGGAACATGATTCATTTTGTTCATCTAGTAAAAGCAGATAGCGAAAATAACCAAAAAAGCTTAGTGAGGGAAATTACTCATTATGTGAATACCTATATGAATCTAGAAGTAGTTATTGGGGTTGGCAATGTCATTTCCCATTATAAAAATATGAAAAATGGATATAGATCAAGTTTGCTGTCCTGGAGTCAAAGCGACATAGGGCTGCAATCGCAAATCTTAGATGAAACGGTTCATAAAGAAATGTTTAAGTTTACACCAGATCTAGAAAAAAAGATTACGAATAGCATTGAAAGCAATAAAAAAGACGCTTTTGATGAACATGTTTCTGCTATTTTAGGAAAAAGCCAAGCCCATTCGATTTTGTCTTACTTTTTCGTCTCCAACCGGTTGTTGTTTTTATTAAGTTCACTTGCTGATAAATATGAAGTGGAAAAAAAACTAATCAAACAATTTGTGTGGAATTGCCAGCAAAGTATATGGGAGCTTAATTCTCAAAATAGAGTGAGAGAAACATTGATTCTATTAGGAAATGCCATTATGGACCAAGTGCATAAATCAAAGGCAAGTGTTGGTGTTTCCATTGTAGAAAATATACGATTTTATTTAGAGGAACATTATGGAGAAGAGATTTCTCTTACCATGCTTTCGGAACAGTTTCATATCAATAGTGCTTATTTATCGGAATTGTTTAAAATGCATATTGGTCAAAACTTCAGCGACTATTTACTTCATTTACGAATGGCAAAAGCACTTGATTTTTTACAAGATCATGACTTGAAAATAATCGATGTTGCACAGTTGGTCGGATTTTCTAATTCCGGCTATTTCAGCACCGTATTTAAAAAGTATTTTGGTCAAACACCAGCAGATTTTCGTAAATCTGTAGTATAAAGAGCAAGGTACAAAAAGGAGACAGGGATAGAAGATGAGAAAAAAATGGATTTTAGCGATTTTATTCCTAATCTTTATTCTTTCAATTGGAGTGTATATATTAACTTTTGTTTCTCCCTTTTCCAATAAAAAGCAAATAGGAGATGAAAGAAAAGAGCTTGGCAAAAAGATAGAGTTAACATTTTGGAGAAATTATGGAACAAAGGCGGAAAATAATGCTTTTCAGGAACTAGTATCCTCTTTTGAGTCAGCCCACCCATCTATTCGCATAAAATTAGTGTCGATACCATTTGGGGATTATGAAATGAGACTGCGAACAGAGCTGGTCGCAGGAAATGCACCAGATATTATGTCAATAGACAGCCCGAATCTAGCTCTATATGCAGACTCTGGCTTGTTATTGTCATTGGATCCTTACATGAAAAAAGAAGACTATATTCAAGACATACCAAGTTCAACTTTAAAAGGGTTGACGTACAAAAACGAAATCTATTTAGCGCCAATAGTGGAATCCGGCATTGCGCTATTTTATAATAAAAAATTGTTTAAGGAAGCAGGCTTAGCGTTTCCATCAGAAGATCCTTATAAACCGTTGACATGGGTGCAGGTTTTAGATATGGCAAAAAAAATGACTGATTCTTCAAAGAACATATATGGCATCGATCCAGCGCAGGGATTTAGTGATGGAGAAGGCCCTGCCTATTTTAAAATGCCTTTATTATGGCAATTCGGAGGGGATATCTTAAATAAAGAAGGAACGACGGCTACTGGGTTTTTAAACTCGGATGAATCAATAGAAGCACTGCAATTTTATCAGGATCTTTACCAAAAATACCATGTTGCATCCATTGAGCTTCCAGAAGATCCTTTTGTAAATGGTCATTTGGCTATGTCTGTTTTAGGTTCGTGGACGTTGGCAGATTACAAGATTAATCATCCAGAATTTAAATTAGGAGAAGAATTTGGAATTGCTCCAATTCCAAAGGGGATAGAACAAGTTGTTCCTAATGGCGGGTGGGCTGTTGGAATTTCTGCAAAGACAAACTATCCTAAAGAGGCTTGGGAATTTGTTCAGTATATTTCGAGCTATGAAGGCATAAAAAAATATGTAAAAGAAACGGGAGATATACCGGCCAGATATTCGGTTGCGGAAGAATTGGCAGAGCTAAAAGTCTACCCGAAAAATATATTTGTGGAACAAGCGCAGTCCTTTTCAAAAAATCGCCCCGTTACTCCTGCTTATCCAGTTGTTAGTGATGAAATAAGAAAGTTGTTTGAAGAGGTTGGAATCAGTAATCAGAATGTAAAAATTGCAGCAGATAAAGCGGTGGAGAGAATAAATAAAGGCCTGCAAGAAAACATCAATCAATAAGAAAAGCGCAAGCGCTAGACACTTCTCTGACTTCAGAAAACTTATACTTTCTTATCTCTTAAAGCACAGCCAAAATCTCTTATTATGTTGAAGGTGATGGATATTATCTCCATTACTGACAAGATAATAGATGGTTTTGGCTATTTTTATCCCACTCTTAACGAGCAGTAATCCCCCACTGATGAAAGTTTACTTTATTGTTTATCAGCTATCTGTTTCATCCGAAAATTTTAAACAATCGAAGCCAAATATATTGAAATCACCCAATAATGAATTTTGTTATATTTAAATCAGAAAGAAGCTCATTGAATAAAGGAGTAAATAGTCTTCCATGATGCTGTAGAATATAAAATGAGTGAATTCATTTTTTTACAAACCATTTTGTAATCGCTTGCATTTAGCTTCTGTGCAAAAGATTGTAAATAGAAGAGATTCCGATTCATCATAGAAGACTAGGAAATTATGAAGAAAGGGAAAAGTTATGAATGTAGAAGAGTGTCCAGCTCCGACGTACAGGATGTATGAATAACGGTGCTGTCACAGGCTCGAAGTCGTCGTTGCAGCAGGAAGTACAGCGATGAGCAAAGCTATTACGCTTTTCTAATAAGGAGGGGAAAGCAGTTGGAACAAATGCTAAAAGTTCAAACAGAAGAAACCGTTATAAAGACTAAAACAAACAGCAAATTAAAAAAGAAAGTGCAGTATATAAAAAATAACTATTTTTTGTATCTGCTCATTGCACCAGCCGTTATCTTAACCATTATATTTAAGTATGTTCCTATGTATGGTGCTATTATCGCCTTTAAAGATTTTAGCCCGATAAAAGGAATAACAGGGAGTGAGTGGGTCGGCTTAAAGCATTTTGTTAAATTTTTATCTTCGCCAAACTTCGAAGCGATTTTTATGAGTACACTAAAACTTAGTTTATTTGGGCTAATCCTTAGTTTTCCTATTCCGATCATTTTGGCATTAATGATTAACCAAGTGCGCAGAGCTTCAATTAAGAAAAATATTCAATTGGTCTTATATGCACCAAACTTTATCTCGGTTGTCGTAATTGTAGGGATGATCTTTATTTTCCTATCGCCAACTGGTCCGATTAACAGCTTGATAAGCTATTTTACAGGAAAGCCGCTGATGTTTATGTCAGAGCCTGAATATTTCCGTTCCATTTATATTCTATCTGGTATATGGCAGACAGCAGGATGGTCTTCCATTATCTACGTTGCAGCACTGGCCAATGTGGATCCAGAATTGCATAATGCAGCAACAATAGATGGAGCAACGATTCTACAACGGATTATTCATATCGATTTGCCGGCGCTTAAACCATTGATGGCTGTTCTGTTTATTTTAGGGGCTGGAAGCATCATGGCAATTGGTTTTGAAAAGGCATACTTAATGCAGACTTCTATGAATATACCGGCGTCTGAAATTATTCCAACCTATGTATATAAAATAGGGCTGCAGGCAGGAGATTACTCGTTTTCATCTGCAGTAGGATTATTCAACTCCGTTATAAACGTAATCTTGCTGATTATTGTTAATGCAGTAGTAAAAAGACTAAATGAAGGAGAAGGATTGTATTAAGGAGGGGAGAAAAAATGAATATTAAGCATACAGGATTTGACCGGTTTATTATCACGTTAAATAGTATTCTATTATGTTTAGCTGTTTTAGTAGTACTTGTTCCACTAGTATATGTTGCCATAGCCTCTTTTATGGACCCAACCGTTTTGCTGAATAAAGGGCTGTCGTTAAAGCCTTCAGATTGGAGCTTAGAAGGGTACAAACTTATTTTATCAAACGATGCGATGATTAGAGGATTTTTTAACGCGATTCTTTATTCTGTGGGGTTTGCAGTAGTGACAGTCGTTGTTTCTATCTTTGCAGCATACCCTCTGTCGATTGATGGTTTTGTTGGAAAAGGGTTTTTTATGACATTGTTTATTATTACGATGTTCTTTAGCGGCGGCTTAGTTCCTACGTATTTAATTGTAAAGGATCTAGGAATGCTCAATACAATATGGGCCATTATTATTCCAGGTGCCGTGAATGTTTGGAATATTATTCTTGCAAGAACGTATTTTAAAGGACTTCCATACGAATTGAATGAAGCAGCGAAAGTGGATGGGGCGAACGACTTGCTTATTTTCTTTAAAATTATTTTGCCGCTGTCTAAACCGATTATTTTTGTGCTAGCATTATATGCTTTTGTTGGCCAATGGAATTCCTACTTTGATGCGATGATCTATTTAGAGGATCCAAAACTCCAGCCGCTCCAGCTAGTATTGAGATCCATCTTAATTCAAAATCAGGCTGATCCGGGAATGATCAGCGATCAATTGGCAATGGCAGAATTGAAAAGGCTTTCTGAGATGATAAAATATGCAGCAATCGTCATTTCTAGTCTTCCATTAATAATCATGTATCCATTCTTCCAGAAATACTTTGAAAAAGGTGTTATGGTGGGTTCTTTAAAATAAAGCTGTATGAAAAGCAATAAATAGCTGATATGGATACTTCATCATTCAAGCTGAGGATCCACTTTTCAAGGAAGACATCTATGCTAATAAAGATTCGCACCAGGCCTATGAAAAGAAGCAGTATCTCTATTCTTTAGCGCAGAGCAGCCGGAATACACGAAGACTTCTATGGGATTAGCGAGACAGACGAGAAGAAAGCAGGAGCGTAGCTCTGAGGAGGCTCCTCGGCGCCGCCACATGGAAAGCGAAGTGTATACCGGCTGCGGACTACTCATAGCAGCACCACTTTTTAAGGGTAGCCTACAAATAATGGCTTCAACAGCTAGCTTCTCTTGTATATAAGGTATAGTATTCAATCCATTTAGCTAAAGCGATACAAAAAGAAGCTAGTGATAAAAATATAAACTACAGATAGGGGATCACTTTTATGAAAAGAATGAGTAAAGTAATGCTGACTGCATTTGCATCTGTCTTATTAACAGCAGGATGTTCTGATAAAAATGAAAGCGCTTCAACAAATTATAAGCTATCAAATATTAAGTTTCCATTAAAAGAAGAAGTAACTTTAAATTTTCTGACGCAAAGCTCTGCATTGGCTCCAAAAGATCCGAATGATAAATTAATTTTTAAACGATTAGAAGATCAAACAGGCGTGCATATTAAATGGAAAAACTATACGAACGAATCATTTGTAGAAAAAAGGAACATAGCAATTGCCAGTGGAGATCTTCCTGATGCAATTTTTGATGCAGCGTATGGTGACTATGATTTATTAAAACTGGCAAAGGACGGCGTCATAGTACCTGTAGAAGATCTAATTGAAGATTATATGCCGAATTTGCAAAAAGTACTGGAAGAAGCTCCAGAATATAAATCTCTAATGACAGCCCCTGATGGACATATTTATTCCTTCCCGTGGATTGAGGAATTGGGAACAGGAAAAGAAGCGATTCAAGCAGTTGATTGCTTCCCTTGGATTAACAAAGAATGGCTAGATAAATTAGGGTTGGAAATGCCAAAAACAACAGATGAATTAAAGACCGTATTAAAAGCATTTAAAACACAAGATCCAAACGGAAACGGCAAAGCAGATGAAATTCCAATGTCATTCAGAATCAATGGGGGAGGAGAAGATTTATCCTTCTTGTTCGGTTCATTTGGTTTAGGAGACAACTGGGATCATACTGTTGTCACAAATGATGGAGAAGTAAAATATACAGCAGCAGATGAAGGATACAAAGAAGCGATCAAATTCTTTAATGAGCTGAATAAAGAAGGACTAATCGATGTGGAGGCATTTGATCAGGACTGGAATACGTATCTTGCGAAAGGGAAAGAAAATCGCTATGGTCTGTACTTCACTTGGGATAAAGCGAACATTACAGGCATGAACGATAAATATGATTTAATGGGACCATTAAAAGGTCCAGATGGCCAAATCAACGTAGCAAGAACTAATGGAGTAGGCTTTGACCGAGGCAGAATGGTTGTTACATCTGAAAATAAAAACTTGGAGTTAACGGCCAAGTGGATTGATCAACTATACGACCCAATTCAATCCGTGCAAAATAACTGGGGAACATATGGAGATGATTCCCAGCAAAATATTTTTGAATTAGATAAAGAAGCCGGAATGTTAAAGCATTTGCCATTAGAAGGAACTGCACCGGTGGAATTAAGACAAAAAACAAGTGTCAACGGTCCATTGGCAATATTAGATAGTTATTATGGAAAGGTAACAACAAAACCAGATGATGCTGCTTGGAGAATGGATTTAATGAAAAAAGTAATGGTTCCATATATGAAAGCAGATAATAATTATCCGAAAGTATTCTTCTCCATAGAAGAGTTAGATAAACTTACTTCCATTGAAACAGATTTAACTGCATACGTTAATAGAAAACGTGCTGAATGGATTACAAATGGAAAAGCAGAAGAAGAGTGGAATGATTATTTGAAAGAGTTAGACCGTCTTGGTTTGCAAGAATGGTTAAAAATTAAACAGGATGGATATGATCGATTCAATGCTCAATAAGTAAGAAGGAGGAGAGCGGTGAACAGTGTGCAGCTCTCCTTTTATACTGCGTAAATAAATCGATATAAAGGAGTGTATTTAGTATGTTAAACGTATTTACAGAAAAATTCCGCCCTCATTTTCATTTTTCTCCAAAAGAGTTCTGGTTGAATGATCCAAATGGAATGGTTTATTTTAAGGGGGAGTATCATTTGTTTTATCAGTACCATCCGACAGGCACGACTTGGGGGCCAATGCATTGGGGGCATGCAGTCAGTAAAGATTTAATCCATTGGGAGGAGCTGCCTATCGCCCTTTATCCCGATGAATATGGAGCCATTTTTTCTGGAAGTGCCGTTGTTGATTGGCATAATACAACTGGATTTTTTCCTGATGAACCAGGACTTGTAGCGATTTATACGAACCATGGCATGTATCCCAACTCAGACCGCCCTTTCCAAAGACAAAGTATTGCTTATAGCCAGGATAAGGGGAGAACATGGGGAAAATATGAAGGGAATCCTGTATTGACGGATGAAAGCATTACGGACTTCCGTGATCCAAAAGTATTTTGGCATGATGAAACAAATAAGTGGGTGATGATTCTCGCAACAGATCAAACGGTTACTTTCTATACTTCACCTAACTTGAAAGATTGGCAGTTTGCTAGTGAATTTGGAAAAAATGAAGGGTCTCATCTTGCTGTATGGGAATGTCCAGATCTTTTCAAGCTGTCAGTGGATGGAGATCCAGCAAATGAAAAATGGGTGATGATTGTCAGCATTGGCGATAATGCAAATTATAAAGAGGGATCGAGAACACAGTATTTTATCGGTAGTTTTGATGGAACAACATTTAAAAACGATCATTCAGAAGATACCATACTTTGGCTGGATTATGGCAGAGATAACTATGCAGGCGTCAGCTGGTCCGATATACCGAGCAGCGATAGCAGAAGAATTTATATTGGCTGGATGAATAATTGGCGATATGCCAATCAATTGCCAACAGAAAAATGGAGAGGTGTCATGACGCTGCCTAGAGAGTTGGATCTAGTTTCAACAGACGATGGAATTCGTCTTTTCCAGAAGCCTGTAAAAGAGATTTATACTATTAAAGAACAACAAAGTTATTTAAAGGAAAATACTTTGCTTTCCTCTAATACTCTAGCGATTGATCTAAGTCATTCTTTAGTGGAATTAAATGTAGAATTTGAGAAAATAAGTGCTGGCCAATTTGGCATAGAGCTTGTCTATAATGACGAAGAAAAAACGATTATAAATTATGATGTGTTAAGAAGTATCCTTGCCGTAGATCGAACAAAATCAGGAGAAATTGATTTTTCCGATTCCTTTTCTGCCATCCAAGAAGCGCCATTAACCAATAAAAATAATAGAGTAAAACTGCAAGTATTTATTGACATGTCTTCCATCGAAGTGTTTGCAAATGATGGAGAAGCGGCTATTACTAGTTTAGTATATCCAAAGAATGGGCTTCAAAAAGTGAATTTGTTCTCTAAAAACGGAGAAACGAAAGTAACCTTACTAGAATGCAACGAATTAAATTCTATTTGGAAGTAACTCTGGAAGATCCATCAGTGAATGAATTCACTGATGGATTTTTTTATAAAGGAGGTTTAGCAAAATTAAGAAGAGATCAGGAAGTGTGGTAGTAGATTGGAATGATTCTACCAAGTTTTTTGACGGAAAAGCCGGACTTGTCGCCATCTATACGAATACAGCAGGCGGACAGGCACAAAGCATCGCTTACAGCAAGGATAAAGGGAGAACATGGGAAAGGTATAAAGGAAACCCAGTAATAAAAAATCCTAATAGTAAAGATTTTCGAGATCCAAAAGTATTTTGGCATGAAGAAAGCAAAAAATGGGTCATGGTTGTTTCAGCAGATAAAAGTGTAGCATTCTATCATTCTGATAATTTAATTGATTGAACGTATTTAAGCAGATTTGGTGATAATCAAGGCTCTCAAGCTGCAGTCTGGGAGTGTCCAGATCTATTTAAATTAAACGTGGATGGGGAAGAAAAGTGGGTGCTGCATGTAAGTGTGGGGGATAATGAGATTACAAACGGTTCCACGGCGCAATATTTTATTGGGGAATTTAATGGAAAAGAATTTATTAAAGAAAATTATTCACAAACAGAACTGTTTACAGACTATGGGCAGGATTATTATGCAGCGCAAACTTTCTCCGATATTCCGGATAAAGATGGAAGAACCATCTGGCTTGGCTGGATGTCTAATTGGCGCTATCAATATCAATCACCAACAAAGCCTTGGATGGGGGCAATGTCCATTCCAAGAGAATTAAGCTTGTATAAAGGGGAGGATGGAATAGTAAAATTAAGACAGCAGCCAGTGAAAGAAGCGGAAAAGCTTCGGAAAAAACAAAAACATCAAAGCATTTTCGATTAAAAACGGAGAGAAGAAAATTGATTTTTTCGGAAGAACCTATGAAATGTAAGTAGAAGCAGAATGGGATCAATTAAGTGAATTTGGCATTCGCCTTCGAAAAGGAGGAGGAAGAGAAACAGTTGTCGGATATAATGCAGATGTGCAAAAAGTATTTGTAGATCGAACAAGGGCTGGTTTTGGAAAAATCAAAGATCGTAATCAAGGAGAGTTCCAGTTTGGAAGAACCTATGAAATACCAATGTCTGGTGATAGTAAGATAATAAAAATGCATATTTTTGTAGATGAATCCTCCATAGAAGTATTTGTAAATGATGGAGAACAAGTTTTTACGAATTTAATTTATACAAAGGAGGAGAATGATGGAATAGAATTATTATGTAGACAAAGGAGCACTTTCCGTTAAATCGATGAACATCTATCCATTAAAACTCTATTTGGTAGCGTTGATATATTAGTATATGTTTTTAATATCAATAATAGAGAAAACCCTCAACCCCCAATGAAGGAAGGTTCACTTTATAGTTTCATCTTTTAAGTGGCACCAATTTATTCTTTTTACTTCAGCATGTAATACCACCCTAATGGATTTAGTATAGACATACACTCTACTTGAAGAAATACATAATGTTATACAATTTTCAAAAAATTTTACATTGACATTGAGAATCATTCTCCATATAATCAAAACATAAATGAAAATCAATTTCAATTAAGTAATTATTTTATCTATTTTTTATTAAAACAGAAGAGGGGAAACAAAATGAAAAAGAAAGAATTAAAATCTATTTTTGCGAGCTTTATCATGGCTTCAGCTGTCTTAACAGCTTGTGGAGCGCAGGATAAAGCAGAAAAGCCAAAAGAGGAAAAACAAGAAGAGACAGCAGCAAAGAATGAATCTAAAGCATCAGAAGAAGTGGATTATGCTTCCGTTTATACAGAAGCTATTACAGAATTAGATAAAGCAAAAGAAGGAAAAGAAGTTGATTTCGGGAAAGTTACCGATCTTTACACAAAAAATCTTCAAACCCTCGTGCAGAACCGCGATGCAGAGTTTGAAGCGAAGAGCGACCAGCACATAACAGCTGCTCTTCAGGCAGGCAAAGACAAATCAATGGACCCAATCGTTGTCAGACAGATTTTCGATAAATTAATGCAAAAAGTTTTCTATACAACAGTTAAACATGAATTTACTGAAATTGAAGAAAACTGGGGCAAAAAGGATGAAGTGAACGAAGAAATCGAAGAAGCAAAAGCATTCTATTCTATCCTGCAGACAACGGTTGAAAAGCGTGATGCTGCATATGGAACAAATATGGTTTCTGTAATTGACGGCGGCTTCAATGAAATTGAAAAAGCTGCTGAGTCAGATGATCAGCTCGGATTCCTATTAGGAAAACAAGTGGTTGATAAAACATTAATGAAAACTTTTTATTTGGCAACAGGTGCAAAGCCTAATGGCTATGCAACAAAATCGGCTGCAGCTGCAAAAGAAAACGCAGAAGAGGCTAAAATTGAACAAGCGGAAGGCTGGGCATTCTACCAATCTATCTTCACCTACTTGGACAAGCATTCTGCAGAGGAAGCAGCTTTAATTGAAAGCCAATTTAACTTAGAAACAGATGTGGCAAAACTTGACCCTGAGGTTGTTAACAAGGCATTTATACGTGGATTCTCTAATATTGCCTTGGACGAATATAAGGAAAGTTTAGAAGCATGGGGAGAAGATAAGTCAGCTGTTACCGCGTTGGAAGGTGCACTGTTTATTGATATCATTGGGGAAGATATCAAAGGCCTTATTGGGGAAAAAGATTATCAAACTTTAACCGAACAAGCTCAACAATACCTTGAAGCAGCAAAGGCGAAGGATAAAAAGGCAGGAGAGCCAGTCTTAGCAAAAATCCAAGCCACATTGGAAAATGTTATTGAACAAGCGAAATAAACCATTTACACTAGTGGGAGAAACCTTGTCTTCAAACAAGGTTTTTTCTTTTGAATAAAACGTCTATAATTGGAATGATGAAATCCAATAAATAGATAGAGGTGTTATGTTGAAGATTATCATTACGGGTGGTGCGGGATTTATTGGCAGCCACCTAGCAAGAAAACTAATGTCAGAAAATCATGAAGTATATCTCATTGATTGTCTGCATCCATATTATTCAATAGAAAGAAAAAAGAAACAATTGAGTGCTATTAACTCTTTGAGCAAGGATGGATTTACTCTTTTAGATCTTTTAAATAGGGAGGAAACAATGACTTTCTTCCAATCCATTTCACCGGATGCGGTTATTCATCTAGCAGCCTTGCCTGGTGTCGCCTATTCGATTAAAAGACCGCTGGAGTATGTAGATTATGATATTAAAGCCACCATTAATGTTTTGGAAGCATGCGGACAAAGTGGTGCTGAGCAATTCATTTTTGCTTCTTCTTCATCTGTCTATGGCAATCAAAAGGGACCATTAAAGGAAGAGCTTGCCACTGGAAACGTTATTTCTCCGTATGCTGCTTCCAAATATTCTGCTGAGTCCTTTTGTCATGTTTATCGAAATTTATATGGATTTGAAACAAAGATTTTACGATTTTTTACCGTTTATGGTCCTTGGGTTCGTCCAGACATGGCCATTGGCATTTTTCTTAAAAAGCTGCTTAAGAACCAAGAAGTCACGCTGTTTGGTGAAGATAGGATTCGGGATTTTACCTATATAGAGGATATTGTGGACGGGATTTATTTATCGCTAACAAAATTACATAGCAGTGAAGTGATTAATATTGGTTCAGGTAAACCAATTTCTATGCTCTCTTTATTAAATGAATTAAAGCGATATTTTCCTGAAATGAAGATTAGGAGAGAAAAATCTCGTGCAGGAGATGTTGTACAAACATGGGCTGATATTCGCAAAGCTGCAGATCTTTTTGGATATAGACCTAATACAAGCTTTGAGAAGGGCTTAGCCGAAACCGTAAAGTGGGCGAGGGAAAATGAAGATTACCTTTAAAATGATAAAGTTAATAGGTTCACTGTCGATTGTAAGTTTTTTTGTTTATCTGACATTATATTACTTTGATGGTAAATGGATTTGGAACGGTATAAAGGCAATCATACAATCTCCCTTTATGCTGTTTACTATATTAACCGTATATTTTCTTTCTTTTTGTTTGAAATCCTTAGCTTGGAAAGTGTACTTAAATGGAAGACCTAGGTTTTCAACATGTTTAGTTGGAATTTTATATAGTTTGTTTGTGAACCACTTATTACCCATAAAAGCAGGTGATCTTGTTCGAATGAAAATCCTTAGCGCTAGGGATGGCATTGGTGCTGAGGATGCCGTGCATTCTGTCCTTGTTCTCAGGCTGCTTGATATGATTGTGTTATTAGCCTTTGCGATGGCTGGTTTTTTTATGCTTGGCATCGATTTTCAGCTTCCTATTCCACTTGTCACAATAGGAACTCTTATACTGATGGTTTCCATGATCGTGGTAATACGATATTTTCCAGCTTTTTTTAAGCGACAGATTAAATTATTCATAAGAGCGTTGCGTGGTAGAAATGGATTGATTATTTTTATTGCTATTGGTTTCAGTTGGATTTTAGAAGCAGCTGTCCTTTATGGAACGGTTATCGTTAACAGTGGGAACTTATCGGTTTTTGAAGCTGTTTTTGCCAACAGTATAACAGTCTCAGGACAATTATTCCAAATAACACCAGGCGGAATTGCCAATTATGAAAGCTTTCTTGTCTTTGCTTTAAGATTGTTCGGATTTACCGTACAAGAAGGTTATACAGTAGCCTTAATTACTCATGCTGTTAAATTCTTTTTTTCTTATGCTGCAGGGGGAATGGCTGTATTCCTATATCCCGTCCCATTTAAGACAATGTTAAGTTGGACAAGACTAAAGAGGAGTGAAGAGAAAATGAAAAGTGCATCAAAATTTGAAAAGACTGCTGCACGCTGCTGGAATTTATTAAATGAGGGGAAACCTTTTACACCAATCTTTGTGGTAGGAACGATGCTGTTATTTCACATTGGTGTTTTAACCGATTGGGAAGCATCCTTTGCCTTAATTCAATCTTTTTTGTATGTGATCCCATTGTTAGTTCTTTATTATCTTTTTGATTTTCCGCTATTTTTACGCAATTATCTTTGGGTTCCTTTTGTTGTCTATTTAATCATATGGAATCATACAAGTATTGGTCTTTTATTCTTTTCTATTGGTCTGTATTTCTTTTTTACCGTATTCTTTTGGGGAACGCTTTATTATCATTTAAGAATCGGTACGTCATGGTTAAACTTTACCCGTTTCTGGAAGCTTGTGATGAAAAATAGTGATTCAACAAGCGGAAACGCTCAAGAACAAATTCCTAAGTTTTTACTTTTGTTGTCTCTTTGGGAATACTTCTTTGTAAAATTAGATTCTGGCGCTTCAGTAGATTTTGTATCTATTGTCATTTTTTATTTAAGTGTGCTTGTCTTTGCTTATATTCTTCATCGCAATCTATTCGATTGGAAGCCGAAAATGTATAGCGGCTTTACAAGAGATCAGTTTGCACAGCCAGAAAAAAGCATTTCTGATAAAGCGATTGTTATTGTCATAGATGGAATGCGCAAGGAGCGTTTTTATGAAGCGGATACGCCATTTCTTGATTATTTAAAGGATAACGGTACAGAATATATGAATATGGAAACCGTCTATCCTGCAAGAACGGTTGTCTGTTTTTCATCCATGTTTACAGGAACATATCCTAAGGAACATGGAATTCACTCCAATATGGTTTGGAAATTAGGAATTAAGGTGGAGAGTATCTTTGATTCGTTAAGGAAGATTGGCAAAAAAGGAAGACTGCTAGGAATTGCCCATCTAGTTGATTCGATGGGAAGTGATGTTGAAACAGTAACGGCCGTTATGCATAATGATCAGGCGGATCCAAATATTATGGAAAGGGCTAAAAAAATCATGAAGGAACAGGATCCAGATTTGTTTATCGTGCAAATGATTGCAACAGACCAAACCGGTCATAGCCGTGGTGTGCTTTATGATGAATATCTGCAAAAAATACATGAAGCAGACAGACTTATTAAAGATTTTGTCGGTTGGCTCACTGCAGATGGGAAGATGGACAATACAACCCTTTTCATTTGTGCGGATCATGGGCAGGCTGATGGGATCGGCGGCCATGGTCATTTAGATGAAGGAGAAAGATTTGTTCCCTTTTTTATTCACGGACCCAATATTGCCAAAGGAAAGAAAGTGGAAGAAAAGCATAGTCTTGTCTCACTAGCACCGACATTAGCTCATTTACTAGGTGCGCCTTTTCCAAGTCATAGCAGAGGAAAAGTCTTAACAGATGCCATTGAACAGAAGGATGAGATGTGAAAATGAATAAACTTCAAGTGATTGTGTTTTTGCCAGCCTTTAATGAGGAGGAATCAATTGGAGATGTTATTAAAAATATTCCGCGGGAATTTCATGAAAAAGTGGATGTAAAAGTTTTGGTCATTGATGATGGCTCCAGTGATCAAACTGTTGAAGTAGCAAACAAAGCTGGAGCAGACTTTATTGTCAGTTTTTCAAAAAATCAGGGACTTGGTGCAGCGGTTCGCGCTGGTCTTCGTGAGTGCTTTGAAAGAGGAGCAGACATTGGGGTGATGATTGATGCAGATGGAGAATATCCTGCCAATCACATTCCTAATCTTTTGCAGCCCATTTTCCAGGGAGAAGCCGATTATACAATGGGATCCCGCTTTTTGGGTACGATAAAGGGCATGAAGCTCCATCGTCGTTTAGGAAACTATTGTTTTACCTTTCTTCAAAGTTTGTTATTGAGAAAATGGATTCACGACGGACAATCAGGGATGAGGGCTTTTTCGAGACAAGCCCTTCAGCATGCTGAAATTATTCATGACTATAATTATGCACAAGTACTTACATTAAACCTTGTTAGAAAAGGGTTTCGGATGAAGGAAGTCGCTATACCATACCAAGTTCGTTCTACTGGGGAGTCTTTTATTACGTTTAGAGGATATTTAACGTCTGTTATTCCAGTAATTTGGAAGGAATGGAATCGCAAGGTGGAAAAAGTTGATGTTCAAAAGAATGCATGTAATTTAGAAATATTGGAAAAGTCAGAAAAAATTCACAAACAAAGGCTGAATATCGCAAAATAATATTGACATAAATAATGATAATCATTATCATTAACAGTATCGATAGGAGGAAAAGAATTTGAAAAAACAAGTCATTTTAACTTTTGCATTTATTTTTCTTTTTACCAATTTGTTTTCTATAAAAGCGAATGCTTATTCATATGGTGATCCAAATAAAGAGGAATTGGCTGAATCCTATAAAGAAATGGTAATTGAATTAGATAAAAATCCTCCAGATTTCAATACAGCACGAAAACATTATGAAACCGTAAAAAAAGAAGTCGACATGCATATGGGACCGGATCCATCGAAAATTATTCTCCAAAACATAGAGGATAAAGATAAGGAACAGACGATTAAAAATATGGATGTGCTCCTCGTATTAAATATTGCTAGGCGTTTGGAAAATGTCGAAAAAAATTTCAAAGAGTTCGATACGAGTAAACGATTGTTGGCGAAGGGATTTGCTACATATGAAGCACTGTCTCCAAAAATAGAAGCAAAAAATGCTGATCGTGATAAAAAGCTCAAAGCAGAATTTGATAAAGCTTTAGATTCGCTGGGCAATCCTGGACTTTTTGGAGTAGGGCAGAAAAAGGCTGATTTAGACGCTTTTAAAGCAAGTAAAGAGACAATTCTTTCAAATCTTCAATCAGAATTTAAGATAAAAAGTTTAGAAGTAGGACATTTTTCTGAAAGTGCTACAGAAAAAGAACAAAAAAATAAGGATTGGACCGATCTATCCAATATTCGAAATTGGCTGCCAATCATCATTATCGTAGTTGTTATTGCAGCTGTTATTATTGTGGCAAGACGAAATAGAAAATCAAATAAATAAGTTGTTCCAATAGGGGAGAGGTGAAATTTTGTGGAAATACAAGCACTTTTAATTACATTTCGCGAGGTTCTTGAAGCGTTGCTGATTGTAGGAATTATCACGACATACTTGAAAAGAACGGATAACAAGAAATACACAAAATATATATGGGTGGGGGCCGGACTAGCTGTGTTGGCTAGTTTTGGCGCCGCTATGTTATTTCAGCTTGTATTTACTGGATTTGCGGCCATGGTCAGTGAAATGTATTTGAAAATAAGCATTATGATTATTTCGGCTCTCCTATTGACACAAATGGTATTTTGGATGGCTAGCCACAGCAGAGACATAAAAGGCAATACGGAAGACAAGATGAGTAAGTTCATTTCAACTGGAAATGTTGTTGGAATGGTCATTCACTCTTTCTTAGTAGTCCTTAGGGAAGGGATTGAGACCGTCTTTTTCTTTGCGGCTATTACTGGCGGGAATATTGGTGCTGCGATGCAGGGATGGGGAGCTATTACTGGCGTCATCATTGCATTCGTTGTTTCTCACCTATTCTTTAAAGGAACAATGAAAATATCGCTTAAAACATTCTTTAAAGTCACAGGGGTGTTTATCATTTTAATTGCTGCAGGGCTGCTGGTTCAGGCTATCTCGATGATGCAGGATTTAGAGATTATCGGAAGTGTCATTCCGCATCTATACGATTTGACTTGGTTCCTGCCGGAGCATCCAATTGATTATGATCATTATTTGCGAGATCATGGGACAGCACCGTTATTGTCTGGGGAAGTTGGAATCTTTTTGAAAGCATTGTTTGGCTACTCATCGATGCCATCTATAGAAGAAGTTATTGCATACCTTGGCTATTTTGCCGGAATTTATTTATTAACGTCTTATCGATCTACTGACGATGTAAAACAAAGCAGTAAAAAGGAAACAAAAGCTTTAAAAAACGCATAAGCAATCAAAAAAGATAAACATGTTTACAAAAAGTACTAGGAATGTCCTTGTACTTTTTTTCTATATGTTTGTTAGAAGGATGGTCATATGGATATACATAAAAAAGTTGAATGGCATCACAAAATTCTTGCCTTAACAAGTATAGCAGCTATAATCATTTTATTCTTGTACCAATTAAAGCATATAAATGCCTTCGCAGCTTCATGGGATGAGGTGGATTATTCTCTTGCTTTAAAACGATACGATATCATGGCAATGCAGCCCCATTTTCCTGGATACCCATACTTTATTCTTGGTGGAATGTTTATCCATCAATTTCTTGAAGATAAAACAGCTTCCTTAACCGTATTCAATATCCTTTTTTATTTCAGTGCGATCTTTCCAATCTATAAGCTGGCAAGAGGATATGTATCGAAGCCATTCAGTTTTTTAATTACCTCCATGATTTCCTCCTCCTCCTATGTGCTTGTAACGGTAAACCAACCAATGTCTGAAGGGGCAGGCTTAGCGGGGTTATGGTGGTATTTCTGGAGCTTAGATAGAGCAGTTCGAAAGGATGGACGCTTTGGTGATTGGCTGCCTCTTGTTCTTTTTAGCCTATTGCTTGGAATACGTCTGTCTTACATACCTTTTGGCGTAGGACTTATTTATTTGTTCTGGAAAAAATGGAATGACAAAACATATACACTGAAGCAACTGAATTTACGCATCATGATTGCTATCGTATTTCAGCTCATTTGGATATCGGGCATTGTTTTTTCTGAAGGAAGTATTCAAGGATTTTTAAAGCTTTCCATTGCATTTACGAGCGGCCATTTTAATGACTGGGGAAATACGGCAGTTTCAAGCGATCAATCTATTTTGGCAAGGGTATTTACATTGTTATTCAACAATCTTTTTTGGCATGGATTATCTTCGCTGTCAATTCTTATAGCTATTATCATGATCGTATTATTGCTTATTAGTTTATTGCATTTTAAGTGGAGTATAAAAACATTTTCGTTGGCTTATGTGATGGCTTTAAGCTATTTCATTTGGGCGCTGCTGGCTCAGAATGTGGAGAAGCCTCGGCATATTGTGCCTGTTGTTTTGTTTATTCTCTTTATCTTGTATGTAACGATTTTAAAGAAATGGACTCATCCAATAGCTTCTGTCATCTGCTTAATTTTGCTTTTTTCCAACTCGGTAAAATCAGTCCAAATGATTTATGCACAAGCCACCGAGAAGCCTGCCAGCTATCAATTAGCAGAATACACAAAAAAAATGAATAAAAGCTCTATTCTCTACACATGGGAAGAAACAAGGGTATTGGAATACTTGGACGCTCCAATTCACCATAAAAGGATTTTAACATACGAGATTTTCTTACACGATATGACTTATTATAAAAACAGTCAAATTTTTTTAACGAATAAAGTAATTGAAGGGTTTTCGAAGCAAGGGATTGATCTGTCAGGCAAAATCAAAAAAGTAAGAATTTTCAAATCCAACCCTATTTATGACCCTATTTATCATGAAATTACTTTGTATGAATGGATCAAATAGTATATGGCTGCTTAAGCTGTTAATAAAATAAAACTTATGAAAAAGAGTATTGCTAAACAATCAGATGAGGACAGTCGATAAGCCGGTATAGCCGACGTATCCGACTGTCCTATCTTTTTTAATTTACTAGTTTAATGAGTAAATTAGATAGTGCATCTCAGTCTTCTTCTTTGCTTTTCTTCCACTTTATTTTCTGCATGTGATTGTTCATTCATTTGTTCCATTCCAAACATCTCCTTTATATGAGGTTGGTAGTCTTTTAGCTTAATAAACGCTTCCTTTTTTTAGATGAATAGATATAGAAAAAAATAAGATAAAAAGAAATAAATATTTTTCTCCCAACGGTATTGCAATAAGAAAATTTTTTCCGTATAATGACATTAAAGAATGAATAAAACGCTTACAAAAATAAAAGAGAAATGGATTAACAAACGAAGGTGGGAGTTTCATGGATGCATATTTATTGATCATCACGTTAATTTCAATTGTTATTGTTATATTAGGAGTTTCAGTGTTTAAGTGGCACGCATTTATCAGTTTAACAGTGGCAAGTATGTTTTTGGCTATCTTATCCGGTTTATCTTGGGACAAAATTGTAAGCGCTTATGAAACAGGCGTAGGCGGCGTTTTAGGCCATTTAGTTGGAATTCTTGCGCTTGGCACTATACTTGGTAAAATGCTTTCTGAATCTGGAGCAGGTTTGCAAATTGCAAATTATTTTGTAAGGGTTTTCGGTGAAAAGAAACTTCCATGGGCCATGTTTTTATCTGGATTTATTATTGGTATTCCGGTATTTTTTGAAGTTGGAATTTTAATTTTACTTCCATTAGTAATTTCTATACAAAAAGCATCAAAGAAAAATATTTTATTAATCGCACTTCCTGGTATTGCAGGGTTATCTATCGTTCATGGACTAGTGCCTCCACATCCAGGGGCAATTGCAGCAATCGGAATTTACGGAGCTAATTTAGGGAAAGTATTACTTTATTCCTTAATAATAGCGCTTCCTGCCGGAATAATTGGCGGTCCATTATTTGCTAAATGGGTCAACAAACGGGTTGTTCCAAAAGGAGAGCCAAGTTTAATTCAAATTGAACAAAAAGATGCATCCGTTCTTCCGAGTGTTGGCATTTCCTTCTTGTCGATTTTATTGCCAGTAATTCTAATGGTGATTGGAACTTCTGCACCTTATTTAGACTTTTTATCTGCAGAATTTAAAAGTGCTTTATCGTTTATCGGAAGTCCGTTGATTTCTTTATTGATTGCTTGTTTTTCCGCTTATTATTTCCTTGGCTTCCGTCAAGGAATGGATAAAGATAAACTGAAAAAGTTTACAGAAGAATGTATTTTACCAGTTGGATCCATTGTATTAATCATTGGAGCTGGTGGGGCGTTTAAACAAGTACTAATCGACAGTGGAGTAGGAACAACGATTGGCCATATGTCTGAAAGTTTATCTTTATCGCCACTAGTGCTTGCCTTTTTAATTGCAGGACTAATTCGTATTGCAACAGGGTCAGCAACAGTTGCATTGACAACCGCTGCAGGAATTGTTTCTCCTATTATTGAGAGTATGTCTGGCGTTAATCTTGAATTGCTGGTAATCGCAACAGGGGCAGGATCTCTTATGTTCTCCCATGTCAACGATGCAGGATTCTGGATGGTGAAAGAATATTTAGGCTTAACAGTAGAAGAAACCTTCAAAACCTGGACTGTTTTGGAAACAGTATTATCTTTTGTAGCTTTTGGAGGAGCTTTATTACTAAGCTTATTTGTATAAAAATGAGGGGATGCCATTCCATTGACTGGCATCCCTATTTCTGTGGAAAAATGCATGATAGCTGTCTTAGATAGAGGGAAATGTATGAGAAAAACAGTGGAATTGTCTAGGAGAGTCAATCACAGAGACAAATCTCCCCGACATACAAACGTTTTCGATGAGCATTCAGTTAGTGCAAATCATGCCTCCTCGATACACTAAGGGATGCCACTGATTGCCATCCCTTTTCCCGTTTCCTTACATTCTTGTATCTGAAATTGCAGTGCGGATTTTATCAAGCGATTTATTCGCAACTTCCTTATTTAATATCATCATATTTACATATAGTGCATCAATTAAACTTAACTGTGCGATTCTGGAAGACAATGCTTCTGAACGATACTCTGTTTCCTCCGAGCTTGTAAAGAGTGCCACATCCGCATTTTGTGCAATCGGTGATTTAGGATATCCAGTTATACTGATCGTTTTCGCACCATTTGTTTTAGCTGTTTTTAATATATTTATCGTGTCTTTGTTGGTTCCAGAGTGTGAAATAACAACTGCTATATCAGTTTCGGAAAGCTGAGAAGCAGACATGAGCTGAAAGTGGGAATCTAAAAATGAAAACGCTTTTATTCCGGTACGCACAAATTTGTGAAAAGCATCCATCGCTATAACTGCTGAACCGCCCGTTCCGTAGAATTCTACTCTCTTTGCGTTGATAAGTAAATCCACTGCCTTTTGAATAGATGCTCCGTTTAAAATTTGCAGAGTATTCTCTAATGTACGTATATTGGAATGAAATACTTTTTCCGTTACCGTTTTTACATTATCGTCTTTATTAATTTCTTCATGAATTTGCTGAATTGGTTCAATGATTTCAGAAGCTAATGCAATTTTCATGGCTTGGTAGCCTTTAAAGCCAATCCGTTTACAAAAACGAAAAACTGTAGCATCTGCCACATTTAAATCTTCCGCCAATTCATTAATGGTACAGTGAATGATTTCTTCAGGGTTTTGCAGAATATAGTCAGCAATCTTTTTTTCTTTTTCACTTAATCTAGCATAATAGGACCGTATTTTTCCAATACAATTTTGCGCCATTGACTTCGTTCCTTTCGAATAAAATGGTAAGCATAGTATAGCATAAATTTAGCTTGAAAAAATATTTCTTAAAAAGGTTTTCATTCTGAAAAAAATTTCGTATAATAATAGTATAATATGAAATAAATTTTCAAAAAGGAGTGAGCTGAACATGCATATTGGTTTAATCGGTCTTGGGAAAATGGGATATAATTTAGCAATGAATTTAATCGATCATAAGTATAGTGTAACAGCTTTTGATCTAAATGTAAGCGCTGTAGAAAAAATAATTTTAGAAGGGGCAGATGGATCATCATCTATAGCTGAACTAGTAAGTAATCTGCCTTCTCCGAAAGTAGTTTGGGTGATGGTGCCATCAGGAGAAATTACAGAAAATATTATAAAAGAATTAAAAGAAGTATTAATCGCGGGCGACATTGTGATAGAGGGAGGGAATTCCCATTATAAAGATTCTATCCGCCGTTCAAAAGATTTAGCAGAGAAAGGGATTTATTTTCTAGATGTTGGCACAAGCGGTGGAACATCTGGTGCTAGAAATGGTGCTTGCATGATGGTGGGAGGAGACAAGGAAATTTTTGATCAGTTGGAAAGCTTGTTTCAAGACATCTGTGTAGAAAACGGTTACAATTATGCTGGGAAAAGCGGAAGTGGACATTTTTTAAAAATGGTTCATAACGGAATAGAATATGGCATGATGCAGGCTATCGCAGAAGGGTTTGAGCTATTGGAAAAAAGCGAATTTGAGTATGACAACGAAAGTGTAGCAAAGGTTTGGAATAATGGTTCAGTTATTCGTTCATGGTTAATGGAGCTAACCGAAAATGCCTTTTCAAAAGATCCTAAGCTAGAAGGAATAAAAGGAGTAATGCATTCATCTGGTGAAGGAAAATGGACGGTGGAAACAGCATTAGATCTGCAAGTAGCGATGCCTGTAACGGCATTATCTTTAATGATGCGCCATCGTTCACTTGAAGAAGATACATTCGCTGGTAAAGTAGTCGCTTCACTAAGAAATGAGTTTGGCGGACATAGTGTAGAGAACAAATGATGGTGCAGTATTCTAGGGTGGGGGGAGAAGTAAGGTTTCACAAATAGAATTCTGAAAATCGTAAATCAAACTTATAAAATCGCAAAAATATCTGCAAAGAGAGCCGATAATAAAGTAGAAACCCCAAGGAGAAAAAGTTCTCCTTGGGGTTTCTACTTTATTTCACCCATTTACGTTGAAAATCGGCTATTTGGTCGTATTCTTTTTCAAGCAGTCTGGAAACTCGAATATAAATCGAAGTTAAATCTTGATATATTTCCACATTTTCTTTGATTGGTTCATGAGAATGCGTACTTCCCACTAATTCTTTCATAATAGAGAAGTCTTTTATGTCTCCTAAAGCATACATGCCTAATACAATGGCTCCGAGGCAGGAGCTTTCAAATGTTTCTGGAACAGTAACTTCTTGATTGAATATATCTGCCATCATTTGGCGCCATAATTCAGAGCGGGCAAATCCGCCAGTTGCCTGAATTTGTTTTGGTTCGCCAATGACTT
Source organism: Niallia sp. 03133 (assembly GCF_052663225.1). Taxonomy (NCBI): domain Bacteria; kingdom Bacillati; phylum Bacillota; class Bacilli; order Caryophanales; family Bacillaceae; genus Niallia; species Niallia sp. 03133. The sequence goes on from NZ_JBQTCY010000001.1 coordinate 409,343, forward strand.
CCTGCAATGCCAGCATAACAGTGTACAAGTTAAAGATAACTCCTTCTAGTACTGCACGTACCATATGTTCCTTTTTATGATGCAAGCCAAGTCCAAAAAAGGATCCTCGTGCATTCGAATTCCATAACGGGGCTCTTTCACCGGCTAAATATGGGTGGAAAATAAGTCCGTTCGATCCCGCTGAAACGCGCGAAGCGATTTTTGTTAATACTTCATATGGATCAATGCCGAGGCGCTTGGCTGTTTCTACTTCAGAAGAAGCGAGTTCATCCCGGACCCATCTGAATGTCATGCCGCCATTATTTACTGGTCCGCCGACAACCCAATGGTTTTCTGTTAAAGCATAGCAAAAAATTCGTCCTTTTGGATCGGTAACAGGCTTATCTGTTACCGTACGAATGGCTCCACTTGTTCCGATTGTAACAGCTACAACACCAGGATCAATGGCATTTACACCAAGATTGGAAAGAACACCGTCACTTGCGCCAACCACAAATGGAGTTTCTGAAGAGATTCCTAATTCCTCCAAATAGTTTGTTTCTAAGCCTTTTAGATAATAAGTGGTTGATACTGGTTTAGAAAGTTGATCTTCTGAAATGCCAGCGATGTTAAGCGCTTCTTGATCCCATGTAAGTTCTTTTAGATTAAACATTCCAGTTGCTGACGCAATAGAGTGGTCGACAATGAATTTACCAAATAATTTATAGAAAATATATTCTTTAATGCCAATAAATTTAGCCGTTTTGGAGAAAACCTCTGGGAAATCTGTTCGCAGCCACGCTATTTTTGAAAGCGGTGACATTGGGTGAATAGGTGTACCCGTTCTACGGTAGATTTCCATGCCATTAAATTCTTTTTTTATTTTATTCGCCCAATCAGCCGAGCGACTGTCAGCCCATGTAATACAGCGAGTTAAAGGGGTTCCTTTTGAATCTAAAGCGATTACACTATGCATGGCAGAGCTAAAGGAAACAAGTTTTAAATCGTCTGAGTTGATTTTGCCTTTTTTGATAGCTGTTTTCATTGTTTCCCGCACTGCTTGAAAAATTTCCTCTGGATCTTGCTCGGCGATGTTCGCTGCTGGACTATAAAGTGGATATTCTACATGATGCATGCTAATCACCTTGCCAGCTTCGCCAAATAAAACAGATTTAGTGCTTGTTGTTCCAATATCAACGCCTAAGTAGAAGGAATTTTTTGACATATATAAATCTCCTTTGTATGGAAAGTCATCCAATAACGATAGAATAAAAAAATTTTACTAGCATTAAATTATATATAGAAAAATTTTTTCTTCTCTTTATTTTAAAGGAAAATTTATGGTATTGGAACTGTTTTCATAAAAAAGTTCCAATACTTTTTTAAAAGATAAATAAGGAGATATTTAGGAAGTCAGACGGGTATCCAGCTCTGAGAACAGTATGTGCCAATGTAGATGTTGTCACATACTTGAAGGTTGCAAATCAAATGACGTTGTCACAGGACAAGCGCAGTTAGTAGATTTTCCTTTATCTGTGTCTAGAATCGGCCAGCCTGTACGACAATGAGCGAGGCGCTTGCGCTTTTCTGATAGGCTCTGTTAAACGATAATGTTGTTTTTGGGAAGGGAATTTGCGAGACTCCTGCTTAAAAAACGGACTGACAAGACCTCAGCTCAGACGGGTACGAGCAAGGAGGCTCACCGCTCGTCCCACGGAAAGCGAAGTGTATACAGGCTGCGGACTATTTGAGAGCACCTATTTTCAGAGTAGCCTTCTAAAAAAAGAATTCTGAGAGTTTCAATGTTTTTATGTTAGTATTATAGTTTTTAGCGAAAAATGTAGAAAATTTCTAGAGAATTTTCTTGGGACCTGAAAAAAGCAACAGATTGGTTTTACCGTTATTCCAAAAGTGTAGACTATATTCGCACAGAACGAATTGCAAAAAATGAGCAATGGCTTGCAAAAACAGAATATGGAGACTTGGAAATTACCATTAATTTATCGAAGCCGGAAAAAGATCCTGCAGCTATTATAGCAGCAAAAAATGAAGTAGTCAGCAATTATCCAAAGTGCCTTTTATGTAAAGAAAATGCTGGATATGCAGGAAGACTGAATCATCCAGCAAGACAAAATCATCGCGTCATTCCTGTTTTATTAAATAACGAAAAATGGTTTTTACAATTTTATCCATTGTATATTATAATGAACATACGATTTGCTTTTCCAATGAGCATATTCCGATGAAAATAACGAAGAAAACCTTCAGTCATTTATTGGAGTTCGTCGAAAAATTTCCTCATTATTTTATCGGGTCCAATGCCGATCTGCCGATTGTGGGAGGTTCCATTTTGGCACATGAACATTTTCAAGGCGGTTTTCATGAATTTCCGATGGCAAAGGCAGAAATAGAAGAATATTTTGGGTTGGAAGATTTTCCGCAAGTGAAGGCTGGAATAGTGGAATGGCAGATGTCTGTAATCCGTTTGCAAGGGGATAATAGGGAGGATGTGGAAGAAGCCGCTGATTTTATTTATCAGAAATGGCAGCAGTACAGTGCTCCACAAGCGAATATTTATGCTTTCACTGATCTTACCTCGCATAATACGATTACACCAATTGCCAGGAATAAAAATGAATTATTTGAACTGGATCTTGTGCTTCGCAATAATTGAACAGATGAAGAGCATCCTTTAGGCATTTTTCATCCGCACAACGAAGTGCATCATATAAAAAAGGAAAACATTGGCTTAATTGAAGTGATGGGATTGGCTGTGCTTCCTGGCCGATTAAAAGAGGAAATGGATATTATTGGATATTGCATCGTTTCTGAAAATGCAGCAGAAAAAATAGCTGCAAATCCAATGGTCGAGAAACATCTTGATTGGGCACTAAACATTCAGAAAAAGCATCCGGAACTATCAAGCAACAATGTAAACGACATTTTACAAACAGAATTAGGGGCAGTATTTCTAACTATTTTAAACCATGCTGGAGTGTTTAAACGAACAAAAGCAGGAAAAGAAGCATTTCATAGATTTATAGATGACTTGAATAAACAAAATTAAATGCAGAACAAAGGGGATATCCGAGAAGTGGATATCCATTTTTAACGAATTTTTAAAGCAAGGTTCTGATTTTTAGTTGCATAAAATTGAAACATTTGTGAATGGTTATTTGTAATTTCGGTGTTGGAGGTGATTTTCAGCTGAACTTTATTATAGTTTTGATAGCGCAAATAAATAGTATAAACAGCTGTTGGCAAGGAAGTAAACCATGATAATGGCAATTCAAGCATTCCACTGCCGTTTGTATCCACTGTTATCTTTATAATAAACTCGTTGTTGATATTATTCCTATCGCGAAAAAGGACGTCTGTTATATCATTCAAAAAGTCGCCTGCCACTTTAAAAGGAAGAAAATAACGATCCTTTTCTTCAACACATTTTACTAATTCGACATACATAGGAACTCTTATATAGTTGTACGGTTCTTTTAAAGGAGATATCATATAAGGTTTATTATTTTGTATATGATGCTGTTTGACTTTTTCTGCAGCATTCCATCTAAGAAGCTCTTCTAATTGTTTATATTGTTTTGTTTGAAATAACTGACAGCAGACCTTGTTCATCGGATGAAAAAAATGTGCGGTAAAATCATAATCCAGCTTTGCGGTTGTTTTTAGCACTTTTTTGAATGTCCAAATATAGGCTTGTCTTTTCATAAAATCAGCTGTTCTTTCTTTAAGAGAAGAGCTCTTTTCCTTGCGAAGTGTATGATAATTATTGATAAAACGAATAAAACAATCAAATTCATATAATCGGTTTAAAATCATTTTCTTTAACGCATCATCTAATTTTTTTTGTTGAAAATAATGAATAACCTTTAAATTGCACTGCATTTTTTTTAGCACATTCGTCTGTTTTGTCAGGGATCCATTATTATTGTCATATCGATTGACAAAATAAACTGTTTCTTTAATGGTCGAAATTTTATCGGAACATAATAGATAATCCATAAAAAACTGTTTATCCTCTGCAAATTTCATTGCAGGAAAACGAAGGTTGTTTTCCTTTATTATTTCCGTTTTCATCATTCTTGCTCTAGGTCCTAAATGCTGAAAAATATGGGGAATGCTAGCAACGGAGACACTTCTTCGATCTATGCAGGATTCATGCTCGCCGATGATTTTTGTCTGTTTGGAGCCTGCTTGAATGGTTTTTCCTACAACATAATCATCGCCTGTTTCTACTAAGACGGAATATAGTTTTTCTAATCCGCTTTTTTCGAACCAATCATCTGCATCAAGGAAAGTGATGTAAGGAGCAGTAGCAAGCTTAATGCCAAGATTTCTCGGGGCAGCGGGCGTTCCAGTATTTCTTTTAAGAAACAAAAGCATAATAGAAGGATGCTGTTTCGCATATTCTAATAGAATGGTGCGTGTATTGTCAGAGGAACCATCATCTACTAGAATATACTCAATATTCTCCTTGCCGATGGATTGATTTAATACGGATTGGATACTTTTTTTTATTGTTTTTTCATTATTATAGATTGGGGTTATAACCGAAATGAATGGTGCAACTGAAGAGCGATTTTGCGTTATTAACTCATAATCGCTGTCACATATCTCGGGTGCCCTTTTTATTTTTGAAAACATATAGATTCCTCCCTTCATTTTCCTAAATTAATTGTATAGATCCATTATTTATCAATATATGAAATGATATACATTATTTATACCATAAGGAAGAAAGAGTTTGACAATTAGAAAGAGAATTTGTTTATCATTTTAGGATGCCGGAAAGTGGGCTTATATTGTATAATAAAAGGAATTATAAGGAATAACGGAGGTAGCAATGACAACAATCGCTGATATTGCAAAGCTTGCAGGGGTTGCCAAGAGTACGGTTTCCCGCTATCTTAATGATGGCTCTGTAAGTGAAGAGACAAAAAGAAAAATCGAACAGATTATTAAGGAAACCGGATATTCTCCAAACGCCTTTGCTCAAAGCTTAAAGGCTAAAAATACGAATATAATTGGAACAATCGTGCCAAGGCTGGATTCATATGCAACTTCCAGAACGCTTATCGGTATTGACGAGCAATTAAAAGAGTACCATTATCAAATGCTAGTATCTAATTCCAGTCAAAGTATAGAAAGAGAAATTGAGAATATCTATACATTGGCACATCAAAAAGTGGCTGGTATTATTTTGCTTGCTGCACAAATTACTCCCATGCATTTAGAAGCATTTAAGAAAATAAATATTCCAGTATTACTAGTTGGACAACAGCATGAAGAAATTTATAGTTTAATTCATAATGATTATGAAGCAGCTTATCAAATAGGTCAGCATGTACTTGCAAAAGGACATAAAAAAATAGCTTATTTAGGTGTGACAGAAAAGGATATTGCTGTAGGTATAAACAGAAAACAAGGCTTCAAAGACAGCATCAGCACTGATTCAGATTGTGAAGTTCAGTATTATGAGACAAGTTTTGCTATTGGCAGTGCAATTAAAATGTCGACAGAAATTATCGAGGCCTATCGTCCATCTATCATTGTTTGTGCTACAGATAATATTGCAATTGGTACAATGAAAGCAGCCTATATGAAAGGATTATCCATTCCAAAAGATTTATCTGTCACTGGTTTTGGAGGGTATGAAATAACGGGGATGATTCATCCAGGCTTAACAACCGCACAGTTTTATTATAAAGAAGCAGGACAATTAGCGGCCAAAAATATTGTCCATTTAGTTAGAGGAGATGTTATACCAGAATTAACTTATTCGGATTTTCAAATTATTCACAGAGAAAGTGTTGCTGCTATAGATTGATTTTACGACGGATCATTTTGAAATCGGTGCTTTTTTTCAGTTTTAAATAAACGGTAAAGAAGCTGCCAATTTCAAAAAGATTATCGCAATGTAATTGCTGTTACTATATTTTGATAATGAATGTAATCGGTTCCAATAATGCAAGTGAAGAAGGAGGGGTGTTATGAATCATCAAGAAATTGCGAAACAGATTTTAGAAAGCGTTGGCGGTAAAAAGAATCTTAAGGCTGCTGAACATTGTTCAACAAGATTACGTCTTGTATTGAGTGATGACAGCAAAGTAGATGAAAGAAAATTGGATAGCATAGAAGAAATAAAAGGTGCCTTTTCTACAGGTGGACAATATCAAATAATAGTAGGAGCAGGAATAGTCAACGAGGTTTATAAAGAATTAACCAAATTAATGGGCAGTTTGGAAAAGTCCCTTAATGACAAGAAAAGCGCAAGCAGTAAAAAGTTAAAACTTGTTCAACGTTTCGTACAAATGCTTTCGGATATTTTTGTTCCAATCATTCCTGCAATCGTGGCAGGCGGTTTGTTAATGGGAATCAATAATGTTCTAACAGCCCAAGATATGTTTATAAACGACAAACCTTTGATAGAAACAAATCCATCCTTAGCAGATTTAGCTGCACTTATTAACACATTTGCCAATGCAGCATTTGTCTTTTTGCCTATATTAATAGGATTTTCAGCTACCAAGAGATTTGGCGGCAATCCATATTTAGGAGCTGCTTTAGGAATGCTGATGGTGCATCCCGATTTATTAACGGGCTATAGATATGGTATAGCATCCCTAAACGGAGAAGTACCTGTTTGGAATATATTTGGATTTGAAATAGAAAAAGTCGGTTATCAAGGCACAGTGCTGCCTGCTTTAGCATCATCCTATATTTTGGCGAAAATAGAGAATAGTATAAGGAAAATAACACCGTCTGCACTTGATAATCTTTTGGTTCCTCTTTTTTCTATATTATTTACAGGAATTTTAACCTTTTCTATAATAGGGCCCATTACTCGATTTGCAGGCAACTTGTTAACAGATGGTTTAGTATGGCTATATGATTCTTCTGGTTTTGTGGGTGGTGCTGTTTTTGGACTATTGTACGCACCAATGGTTATTTCTGGAATACATCATAGTTTTATCGCAGTAGAAACACAATTATTGGCTGATAGTGCAAAAACTGGCGGCTCTTTTATTTTTCCCATTGTTGCAATGTCCAATATTGCACAAGGTGCAGCGACACTTGCTGTTTTGCTTATAACAAAAGATGCAAAAGTAAAAGGAGTTGCTTCTGCTGCTGGGATTTCTGCCATATTAGGTATAACAGAACCAGCAATGTTTGGCGTTAACTTAAAGCTGCGCTATCCATTTATAGGAGCGATTATTGGTTCTTCAGCAGGTTCTTCTATTATTGCCATGTTTAAAGTGAAAGCCATTGCCCTAGGTGCTGCTGGTCTGCCTGGAATCATTTCTATCTATCCAAACTCCATTATTTATTACATGATAGGTATATTGGTTTCTTTTGCAGTGGCATTTGCTGTTACGTTATTTCTAGCAAAAAGAGATACTTAGAAAGAAATCTTGTAGAGGAAAATGCAGTACAAGTAAAATGCGTATTGTAAGACGTGAAAATTCATATAATTAAAGGGGAATTTCCAAACTCACGATCATTGCTTAAAAAAGTCGCTCGAAACCTATAAAGAGTTTATCTCACTCTTAGCAGGCAGTAAAACCCCCACTGATGGAAGATTCACTTTATGGGTATCGGCTTTTTAGCACCTATCCTTGGAAGAAGCGTATACAAGAAAAGCAGGCATTTGTCATCAACCTGAGAAGGAGGGAAGAAATGAAGTGGACCAAAAATCATCTATACCGCCACCTTGATACAGTGGATGAAAAAGAATTGGCAGCCTTAGAAGATAAGGTTAATAATTGTTCGTGGAGGCAAGCTTATCATATTCAGCCAAATACAGGACTTTTGAATGATCCAAACGGATTTTCTTTTTATAATGGAGAATATCATTTGTTTTATCAATGGTTTCCTTTAGGGCCAGTCCATGGTTTAAAATATTGGTACCATGTTAAATCTGTTGATCTTGTTCATTGGAAAAATGATGGGGTTGCGATAAAAGCCGATACCCCTTATGATAGCCATGGTGCCTTTTCAGGAAGCGGAATTATTCATAACGATAAGCTTTATTTATTTTATACTGGCAATACACGGGATGAAGAATGGGTAAGACATCCCTACCAGTGCATTGCTTATATGGATAAAAAGGGATCTATTATAAAGTTGGAAAAACCTGTTATTTCAAAAGTGCCATTTGGCTATACGGATCATTTTCGTGATCCGAAAGTTTGGCGTGAAAATAATATGTTTTATGCTGTAATAGGGATACAGCGCATGAACCAAACAGGTACTGTGGTTTTGTATTGCTCTCCAGATCTATTGAATTGGAGCTTTTTAGGAGAAATTAAAACAGAGTTGCAAGATTTTGGCTATATGTGGGAATGTCCAGATTATTTTACATTAGGGAACAATGGTGTACTTCTATTTTCTCCGCAAGGTCTTTCGGCTGATGGGGATCGGTTCCAAAATATTTATCAAGCAGGATATTGTTTGGGCAAACCTTTAGATTTGGAAACTAGAGAATTCAAGCATGGCGATTTTGTTGAACTGGATCACGGCTTTGATTTTTATGCTCCTCAAACCACTTTAGATGAAAAAGGACGTCGTCTTTTGATAGGTTGGATGGGACTGCCGGATTTGGATTATCCAACAGATTCAAGTGGATGGGCGCATTGTTTAACATTGACTAGAGAGTTGTCTATAAAAAATAATAAATTGGTGCAGCAGCCAGTGGATGAACTGAAGCTATTGCGTCAAATGGAATGTTCGGTACAAGATATTGTTCAAAATGAACGAAAAACGTATGGGGAATTTAAAGGAAAGACTTATGAATTGATGGCTGAATTCTATGATATTCATGCAGAAAAGTTTGGCATTGAATTTCGAGTAGGACCAACAGAAAAAACGATTATAATGTATAATAGAATAGAAAAAAAATTGATTCTTGACCGAACATTATCTGGTGAAAACACTGCACTTTCCTATGGAACAATAAGGAAATGTCTGTTTGAAGCGGAAGCCATTAAATTACATCTATTTGTAGATGTCTCATCTGTTGAAATCTTCATAAATGATGGGCAGGAAGTGTTTACCAGCAGAATATTTCCACAAGAAAACAGCGAAGGGATTAACTTTTTCGCAGAAGCAGGAAGTACAAAGCTGAAAACTACCATTTGGCAAATTTAAGTATTATGTATAAGGGGAGTAAGAAAATGGCTCGTTTATTTTCAATTGGGGAAGTTTTAGTTGATTTTATTCCTTTGGAAAAAGGAAAGGCATTAAAAGATGTGGCATCTTTTGAGCGTGCTCCTGGAGGGGCTCCGGCGAATGTAGCTGCTGCAGTAGCAAAATATGGGGCAGAAGCATCGATGATTACAAAGTTAGGAAAGGATCCTTTCGGGGATTTTTTATTAGATAAACTGAACGAAGCAGGTGTTCATACAGATAAAATTACAAGAACATCTGAAGCGAATACTGGCTTGGCATTTGTTTCACTGCGCCATGATGGGGAAAGAGATTTCTCTTTTTATCGAAACCCATCTGCTGATTTATTGCTTACGGAAGCAGAAATTGATGAAAATTGGTTTTCAGAAGGAGATATTCTGCATTATTGCTCTGTTGATCTTGTGGAGAGTCCAATGAAGAATGCACATATTGCTGCTATACAAGCAGCTAAATCAAAAGGTGCACTTATAAGCTTTGATCCTAATGTACGACTGCCGTTGTGGAGCAGTCCGGAAGATTGCCGAAATACAATCTTGCAGTTTGTTCCGAAAAGTCATCTCGTTAAAATTTCAGATGAAGAACTGACTTTTATTACAGGTATTCTGGATGAAGAGCAAGCAATCCATTCTCTTTTTGTTGGCGATGTAAAAGCAGTGCTTTATACGAAAGGTGCAGATGGTGCAGTTCTATATACAAAAGGACAACAATTTAATTCCACTGGCTATAAAGTAAAGGTACAAGATACAACAGGTGCAGGTGATGCATTTATTGGCGGCTTCTTATATCAGCTTCTTGATAAAAAGGCGAATCAGTTGAATATAGAAAGTATCTTGTCGAAGCACCATGAAGGAATTTTAAGTTTTGCTAATGCAAGTGGTGCCTTAACGACAACAGGAAAAGGAGCTATTTCCTCGATACCTGACAAAATGAGAATTACTGAATTGATGGAAGGCACGAGAAGAGTTGGCAGCTAAATGATAATTTGTTAGGGGCTGTTTAAGATAGATAATAAGTTTTAAACACCCCTTTAACAAGAATTAAGAGGTGAATGTAAAATGGTTCCGTTCATTGAAAAGGCAGTTAGAAACGATAATAACCTATTTTGTAAGCGTTTGTTTAAAAGAATGTAAAAAAATATGTAAAATAATCTTACAAAAAACAAGCTTTTTTTGGGTTGTTTTATTAAGATAAAAATATCAAAGTACAACTGGTATAGACATCTAGTTGTATGGTTGCCGATTTAAAACAATACGAAAGAAGATAGAATGAGGAAGAAAGGATATTGAAATGACTAATAATAATGAAACATCCATACTTTTTCAAGAAATAGCTATTTATATAGAAGATAGAATAATCAACAATGGATATTTAGTTACAAAAAATGGTGCAATAGATTCGTATGGAGAAATGGCTGAGTATAAAGCAGATACTATACAAGCGGACCAAATTTTCACTTTCGAAGAAACCTATAAATTAATTCCGGGAATGGTTGATATTCATATTCACGGTGCAAATGATGCAGATGTAATGGATGCAGCACTTGATTCATTAAATAAGATGGCAAATATATTGCCGAAAGAAGGAACCACAAGTTTTTTGGCAACGACCATGACACAAGGTGAACAAGAAATTGAAGCGGCTTTAAAAAACGCCGCTGATTATATAAAACAAGAAAATCAGGCAGGAAAGGCAGAAATTGTAGGAATTCACTTGGAAGGTCCTTTTATCAATGCAAAAAGAGCTGGTGCACAGCCATTGGAAGCAATCCAAAAGCCGGATATAGATTTATTTATAAAATGGCAAAATATTGCTGAAGGAAATATTAGATTAGTGACAATGGCACCGGAAGAAGAAAATGGATTAAATTTAATTGCACATTTAAAAGAAACTGATGTAGTGCCTTCAATGGGACATACAGATGCGATTTATGAAGAAGTAAAGAGAGGGATGGAGGCAGGGGTTATTCACGTTACCCATCTTTATAACGGAATGAGAGGTCTGCATCACCGAGATCCAGGTGCTGCCGGAGCTTCCTTGCTGCATAAAGAGTTAACAACAGAAATCATTGTAGATGGCATTCATATACATCCAGAAGTAGTAAATTTGACGTTTCAGCAAAAAGGAAAAGAGGGCATAATTTTAATAACAGACAGCATGCGTGCCAAATGGCTCGAGGATGGCATTTCTTCATTAGGAGGGCAAAAGGTAATCGTCAAAAGTGGAAAAGCCTTGCTTGAAAATGGGTCACTTGCAGGCAGTACGCTAAAAATGAATGATGCCATTACTAATATGATGTCCTTTACAGGCTGTTCGTTAGAAGATGCTGTTTATATGGGTGCATATAATCCAGCCCGGCAAATTGGAATTTTAGATAGGAAAGGGAGCATACAATCAGGAAAAGATGCTGATTTAGTCGTATTAAATGGTGAAAATAAAGTAGTAATGACCATTTGCAGAGGACAAATTGCTTTTCATGACATGGAGGGAAACTAGATGAAGCTAATTGAAGTAGAAAATTATGAAGCCATGAGCAAAAAAGCAGGAGAAGCAGTGATCGAACAAGTAAAACAAAAACCAAATTCTGTCTTGGGACTTGCAACTGGTGGAACTCCAACAGGCATGTATCGATATTTGGTGCAAGATTACAAAAAAAATCAAACTTCTTATCACCAAGTTCATTCGGTGAATTTGGATGAATATATCGGGTTGGCGGCAGACAGTCCGCAAAGCTACTCTCGTTATATGAATGAAAATTTATTTGATCATATTAATATCCAAAAGGAACAAACCCACTTGCCTTCAGCGGGTGCATCTTCTGATAAAACAGAAGGTGAAAAATACGAAAATTTAATTGCTTCTCTTGGAGGGATTGATCTGCAGGTATTAGGGATTGGAGAAAACGGCCATATCGGTTTTAATGAACCTGGGACAGCTTTTTCTTCCGAGACAGGTGTTGTAGAATTAACCGCTTCTACTAGAGAAGCAAATGCACGTTATTTCAATAGCATAGAAGACGTGCCTACACATGCCATTTCCATGGGGATTGCTACCATCATGAAAAGCAGGCAAATTTTATTATTAGTATCAGGAGTGAAAAAAGCGAATGTTCTTTATAAGCTTTTAACAGGAGAAATAAATGAACAGCTGCCAGCTTCTATTCTGAAAAAGCATAAAAATGTAACGTTAATTGCGGATCGAGATGCCTTATCCGTTGTAAAAGAAAAAGAAGGAAGTGTTTCTAGGTGATTATAAAGGATTCCCATATTCCAATTTACTTTCAATTGGAGATGGAAATTAAAGAGCTTATAAAAGATCTGCAGCCAGGAGATCCCATCAGCTCGGAAAGAGAATTTTCAGAAAAATATGATATTAGCAGAATGACAGTAAGGCAAGCTATTAATAATTTAGTAAATGAAGGAATATTGGTTCGGAAAAGAGGAAAAGGCACTTTTGTAGCGGAGCCAAAAGTAGAACAGCCACTTTCCGGTTTAACGAGTTTTTCAGAAGACATGCGTTCAAGAGGATTAACACCAAAAACAAAAATTTTGGATTTTCAAGTAATTCCTTCAAATCGAAGTGTTGCAGGCAAGCTGATGATACAAGAAGGGGAATTTGTTTATGAAGTAAGAAGATTAAGACTTGCAGACGACATTCCAATGGCATTGGAAACTTCGTATTTACCTTTAAGCTTAATGAAAGACCTTACAAAAGAAATCGTAAATGCATCGCTATATGACTATATAGAGAATGATTTAAAGCAGCAGATAAGTCATGCAACTCAAACATTAGAATCTTCCCTTTCACAAAAACAGGAAAGCATGTTATTGCAGTTAAAAGACGGAGCACCAGTATTGCTGATTGAACGATATAGCTATTTAGGCAGTGGAATTCCTTTTGAATATGTTAAATCCATCTATCGAGGAGACCGCTATAAATTCGTAATCGACATGAAAAGGGCGAATCAATGAAAAAACTAAACGAAACGGAATTAAGAAATGATAATAGTGAAAATTTGGATGAGTGGACTTCTTTTGAAATAGTGCAATTTATGAATCAGGAAAATGAATCGATAGCGAAAGCGTTGACAGCTGCACTTCCCAATATAGCATCCGCTGTTGATGCTATCGTAGAGAAATGGAAAATCGGGGGAAGATGTTTTGTGATTGGCGCAGGCACAAGCGGCCGTCTAGGTGTAGTAGATGCAGTTGAGCTTGTCCCGACTTTTTCTATCGCAAAAGACAAATGGACAGGTTTGCTTGCTGGAGGCTATGAAGCCATGTGGACATCATTGGAAGAAACAGAGGATGATGATAAATATATTATTGAAGAATTAGAAAGCCGTTCCTTCTCTTCATCCGATGTTGTTATTGGTGTAACTGCCAGCGGATCGACGCCATTTGTGCTGGCAGCTGTTCAATATGCCAAACAAAAAAATGCCCTTACAGTAGGAATCAGCAATAATAATGATACTCTGCTGTCATCGCTTGCTGATTTCGAAATCGAAGTGCCGACAGGACCAGAAGTAATTCGGGGATCAACAAGACTAAAAGCAGGCACAGGGCAAAAAATGGTGTTAAATATGCTTTCTACTGCTACGATGGTTCGATTGGGGAAAGTATATAAAAATGAAATGGTTGATATGAAGCTAATTAACAAAAAATTAGTAAAACGGGCTGCCCACTCACTTGTAAATATTGCTAATATTACAGAAGAAGAAGCATTGCAGGCACTGGAGACGAATCGGTATGATTTAAAATCAGCGATATTTACTGTGCTTACAGATGGAACAAGCAAAGATGCAAGCTTTTATTTGGAAAAACAGAAGGACACTTAAAAAAAGCGATACAGCAATTTTTGAAGGATAAAACTAGCAGTTGAGAATTATATGCAATTTTATAGAAAAATCGATGACTGTAAAGGAGGGGATGGCCAAAAAACGGGTAGGGTGTTTTTTTTATGCTGCTGTTGGGGAAGTATTATTCAGGTTTTGGAGCTCTTATAAAAAATTCTTCATTAGTTATAGCATTCATACAAGATAAATAATTATACCATTCATTTAGGGGGATTAAAATGAAATCATACTTACAAAAACTTGGCCGTGCTTTAATGCTGCCAGTTGCAGTATTGCCTGCTGCAGCAATTTTGATGGGAATTGGCTATTGGATTGACCCTGCTGGATGGGGGGCGGGAAGCCCTGCTGCAGCATTTTTAATAAAAGCTGGTTCTTCCATTATTGATAATATTCCCTTCTTATTTGCAGTTGGGGTGGCATTGGGGTTATCAAAAGATAAAGATGGATCTGCCGCATTAAGTGGCTTGGTTGCCTATTTGGTTGTAACAACCTTGCTTTCCACCAATTCAGTAGCAATGCTGCAAGGGATAGATCCAAAAGATGTAAATATTGCTTTTTCGAAAATAGGAAATGCTTTTATAGGTATGTTATCAGGCATTGTTGCTTCTATTATGTATAACCGCTTTAGCAAAGTACAGCTGCCAGCCGCATTAGCTTTCTTCAGCGGCAAAAGACTTGTCCCAATTATGAGTGCTGTTTCCATGCTGATAATTTCTGTAGTGTTGTTATTTGCTTGGCCTGTTATTTTCTCTGGACTGGTTAACTTTGGAGAAGCAATCAGTAAATTAGGAGCAATTGGAGCTGGAATCTATGGCTTCTTCAACAGAATGTTGCTTCCAATAGGCCTCCATCATGCATTAAATGCTGTTTTCTGGTTTAATATCGCAGGCATTAATGATATCGGGAATTTCTGGGGAAATACAGGAACAAAAGGGGTAACAGGCATGTATCAAGCAGGCTTCTTCCCTGTCATGATGTTTGGTTTGCCTGCAGGTGCGCTTGCTATGTATCATACGGCAAAAACAAAACGCAAAAAACAAGTGGCATCCTTAATGCTGGCAGCAGGATTTGCAGCATTTTTAACTGGGGTAACAGAACCGCTTGAATTTGCCTTTATGTTTGCTGCTCCAATGCTTTATTTAGTACATGCTGTATTAACTGGTTTATCATTAATAGTTGCTGCGGCATTTCACTGGACTGCAGGATTTGGATTTAGTGCAGGACTGATCGACTTTGTCTTAAGTTCAAGACATCCTTTAGCGAATAAACCTTATATGTTAATTGTTCAAGGTCTGGTATTTGCGGTTATTTACTATACATTATTCCGTTTCTTAATCACTAAGTTTAATTTAAATACTCCTGGAAGAGAAGTAGAAGTAGAAGGAGAAGAAGCGGTTTTAGCTGCTGCCAGCAGTGAAGCAGCTGTTTCAGTTGAAAATAAATTTAGTGCGATGGCATCAGAGATATATGCCGGATTAGGCGGAGATGCCAATGTTACATCAGTGGATAACTGTGTTACTCGTTTAAGAATAGAAGTGAAAAATATGGATGTCGTCAACCAAAATAAAATTAAAGCAACTGGTGTTCCTGGCATTAATGTAGTAGGACCAAAAAGCATTCAAGTTATTGTTGGAACACATGTACAGTTTGTGGCAGACGAAATCGATAAAATACGAAATGCAGGATGATTGTTTAGTTGTTTGAAATATATTTTTTACAAGAGAAACAAGATGTCTTATGAATAAGAGATGTCTTGTTTTTTTCTGTTTTATGAATTTAGATGATAATGGAAATAATAGTAGCTGCTGATACAGAGTATTTAATTGGCAGCAGATTTTTTTTATAGAATATACACATATTCGTTTAAGAAATGTTATAATAATACAAATTTTAGTTGTCAGACCTCTAAGGAAAGTTGTATTATGCTGACAACAGAAAAAGCTTGAATGCTGTTATAGGTAAGATAGAGACGAATATCTCGTCCATTTTATAAAGTGAACCTTTTCATCAGTGGGGGTTTTCTTCATCCCCCACTGATGGTTAGTTGAACTTATCGGACCTTTACGGGCGAGTTTCAACACCTAGCTTCTTCAATTTCTCAGCATCCCCGAGGTGGGGGTCTTACTGCCCGTTAAGCGTGGGATAAAAAACTATTAATTTGTTATGGAGGGATAGGATGAAAACTGCTTATGTGAACGCTGCTTTTTTTACCATGGATAAGGATAATCAAATCTTTAAAAATGGCATGATGGTGGTGGAGAATCAATGGATCACTTATATAGGTGATCCTTGGAAAGAGATGCTGCAAGAGAGTGATGAGGTTGTTGACTTAGGCGGAAAATGGGTGCTGCCTGGGTTGGTAAATGCTCATTCGCATATTGTTATGACTCTTTTGCGGGGGATTGGAGACGATATGTTATTAAAGCCATGGCTGGAAACGAAAATATGGCCATTAGAGTCCCAATTTACGACGGAAATTGCTTCCGTTAGTACCGAGCTTGGTATTTTAGAGATGTTGAAATCTGGAACGACTACCTTTTCTGATATGTTTAATCCAAACGGCATTGATGCGGATGCTGTTATGCAGAAAATCGGGGAAACTGGAATTCGAGGAGCCTTCTCCTATACCATTTTCAGCTTAGGATCGGAGAAGGATCAGCAGGCAAATTTAATGGGAGCAGAGCGATTTGCCAAGAATTATAAAACAGCTGCAAATGGCCGATTAACAACAATGGTTGCACCGCATAGTCCATATGCTTGTACAACGGAAGCGCTTCTTGAGAGTGTCCGAATTGCGAAGGAAAATGATTTAATGATGCATATGCATGTTTCCGAAACGGACTATGAAATTGAAGATATTCAAAAAAGGTATGGAGATCGTCCAGTGGAATATCTTCGTCGTTTAGGCATATTTGATCAGCCAACTGTTATGGCGCATGGGGTGGTGCTGAATGATGAAGAACGGGAGATATTAAAGCAATATGATGTACGCGTTGCTCATAACCCAATCAGCAACTTAAAACTGGGATCTGGAGTAGCAGATGTTGTTCGACTTTTAGATAAAGGAATAAAAGTAGGAATTGCAACAGATGGAGTTGCTTCCAATAATAATTTTGATATGTTTGAAGAAATGAGAACCGCAGCACTGCTGCAAAAAGGCATCTATAAAGATGCAACAAAGCTTCCTGCTCAAACCGTCTTATCGTTAGCTACAAGAGTAGGTGCAGAAGCGGTTGGCATGAGCAGCACAGGCTCTCTGGAAAAAGGAAAAAAAGCCGATTTCATTACTATTTATCCATATGATAAAGAACATCTTCAGCCAATAAGCGAGGCATATTCCCATTTGCTTTATGCAGCAAATGGCCGCGATGTCAGTGATGTATATATTGATGGCAAGATGGTTGTAAAAGATCGCCATTGCTTAACAATAGATGAAGAAAAGGTAATTTCCGAAGTAAATCGCCTTCAGGCTGGCTTAAAGAGGTAAACACCTGTATTAGACGCAGCTTTTAAAGGACTTCTTTATTTTTTGGAAATGAAATGATAGATGAGCTAACTAAAAGGTGTAACATCCTCTGATTAAGTGGGTGTTATACCTTTTTATTATGTCTTCATGTTAAAGAATAGATTAATAGTTTTTTCATAACTAATAAGAAAAATCTGTAA
This sequence comes from Niallia sp. 03133, assembly GCF_052663225.1. NCBI lineage: Bacteria > Bacillati > Bacillota > Bacilli > Caryophanales > Bacillaceae > Niallia > Niallia sp. 03133. The sequence goes on from NZ_JBQTCY010000001.1 coordinate 427,041, forward strand.
AAAGTATTTATTCTCCTTTTATTTATGTTACAATTAGATTACAAAAATAATAAAAAATAGTTACTTTTTTGTAACTTTTCTTTACGGTGAAGCATATATGATTGTAAGAACAAATAGATTAAAGGGGAAATACATATGAAAACGGAAGTAAATCGTAGTATCGTCTCAACTTTATTAATATTTTTGTTTTTTGCAAGTTTGCTTTTTTATTTAAATATTTTTTTGGTGCAAGAAATAACCACTATTAAAGGAACTGATTCATTATATGAGTTTCATACGATTCAAAAAGAAGCAGGGATCAATCAAAAAGGCTAGTTATAAAAACTAATCTGTTTCAAGTCATTTTAATTGGAGAAATAATAGTGGTATATGTACGAATGAACTGACATATCTTTTTGTATTTGAGAGAAAAAAGAAGCAGCTGCAATTTGCTTCGTCTATAGATAGATTTTTCATAGGGGTGAAAGAGAGTGTCGTCTATAGAAGAGTTATATGTGAAGTATAATCATGATGTTTTTCATTTTTTAATCTATATGGGGGTTAGTCAAGAGCAAGCAGAGGATTTAGTGCAGGAAGTATTTATGCGAGTTCTTAAAACAAAAAGCAGCTTTAAGGGGCAAAGCAGCGAAAAAACATGGTTATGTACAATAGCAAAAAATATTGCCTTAGACTATTTTCGAAAGCAGAAAGGGACTCAAGTTAATAATTTTTATACGAATATATCATTTTTTACGGAAATGAAAGATAATAGTGCACTTCCAGAAGAGATCACTATGCAAAAAGAAGTAAGCGACTGGATTAACGATTCCCTTCAAAATTGCACCGTTGATCAACGAATGGTTATCCTCATTCGTTATATCCACGAAATGTCTATAGTGGAAACAGCATCCTATTTAGGCTGGACGGAAAGCAAAGTGAAAATTACCCAGCATCGTGCATTAAAAGCATTAAGAAAAACGATGCAAATGGGCGTAAATAATAATCGGCTGCAGCAAGTGCTCTCTACATAAATGAAATAGGATAAATAGCATTATAGTAATGAGGGAACTTCCAAATTGGGAGTTTTTTTGATTGCTTTTTAAAGAAAGGCTCTGTTAAAATTGATTGTTGATTTTTGAATGGTCTGGGAATTTACTCGCTTTCCGCGGACGAACCGGCAAGCCTCCTCGCTCGTACCCGTCTTACGGGGGCTTGCCTGCCCGTTTTTTGAGCAGGAGTCTCGCAAATTCCCTTCCCCAAAACAACATTATCGTTTAACAGAACCTAAAGAAAAAAATAATAGGAATAAAAAAATGTAAGAAATTCTAACAAAATAGTCGCTTTTTCAATCAGAAACAAATAAAATAATAAATTAAGTGAACTTCATTAAAAGATAGATTAGGATATATAGACTTTAATTGAAAAATATTGTTATATAATGTTCGGGAAATGAAAAATATGGACATATATTTCTTTGCTTTTTTTGATTTTTTAAAATAAATTCCGCACATTCTATTGTGCAATTAGAAAATAATATGTATAATGAGCCATATAATTTGTATGGCAGGTGATTTATCATAGATTCTAATGAGACAAAGAGGTTTCTTTCTCTAATCTATAATAAGGTATCGAAGGAATTATTCGGGGCTGGTACAACACTATTGAAAGTAACAGTCGATCAGAATGTAATTAGCTTGCAAGCTAAGCACCCTCGGGCATCAAGATCTGCTGCGTTAGAAGGAGAAGTACCAAGTTTAAAGCAAGAAGTTGATTTCCATCTGTCACTTTTATTTAAGAAGAAATTAAAACAAAAGCTTGAAGAACAAACAAACTGGAATATTGAAGCAATATTAAGAGATTATGATGCATTAACTCAATTTGCTTTTACGAATATAGTCCTTAATAAAAATAAATAATGGATTTCCAATTGGATAAATCTGAACGGAACGCCATATATAAGATAACCAAATGATAAGTTTTCGCTTTGTTTACAAAGAAAAGACAATCTTAGGTAGAATAACCATTCTATTTAAGATTGTCTTTTTTTGTTTTGCTGTATTAGAAAATAGTGAAGTGAAAGGAGTTGAGATTCATTACTTTTGTTAACCTGTTGTGATGATTGGCAAAATAAAAGGGAAGACTAGTAGCGCACTCTTTAGAATGAATAATTGCTTAAATAAAATGAAAATACGGAGGATGGAAGAAATGAAAAAATTAATCAGCTTACTTGTAATGGCTTCACTGCTTCTTTTAGCAGCTTGTGGTTCAAATGAAGGTTCAAAGGAAAAAACAAAAAAATTAGTTGTATCTACTTGGGGATTTAATGAAGATTTCTTCAATAAAGAGATTTATAAACCGTTTGAAGAAGAGAACCATGTAGAAATTGTTTTAGATACCGGTAATAATGCAGATCGATTAAACAAAATTAAACAAGGCAATTCAGATGTTGATATCATTTTCCTATCAGATTATTATGCACAGCAAGGTATTCAAGATAATTTATTTGAAACAATAGATCATGCGAAGCTTCCTAATCTAAACAATATTTACGATGTGGCAAAGGCGCCGCTTGGGGAAGATTATGGACCTGCGTATACTATTGCACAATTTGGTATTGCTTATAATCCAGATGAAGTGAAAAAGCCAATTACATCTTGGAATGATTTATGGAGTAAAGACTTAAAAGGGAAAATTACAATCCCTAGCATTACATCTACAACAGGTCCGATGTTTTTGGATGCAGCTTCAGTAATTGGCGGAAGCAAGACATTTAATGAAGATAAAGCATTTAGCGAAATGAAAAAAATTATGCCAAGCGTTGTAAAAGAGTATAGCCAAACATCAGAATTTGTAAATATGTTCTCACAAGGAGAAATTGCTGCTGGTCCAATTATGGGAATGTATTTTGCTAGTTTGCAGGAGGCTGTTCCAAATGCAAAATTTGTTATCCCTTCTGAAGGTGGATATGGAGTGATGAATACAGTAAATATCATTAAAGGATCAGATCAAAAAGAGCTTTCTGAAAAATTCATTAATTATATTTTAGGAAAAGAAGTGCAAGAGAAATCTGCAAAAAATAAAGTGGATTCACCAGTAAATAAAGAAGTGAAGCTTACAGATGAAGAGGCAGCTGGATTAACATATGGTGAGGAATTAATTAATAGTTTGCACATATTAGATATGAAGTTTGTAAATGAAAATTTAAAAGGCTGGATTGACCGTTGGAATCGTGAGCTAGTTCAGTAAGAAAAGAGGGGCAGTAATGAAAAAAAAGTTAATTCTCGATGTGGATACAGGGATAGATGATGCAATTGGCATCCTACTTGCAATAAAAAGCCGACAATTTGATATTTTAGGAATTACCACAGTAAGCGGTAATGTTTCATTAGAAAGTGCAACATTAAACACTTGCAAAATATTGGATTTATTAGAAGAGAAGGATATTCCAGTTATTAAAGGGGCAGACTCTCCCATTCTTAGAAAGCCGTTTTTTGAACATCGAATCCATGGGGAAGACGGATTAGGCGGTGCTTTAAAAGATGTTCCAATTACACATAAATATAGTGAAGGATTTGCTCCTGATTTTATCATTAATTCTATCTTAAGCTTTCCTGGAGAAGTGACATTGGTTCTTACCGGCCCTCTTACAAACTTAGCTTTAGCTGTAAAAAAATGCCCGCAAATTACGAAGCATGTAAAAGAAGTAATTTTTATGGGCGGTGTAGTTAAAGGGGTTGGCAATGTGACGCCAACCTCTGAGTTTAATACGTTTGTGGATCCGGAAGCAGCAAAAATTGTACTCCATGCTGGTTTTGAATCCATCATACAAGTAGGATTGGATGTTACGAGAAAAGCGTTATTAACGGAAGAGCATATTAAGTTGCTGAAAAATGAAAAGCTTGCTCGTTATATAAATGGAAGTACTGCTGATTATCAGCAAAAATATATGGAGCGTTATGGCATGCGCGCTTGTGCTATGCATGATCCTTTAGCAGTTGGAATTGCAATAAACCGGAACATTGTTTCTAGTGAAAAACACTATGTAGACGTTGAAACAAAAAGTGAACTTTGTGATGGACAATTAGTATGTGATTTTCAAAACCGCTTAAACAAGCCAGCAAATTTACAGGTTTGTTTACATGTTGATTCTGAAGCTTTTTTTGAATTATTTATTGCTATATTGAACTCATAATGTATAGACAGGGGGTTAAAAGGTTGAAAAAAAGATATCTGTACCTGCTGCTGTTGCCAGGCATTCTATTTCTCACCATTTTTATGGTAATTCCCATCCTATCTATGATTGGTACGACTTTTCATGATGAAGGGAATTTTACGTTAAAAGGATATACAGACTTTTTTAAAGATGATTATTTTATTAAGATTTTGCTGACCACCCTTCGAGTCAGTTTATTAACGACAATAATATGTCTTTTAATAGGATTTCCAACAGCCTATTTTATTTCGAAGCTTCAGACAAGGAAAAAGACGATTTTGCTATTGCTGACGATTTTCCCTTTATTAACAAGTCCAGTTGTTCGATCTTTTAGTTGGATGGTGATTATCGGGAAGTATGGTGTCCTTAATAAAGTTCTTTTAAGTATAGGTTTAGTGGAGAAGCCGCTGGATATATTGTATACTCCAACAGCTATTATCATTGGATTAGTGCACTTATTTTTACCGTTAGTAATTGTCACGTTAGTAGGGATAATGGAAAATATTGATTCTGATTTATTACGAGCTGCAGAAAGTCTTGGTGCATCGAGATTAGGCGTGTTTTTAAAGATAGTTGTTCCTTTATGTGTACCTGGATTAGTGATCGGCAGTATTTTAGTTTTTGTAGGAAGCTTTACCGCCTACACAACGCCAGCTCTGCTTGGTGGGAAACAACGGGTGATCTCGACGTTTTTATATCAAAATGCCATTACATTAAATGAATGGAAGCTGGCTTCCATTGTTGCAACCATTATGATTATTGTGACATTTATTATTATTTCGATTATGAATGGAGCAGCCAAAAAATTAAATCCAAAGGGGTAGAGATGTATGCAGGAAAAAAATAGAGGATTGGCCCTGTTTACATTTCTAGTGTTTATTTTTTTACTAGGGCCATTGCTGATTATATCGATTACTTCATTTGAAGGCGGAAATATCTTGAAGTTTCCACCTGATGAGTATTCTTTAAGATGGTATGAAAATATTTTTAAAGTAGATATGTTTATAAGCACCTTTAAAACATCCATTATTGTTTCACTTGCAGGGAATCTATTAGCACTGTTAATTGGAGTTCCTGCAGCATATGCACTTAGCCGATTCGATTTTAAAGGGAAAAATCTAGTAAATGCCGTTTTTGTGTCTCCGATATTAATTCCAGGTATAGTATTAGGGTTTTCTTTTTTACGCTATATAGTGGTAACTTATCAACTCCCTATATATGCAGGATTGTTTATTGGACATACCGTTATTATGCTGCCGTTTATCATCCGAGTCATTTCTTCGAGCTTAATCAATTTTGACTTTTCGATAGAAGAAGCAGCGGAAAGTCTAGGAGCTAGCAAGCTTGGAACATTTTTTACTATCGTTCTTCCAAATATCAAGTCAGGAATTATTGCTGCTGTTATGATCGCATTTTTAGAATCATTTAATAATGTGGATATTTCTGTTTATATGACAGGACCTGGGGTAAGTACGTTTCCAATTCAAATGCTGCTTTATGTAGAAAACTATTTTGATCCTACTGTTGCGGCCATTTCTGTAATGCTTATGGTTATCACTGCTTTTTTTATGTTTATAGTGGAAAGGCTTATGGGCTTGTCGTATTTTACAAAAAGATAAGGGGGAATGATAGAAATGGCTTTGTTCACATTACAAAACATCTCTGTAGCTTACAATAAAAAAGATATTTTAAAAGATTTTAATCTCGAAATAGAAAAAGGAAAGCTTGTTTCCCTTCTCGGACCAAGCGGTTGTGGAAAAACAACCACACTCCGATTAATAGCAGGCTTTCTGCAAGCAAATAATGGAAAGTTTTTATTTAAAGAGAAGGATTATACAAAAGTACCCGTTAATAAGCGGAATTTCGGTTTTGTTTTTCAAAATTATGCTTTATTTCCTCATTTAACCATATTCGATAATATTGCCTTTGGACTTCGGTTAAGAAAGGCATCAAAAAGTGAAATAGAGAAGCGTGTAATGAACATGCTGGAAATTGTAAACCTTAAAGGGTTTGAGAAACGATATCCACAGGAGCTTTCAGGTGGACAGAGACAACGTGTAGCAATTGCTAGAGCATTAGTTATAGAACCAGATATATTATTATTTGATGAGCCTTTAAGTAATCTTGATGCGAACTTAAGAGTAAACATGCGCGTAGAAATACGTCGTATTCAACAGGAATTAGGAATAACAACAGTTTATGTTTCACATGATCAAGAAGAATGTTTTTCTATATCAGATCAAGTAGCTATCATGAACAAAGGGGAAATTGAACAATTAAGCGACCCGGCTACTATTTATAAGTATCCTGAAACGAAATTTGTAGCAGATTTTATCGGATTTAAAAATTTTATTGAATTTGAGAAAAGAATAGATCATGCAACAGAGATTGAACTTAACAAGTCTGGATTAACCTTTACTATCAATAAACATGAACATATGAGCAATACGAATAAAAAAATAGGTGCTATTCGACCAGATGATTTGATTTTAACAGAGAACACATTGCAAGATGCTATTCCTCTAAATGGAATAGTTGGGAAGGTAAGAGTAGCGACGTTTCTTGGAAGAAGCTATCAATATGTGGTCGAAACGGCTATTGGAGATTTCACGGTAAATAAGGAGATGACAAATCCATATCATACCGGCCAGAAAGTAATACTTGTTATTCCGAAAGATCAGATGGTGTTAGTAGATTAGCTGGGAGGATTAAAATGAATATGGATATGCTAGTGGTAGATGCTTTTGTCTATAACAGCTATTATAAAAAGTTTATAAAAGGAAATGCAGCAATTAAAGATGGAAAGGTTTTTTATGTGGGAAATCGAGGATTAGAGACTTTCCAAGCGAAAGAAGTAATAGATGGCAGCGGGAAATATATGGTACCAGGCTTAATTGATATCCATCTTCATATCGAAAGTACGATGGTAACGCCTGCTACTTTTTCATTTGGATTAATAAAAAATGGAGTAACTACTATCATACCTGAGCCGCATGAAATGGCGAATGTGTTTGGAATAGCAGGAGTAAAAGAAATGATAAAGGCAAGCAGGAACTGTTTGATTGATATGTTCTATGCTATTCCAAGCTCTGTTCCAGCCACTTCAATGGAAACAACTGGCGGAGCGATTGAAATTCAGGATATTGATGATTTAATGCAAACAGAACAAATAAAATGTTTAGGCGAAATCATGAATTATTATGATGTTATTACAGATCCAGAATGTAAAACAAATCAAATACTTTCTCATATCAAAGAAAACTATCCAGAATTAATAATTGAAGGACATGTGCCAAGATTAGTAGATTTGGATTTGCAGACATTAATATTTGCAGGAGTTAATTCGGATCATACTCATCAATCAGTAGAAGGAATGAAAGAACGTATTGCGGCAGGAATGTTCTTGGAAATTCAAGAGAAATCGATGACAAAAGACGTGATTGACTATTTGAAGGAAACTCTAGTTGATGAACATTTTTGTTTTGTAACAGATGATGTGATGGCAGATTCGCTGCAAAATAGAGGGCATCTCAATGTATTATTAAAAAAGGCAATAAAAATGGGGATGACTCCGGAAAAAGCAATCTATGCATGTACCTATACACCTGCACAGCGGATGAGAATGTATGATAGAGGCGTGATTTCCTCTGGCAAAGTGGCAGATTTTCTTCTTGTTTCGGATTTGCAAAGTTTTCAAATAGAAAAAGTGTATAAAAAGGGGAGCCAGGTGTATGATTGTTCCCATATTTACAAACAGCCTGAAATAAGCAGACAATTTCCCGAGCATTTTTATCAAAGTATTAAGCTTAATGAGTTAAAGGAAGATGACTTTACTTTCGACGTACCTTATAAAGAAGGCAAGGTGAATGGCCGAATTATTCATGTACAGAATGGTTCCACTTTTACAGAGGAAAAACAGGATAGTTTTGCGGTTAAAGATGGTTATCTTCTTTGGGAAGATAGTTCCTGCTGCTTTATTAAGACATTTGAACGATATGGGAAAAATGGCAACTCTGCTTCTGGACTAATTAACGGAGATATAATAAAAAAAGGGGCGGTTGCTACCACTTACTCTCATGATAATCATAACCTGTTAGTAGTTGGAAAAAATAAACAAGATATGGTACTAGCAGCAAATGCTGTGATTAAACAGCAAGGCGGAATCTGCTGTGTAGAGAATGGGGAAATTCTATCCATGGTTCCTTTGCCTGTTGGAGGGATTCTTTCAGAGGAGCCTTTAGAAGTAATAGCTCGACAAGTAGACGAACTGACAGCTGCATTAAAGTCATTAGGATATGAGCATTATAATGTCATTATGTCTTTAAGCACTTTATCACTTCCGGTCAGTCCTGCTATAAAGATTACTGATCATGGACTAATTAATGTAAATGAAGGAAAAGTAGTTCCTTTTATAATAGAAGAATGACGTACTAGAAAAAACCTCACCTTAGTAAGAGGAAACTGAAAAAGATAATGCTATAAAATATAGGTAGTGACAATCCAAGCAACGTAGAGGTTTTCGTTTGGTTTTCCGAGGCTTATTACCACACGTTTTCTGCGGGGCTACGCCTGAGCCGCTTCGTCGCTGCGCTCCTGCTTTCTTCTCGCCTGTCTCGCTAATTTAAGCAGGAGTCGTGCGGACGCCTCTCCTAACCAAAATGATATTCATTTTCAAACTCTCTATACCATTTTTACCCTACTAAATTTAAGTGTTTCACCTATAATTTATCTAATAAAACACTTTTTCAGCGGCCTCCTTAGTAAATGAGGTTTTTTCTATTTCTAATTTAACGCATTTCATATGACCTTGAATCTTTGAAGAAAGGATAAATAGAATGATAAAAACATCAAAATACAGCAAAGCTTAGATAGGTGGCGCAAACATAAGATGAAATCGGTAAAAAGAGGGATTATCGAAATTGACATTAATATTTCGGGTTCCTATAATTATGAATATATGATAAATGGATAAAATCTTGTGAATAAATCAGTATTTTAAGAATAATTAAATTTTTATTTGGAAAAGTTGCACTTATCGGACCTTTACGGGCGAGTTTCAACACCTAGCTTCCTCGATTTCTCGGAATCTTGAGGTGGGGGTCTTACTGCCCGTTAAGAGTGGGATAAACAAAAAATTAAGGAGAATCGACTGAAAATATTGATATGTTCAGTAAGATTCTGTTTTCCTTAGTAAAAAACAATGGAGATGATTTACTTTGCATAAATGAAAGAAAAATTTAATGATACTTTGTTTTGGACAGTTTTTAGCAATGGCCGCAATGAGTTGTATTTCCCCGTTTTTACCATTATATATTTCAGAATTAGGTATTTCTGACCCTGATAAAGTAAGCTTCTGGTCCGGTATCATTTTTGGCGTGAACTTTTTAACTGCATTTCTCTTTGCTCCAATATGGGGAAAGCTGGCGGATGTGCATGGACGAAAAATCATGGTTATTCGTTCAGGTCTTGGAATGGCAGTTATAACGGTTCTGATGGGAGTGGTAAACAGTCCGGTGCAGCTGCTTATTCTTCGCTTATTAAATGGTGTAGTTGCAGGCTTTATTCCTGCTTCTATTGCATTAACTTCAACCATCACACCTAAAAAAAGAGTTGGCCATTCACTAGGCATTCTTCAAGCTTTTGCAGTATCTGGCTCCATTTGCGGTCCGATTCTAGGGGGATTAATGGCAGATGTCTTCGGCTTCAGTGTTGTTTTTTATATGATGGGAATTTTATTATGTTTAGCTACTCTGCTTATTCTATTTTTTGTAAAAGAAGATTTTAAAAAAGGAGATATAAAAGAAAAATCCAGTCTTGCAGAAGACTTTAAACAAATTACGAAAGATAAAACGATTCCTGCTTTATTTATTGCAGCCACTATTATTCAATTGGCGACTGTTGGGATAACACCATTAATTTCGGTGTTCGTCCAAGAATTATCGCACTCCAGTAAAAACTTGGCCTTTTTATCCGGTGTAACCATTGCAGTAATGGGGGTTTCCAATATGCTTGCCTCTCCGAAACTCGGAAAGTTAGGGGACAAGTGGGGCGCGCAAAATATTTTATTATATTCGGTTATTTTAGCCGCGATTTGTATGATTCCGCTAGTGTTTGTAACAGAAATTTGGCAGCTTTTCGTTTTTCTGTTTGGAATTGGATTATCTTTAGGAGGCATGCTTCCTTCTATTAATGCCTTGATTCGATTGCGTGCGCCAATTGGGATGGAAAGCAGGGCATTCGGCTATTCTAATTCAGCGATTTTTCTCGGAAATATGCTGGGACCAATTATCGCAGGGACATTTTCTACTCATTTTGGCATTCGCAGTATGTTTGTATGGGGCAGCCTGCTGCTGATGACTAACGCTGTTTGGGTAAAATATGGTATTATTCACAAGTTAAAAGAAAAGTCATTTATAATGAAAGAACAGAATTTCTATAAATAAAAGATAAAGTAAACTTCCATCAGTGGGGGTTTTCCTCATCCCCCACTGATGGTTAGTTGCACTTATCGGACCTTTACGGGCAAGTTTCAACGCCTATCTTCCTCGATTTCTCGGAATTTGAGGCGGGGGTCTTACTGCCCGTTAAGAGTGGGATAAAAGCAGAGAACACTTGGTTTGCATTTACAATGCCGAGTGTTTTTTCATGAAAGGATAAAAGGTTATGACGATTATTTTATTTCTATTGGCAGGATTAGCGGAAATTGGAGGGGGGCTATTTAATTTGGCAGTGGCTTCGCGAAGGAAAATCAGGATATTTAGGTTTATTGGGAGGAGTAATATTAGTATTATATGGAATTATTGCCACTTTTCAATCATTTCCTTCACTTGGAAGAGTATATGCCGCTTATGGAGGAGTATTTATCGTATTATCCATTCTTTGGGGATGGGGAGTTGATAAGAAAACACCCGATTTATATGATTGGATCGGAGCAGTCATTTGTTTAATTGGCACTTCTGTCATCTTGTTTGCACCAAGACAATAGATAAAGAGAACCTTCCATCAATGGGGGTTTTCTTCATCCCCCACTGATGGAAAGCTTGAGGTCCACAGGAAGTGGATCACACAAACGAAGACATAAGGAAGTGGCGATCTTAGTTTGTGTACCTCCCTCGGACCTTTACGGGCGAGTTTCAAAACCTAGCTTCCTTGATTTCTCAGCATCTTGAGGTGGGGGTCTTACTGCCCGTTAAGCGTGGGATAAATGAGAAGAACCCCAGAAATCCACTATTTCTGGGGTTCTTCATTAGCTAGGAAAATGCCCTTATTGCTTCATAATAATTTGCAATTGGATGATAGTCTGTTTTATTAACTGGGCTTTTTACATTACTGTATTTATGATTTTCCCTATTTAGCAGCTGATACCAGCCGCCGTATTTTTGATCGACAAAATATTTGCCTGCATAAGTGAGTAGAGTCTCGTAATTTTTTTGGCGGGAAGCAGATTGCAGTCGTTTTGCTGAAAGAGCGGATGCTCCAATGCTTTCTGCAATCACCCAGTAAGTTTTATCTGTATCTAGGAGTTTTTCTTCTTTGGTTAATGACATGTAAAGACCGCCATATGTGGAATCATAGCCTTTTTTGAATCCCAGTTCATATAATTCTGAAGATTTTGCTGTAATCCATGGTTCAGAAATATGTCTTTCCAGCATTAAAAGCAATTTGCTCCATTCAATCGAGTGCCCTAAAATAAATCCGTTTGGACGGAATTCCTTTAAGGATTGGTTTTGTTCTTTATAATCCCAATCAATTTTCCAATCTGCGTCATAATGCTCCCAAATTAAGCCGCCGGATTGAGAGGTTAAATGGACGGTTACATTTTTAGCAAGTGTGTAGGCTCTAGTTAAATATTTTTTTTCAGAGGTAGCTTCATATGCTGCAATCATTGCTTCACACATATGCATATTGGCATTTTGTCCTCTATAGGAAGATGGGGTGCTCCAATCTCTATTATATTCATCTAAATATAGCTGGTGTTCTTCCTCAAATAAATAGTTTTCTGCTATATCATAAAGATACTGCATGAGAGGATAGGCAGCTTTCACTCCTGCTTGATAGGCCTTCGAAACCGCTAAAAATGCAAAAGCATGACCATATGTAAGTTTGGAGGAATCACTTGCCTTTGTTCCATCTAATGTCCAAAAGAGACCGCCATATTTTTTATCTAAATGATGTTCTTGCATAAATTTTATGCCATGTTCGATTGCAGGAATACACCATGATGCATGACCTATCATAGCTCCTATACTGAATATATAAATAAAACGCGACGTTCCAATTAAGTTTTTGGTCTGATAATCACAAATGGTTCCGTCATCAAGGAAACATTGAAAAAACCCTCCATTTTCTTTATCGATGCATCTCGGATAATAAAAGCCAAGAATATCTTCTATTTGCTGTTTCAGCCATTCTGGATTAGAGTACACAAAGGGTATATCATATTGAGTATTCATTTGTTTCACCACCATAATGTTAATTTTTGAATATATCTGTTTATATAGACTAAAATTTGCAGTTTAAACATATATGGTAATAATTATGAGTTGGGGAGCTTAATTCATTCAACTTTTCCCATAAAGTAAACTTCCATCAGTGGGGGTCTTACAGCCCGTTAAGCGTGGGATAAAAAAACGCTTCAGATTGTCGACTAATCTGAAGCATGTCTGTTCTAAGCATTATATGATTTCTTAGGCTCTTAGGGCTTTAATTGCCTCCCCACGGTCAGGATTGCCATAAATAAAGGAGCCGGCAACTAGTACATTTGCTCCCGCTTCTATACAGATTTTTGCTGTTTCGGCATTAACGCCGCCATCCACTTCAATTTCCAACTCAGGATTAAGTTCATCAGCAAGTTTGCGGACTTCTGTAATCTTTGGAACAACATTGGAAATAAATTTTTGACCTCCAAAACCAGGGTTAACCGTCATTAATAAAACCATATCAATATCTTCTATTATATGCTTAATCGTATCGACAGGAGTGCTTGGATTTAATACAACCCCTGCTTTAACCCCTAGTTCTTTTATTAACTGAATCGTGCGATGCAAATGTCGGCATGCTTCCACATGCACCGTGATAATGTCTGCTCCAGCCTTTGCAAATGCTGGAATATAGTGATCTGGGTTTTCAATCATTAAGTGACAGTCTAAAGGCAGTTTCGTAATAGGGCGGATGGCTTCTACTACGAGCGGTCCGATTGTAATATTTGGAACAAAATGTCCATCCATTACATCAATGTGAATATAATCTGCGCCGCCGCGTTCGACATCTTTTATATCTTCTCCTAAAGTGGCAAAGTCTGCTGATAGGATAGAGGGTGCAATTTTAATCATAGAGTATACCTCCAATATTTGTTAAGTAGCTAAAAAAATTAATGCTTGTTTCTATGTTGATTATGTACACAAGGAATTATATCAAATGTAGTAGGGGAAGAACAGAAAGAGTATTAGAAAAAAGATCCCCTTCTTTCAACAAATAAGAGAGAATGGGATCTTTTATAGTAGACTGTTTTCTAAAAGTTTGTTGTTTTTAACAGAAAAAAAGAGTGGAAGTAGTTCTTAAAGCAGCCTGAATACACGTAGACTCCTACGGGAATGCGAGAAAGGCGAGACCCTACAGAAGTGAAACGACGAAGCGGCTCGTCGCTCGCCCGTGGAAAGCGGAGTGTATTCAGGCTGCGAGTTCAAAAGCAACAATCCATACGAAAACAGCCTTATAGTATAAACGAGACGCAAATTCCTTGAAGGAAGTTTATCCTTATCCCACACTTAATGGACAGTTAGCCCTTCGCCTGATGATTGTGAGAAAACAAGAAAGGTAAATACATAAGGAGAAACTATCCGTAAAGGTCCGATTGGCCCAATTAACCGTTAATGGGAAAACCTCTGCTGAAGAAAGTTTCGCCTTAAATGAAGCGTTCTATTTTTTGTTTTGTTTCCGCAGAACAAGATTGGAAGTTTGAAGAGATGCATTGGATTAGAAGCTCTTTATTTTTATATTGCTCCGGTTTATTTTTATTGTAGTAGAATCGAACACATTCTTCTTCTTTAAAAAATTCTTTCCCTATTTTTAATAGAGTTGTAACAGGAAGCGCGGAGAAATCAACTGTTGATGATGCTCCCGTTGGTGTAATTTCTTCATTTTGATGAAATTCTTCTACCACTTTATTTAGCAATGTTTCTTGTTCTATAACTTGTTTAAAAAGTTTTTTTTGAACTCGCTTCTTTTTAGAATGAAGTCCGAACATATCAAAAATAAAATGATGAAGTTCACTGTTGTTAATAACGTCTTCCTTTGTTTTATATGTAGTATTCATTTTATAGCTCCTTTTCCTTTAAGAGGATGTTCAAAAAGCAACTAAATTAAAGCCTCGAATCTCTTCATTGTCATGCTTCTCATGTGTTCCTTTTTTGAACAACCATTATTACTGCATCATCCATACCATTTGGATATTCGCACGGAAACTATTATATACTAAACTAGGAAAAGAACAAACTCGCAAATTTTTCAAGTTGACCAAGTTTTTGCATCATTACCGTATAAACCCCTAAGATAATAGGATTTCAGCTGTTGAGAAACCCATTATTTTGTCGATGAAAAAGGAGCTGTCTGCTTGTTTTTAAGAGAAAGTATAAAATTTTCAACTTAGATGAGTGTCTAGCTCCACCGCCCTATCGACTTCAAGGCTTCCCTCACCTCGCTTGCGTAGTCAACATCGAATCACTACGCTCTTCGTGTTTCCTTTATCACGTTTTAACGGGCAGTAAGAAAGTACAATAAAAATGAATAGCGCACAAAAAACTGCCCGTAAAAACCTGATCGACTCAACTAACCATCAGGGAAAGATCATCCCCTGATGGAAGGTTCGCCTTATCTCACTTAAGGTACACAAATTAAGAACGCCACGTCCTTATGTCTTCGTTTGTGTGATCCACATCCTGTGGAACTTACCTTATTCCGTCGATGAGCAAGGGAGCTTGCGCTTTTCTTAAGAGACAGCTCCGGCTGAACAAAAATAAAAAATAGATAAGGAAACTATTGATATATACTGCTTGAAAGTTAATTTCCTTTTTGTTCAAATAATTTCACAATTTCTACTAGTACATCAACAGATTTTTGCATATTTTCAACAGAGATAAATTCAAATTTACCGTGGAAATTTTCTCCGCCTGTAAAGATATTTGGTGTTGGCAAGCCCATATAGGAAAGTTGTGATCCATCAGTACCGCCGCGAATCGGCTGAACAATCGGCTTAATTCCTAGATTTTCCATTGCGTTATAGGCAACATCCACAATTTCTTTAACTGGTTCAATTTTTTCCCGCATATTAAAGTATTGATCTTGAAGTTCAAGCGTTATCGTACTCCCACCATGCTTTTTATTAAGATCCTCTATGATTTGTTCGAGGAAGCTTTTTTTCTTTTCAAATTCAGCTCGATCAAAATCACGAATAATATAATAAAGCTTCGTTTGTTCCACATTTCCTTCAAAAGATAGTAGATGATAAAAGCCTTCATATCCTTCTGTAAACTCAGGAGATTCAAAAGCAGGCAGTTTATTTTGCAATTCCATGGCAATTTTCATCGAGTTTACCATTTTTCCTTTTGCTGTGCCAGGATGAACATTTGTACCATTAACGGTTATTTTTGCTCCTGCTGCATTAAAGCTTTCATATTGAAGTTCGCCGATGGGACCACCATCCACTGTATAAGCAAAGTCGGCAGAAAAGGCATCTACATCGAATTTATGCGGACCTCTTCCTATTTCTTCATCTGGTGTGAAGGCAACACGAATTTTCCCGTGTTTTACTTCTGGATGTTGAATCAAATAAATAAGTGCAGTCATAATTTCCGCAATTCCTGCTTTATTATCTGCTCCTAGCAGTGTTGTACCATCTGTTGTAATTAAAGTATGCCCAACATAGTTTTTTAGCTCAGGAAATTCTTTTGGCGATAAAACAACCGATAAAGATTTATT
Organism: Niallia sp. 03133; assembly: GCF_052663225.1. NCBI lineage: Bacteria > Bacillati > Bacillota > Bacilli > Caryophanales > Bacillaceae > Niallia > Niallia sp. 03133. The sequence goes on from NZ_JBQTCY010000001.1 coordinate 443,209, forward strand.
TAACATAATTTCGCCGCCGTTATAATTTTCAACAATCTGCGGACGAACATTTTTTCCTGTAAAATCGGTAGCAGTATCTAAATGGGAAAGAAATCCAATTGTTGGTATATGTTTATCGGAATTTGCTGGGAGGGTAGCCATTACATATCCATTTTCATCGATTGTTACTTCCGTCATTCCAATCTCTTTTAATTCTTCAACCAACATGCTGGCTAATGTGAGCTGACCAGATGTAGATGGACATGTTTCATTATCCGCATTTGATTGTGTATCTACAACTGCATAAGAAATAAAACGATTTATTATACTATTGCGCATCGTGTTTCCTCTCCTTTATTAAACTAAATAAATTTTATCATAGAAAAATGTTAAGTTGTAATGTGGAGCATCATCAGTATGATAAAAGTCACTTTAATCATAAAATATCCAAAAAATACACAAATAAATGAACCATTGCTTGCTATTACAATAAATAGTATAAGCTTCACCAATTTTTAATAAGGAGAGAAAGCATGAAAAAAAGACCATGGATTACGGTAATTACGATCATTTTAGTAATTAGTATTTGTTTTATTGGTATAAGGTTTTTAAACAATCATAGGGGAAATACCTCCATCGATGAGATGGGAAAAATAAATGTGCAAAATACGTTTACACAACGGGAGGACGAGTATATTGTTTACTATTGGCAAGCAACTTGTTCGTATTGTAAACAGATAGAAGAAGAGGTAATACAATTTAGCAATAAGGGGAAGATTCCAGTTTATATTGTCGATATGCAGGATCCAACAAATACTGGAAGCTGGTATGATTGGGAGAAGCATCATAAAAAATATGATAAGGTCATTGGGAAAATAGAAAATGGTAAAGAAGTTTTAAATGAAGGAGTAAGCCTGGACCAGTTTAAGAAGGATCGGAAAGTTGCCTGGAGTTTGGAAACAACGGAAGATAAGCAAATTATCGCAAAGCATAACACGCCATATGGAAATTTATCTCCAGCTAATGGAGATGAAATAGAAATAACAGGAACTCCAACCATGATAAAAGTAAAAAATGGGAATTTTGCAGAATATGCTGTAGGTGTGGATGAAACGGTTCAATTAATGAAAAAAAACGAATAAAACATAAATGGGATCATTTAGACTGGGAAGAACGTCTTGCTTTTCTTTATCCAAACCTATTCCTAGAGAATCGTATTATAAGAAGAAAGCGAGCTTTTCCCCAGTCTAAATTTGATGTTTATTACAAAACTCTTTTAACGCCAAGACTTGCTAATGCAGTATGTAAATTAGCGCAAGTAGTAACTGTGCTAAAATCTATACCTAATGAGATAATGGTTTGGGCAATCTCTGGGCGGATGCCAGACACGATTGATTTAACTCCTATTAAATCAAGTGCATGAACTACTTTAAATAGATTATCAGCCACCATTGTATCAACAATAGGTACACCGGAAATATCAAGAATCAAATATTCTATCCTAAGCTTGGCAGCTTCCTCTAATGCAACTTCTAAAATTAATTGTGACCGCTGTGTATCAATTTCTCCTATCAATGGAATAATTGCAGTTTCTTTCGCAATTGGAACAACAGGAACAGAGAGCTCTTGCAGTGCACTGTAAGCAATTTTCATTAATTTTTTATTATGTTCTTCATATACATCCCCAAGAAAAGCACTAATTTCATCAAGTATAGGATCAATTATTTTTCCAACATCAAGCATGGTAATGGGAGCAAATGATTTTTGCTCTAACTCTTCTGTAAAAACATCCCAAATAACATTCCGATAAATAGTCAAGGAACGAAGCGCTATGGATAGTGGAATATGGTGATTAACAAAAGTTTCTCCAGTTTGAGTTGCCCATATGTTGATTGCTTTCGGTTTAATATTAACGCCTTTAAGAGCTTCTCCTAAAATTGTGAATAATTTTGCGTTCCATTTTTGGATGATATCTTCATTTATTTTTGAATAAATGGCAGTTGTTTCTTCCGAAAAAAACTGACTTAATAATGTATAAGTATTATCAGCTAGAATAAATTTATTATTGATTACTTTGCTGCCTATGTATGCTAACTCGTCTTTCAAGTAGAATCATCTCCTAATTCTTCGTACTATTATATTATTATACATCGAATGGAGAGGAAAATGGAGTAAAGGAGCTTGTACAAATAATGGTATAGAGAGAAAAGCGAAACATAGTTGTGATTATAAAATTGTTTTTTGATTTTAAATTTTCGCAGATACAAGTAAGAAGTGAAACAATTGCTGTTTTCATTCGTATCTAATAGGCATAGGGAAAGAAAGGGGATCACGCAGTAGGGAATCAGAGGAATTATTTGTAATTATTTCACCGAAACAAGCAAGTGAAATAATTATTGACAATCTCACTCAATCAGGAAATACCGCCAGTCTTGTGGAGCGATATCATCGAATAAGCGACGATCAGCAGCATGAAATAATGGTGTTGGTGTTGGAGAAATATTTTATCCCACTCTTAACGGGCAGTAAGACCCCCTCGGAGATGCTGAGGAATCGAAGAAGCTAGGTGGGGGATAACTAACTGCCTGTAAAGGTCCGATAAGTTCAACTAACCATCAGTGGGGGATGAAGAAAACCCCCACTGATGGAAAGGTTCACTTTATGCGAAATAGCAATTATGGAAGTTTAACCATTACAATTGATAATTTTAGTATGCACACAAAAGTACATTGTGTTTCTTCCGGTCATTCCCAAGGAGTATTCTTTAAATTTGATTGGGGAGCAGGCAATGATTTTATTAATAGTGTCTGTAATGCTTTAAAACCATATGAAGTAAAATAACTTAATTTTACTATTTTTCAGACAAAAAGGATTCTGCATAATGCATGCTTGATAATAAAAAATGCTTCATTTCATAAATAATCTTCCTGTTATTCATTCTTTTTTATATATAAGGCTTGCATTTTTTATTCTATCATTAATATAGATATCATTACTGATAAGAATAATTTATGTAAGGAGAAATCAATGACAAAGTTATTAAAAATAATAATAGGATGTACGATTGCAGCAATTGGATTGTATGTTTTAAGGCATTCCAATGTTGTTACAGGTGGAACAGCCGGTTTATCGATTAGTATCTCATATTTAACAAATATTCCATTTTCATGGCTGTTTTTTCTTATTAATCTCCCTTTTTATATTTTTTCTTTCTATAGAATGGGTGCGAAATTTACACTTTCCACTATATTTTCTATCACGCTTTTATCCATTTTATCAGGATTAGATCACTTTTTTCCAGTATTTACTATCCCATCCTTTATAGGAGCCATCCTAGGCGGAATCGCAATAGGATTAGGTTTATCCATTCTATTCATGAATCAAGCATCACTAGGCGGAGCAAATATTTTGGCATTATTTCTGCAAAAAAAATACAATTGGAATCCCGGGAAAGTAAATTTTATTTTTGATTTTACAGTCGTATTAGTGGGACTTTACTCCATTGGACTAGTAAAAGGATTATATTCTATTTTGTCAATTGCAGTAACTTCCATCCTTATTGCTTACTTCAAAAATATTATCTCTGAAAAAAATTATGCAGTACATTCCAAAATAACCCTGCAAACGGAAGTTTCTGCAAATTAATTGAAAAGCATCCATTAAAAGCTCTCTTGAATAAAGCTTTTAATAGATGTTTTTTTATTTTTTGATTACTTTGTGAAAAAAAATATAATATAATATAATGGGAATGATTGGAATTTTGTTGACTGAAAAAAGGTATCGTGATTGGAACAAGAGGCGTAAAGGAGTAAAAAAGGAAGTGACAACGATAAAACATGGAATTATCGCTAATATTAAGCCCAAATACATAATAATTTCAGTCCTGAGACCTAGATTCAAATACAGCGTCAGACAGTCCAATGTTTTCCAATTACTAACTAAAATAGGTGAAGTAAAGAAAATAAAAATATAAAAAGTTAGGGGAAATGTACATTGTCTTGGTTTACAAAGTGGGCTTTTCGAAATAAGGCTGCTGTAGGTTTAATCGCTATTATTCTTTTAATTACCGGTACAGTCAGCTATTTTAAATTACCTATGGAATTATTGCCTTCTGCTGATCAGCCATTTTTATCGGTTGTTGTGCTCGGAGAAGGAATGGATACAAAAAGTATGGAAGACCAAGTAACGAAGCCTGTTGAAAATGCTTTGGACACGATTGATGGAAAAGTCAATCTATTTTCTACAACAGGTGATGGTTATTCCACTGTAGAACTTCACTTAGATTCCAAAAAAGATAAAAAAGAAGCAAAAAGAGAAATAGAAGAAGCTTTAGCTAATCTGTCACTTCCTAAAATGGTTTCAAAACCACATGTTGTACTCTTAAATACATCGATGATTCCAGTTTCTTATGTGTCTGTCAGCTTCGATAACGAAGTAACACAAAAGAATATAGAATTTGCAAAAGAGAAAATCATTCCAGAATTTAAAGATATAGACGGTGTATCCAGTGTGCAAACATATGGGACAGTACCTTCCTATGTATCTGTTCAATTAGATCAAACGAAATTATTGAAAAGTCACGTATCATTAGAGCAAGTCATCTCCATTCTACAAGGACAAAATGCTTCTTATTCGATTGGAGAAAAAGTAATTGATAATAAATCAATCAATATGAAAATAGTTGGTACAATTGACAGTTTAGAAAAACTAAAAGATGTAAAAATGAATGATTCTACTTCATTTGATGACATTGCAACCATTCAATTAAAAAAGCAAGAAAATAGTCTAACAAGAGTAAATGGGAAAGACTCGCTTCTATTAGTTATCTCAAAAGACGGAAATTCCAATGCAGTAGCGGTCAGCGATGAAGCAGAAAAAACAGCGAAAGAAATCAGCAAAAAATATAAAGATGTAGATGCAAGGGTGATGATTACTTTTGCTGATACAGTTAAATCCTCTGTTAACAGCATGATGAGGGAAGTATTATTAGGTGCAGCATTTGCAACCATTGTTATCATGCTATTTTTAAGAAACATTCGTTCAACTTTGATCACGATTGTCTCCATTCCGTTGTCACTAGCAATCACTTTATTTTTATTAAAAGTATCTGGTGTTACGTTAAATATATTAACATTAGGTGGAGTTGCGGTAGCGGTCGGAAGGCTTGTTGATGATAGCATTGTTGTTATCGAAAATATTTTTAGAAAAATGCAGCAAAATAAATTTTCCGTCTCGATGATAATAGAAGCTACAAAAGAAGTTGGAGCTGCTATCACGTCCTCCACTTTAACAACAGTTGCAGTATTTTTGCCAATGGGATTATTAGGAGGAAGCTTACAAGATTTTATTTTGCCATTTGCCTTGACGATCACTTATTCGCTATTGGCATCCCTGTTAGTGGCATTAACGGTTGTACCGTTAATGAGTGCAGGCTTATTAAAAAATGCGAAGCTGCATGAACACAAACCATCAAAACGGTTAGAGAAAATTGTAAACTGGTCATTAAACCACAAGGCAATCGTGTTAATTACGGCAATTGTTGTTTTTGGAGGAAGTGTTGCTTCTTATATGCTTCTGCCTAAAGGAACAGTGGATAATTCAAAGCCAGAGTTTGCATCAGTTTTATTAACCTATTCAAATGAAACACCGATAGAAACAGTAAAATCAGAATCAATAAAATTAGAAAAATATATTCTGAAGCAAGAAGGAATAAAAGATGTTTATTTACAGCTTGGAAATGCAGAAGATGCAGCACAATTTGGCCAGGTTAATTCCTCTACTCAGTCTCAGCTGTTAGTAACATTTAAAGATGAAAAGGACATTAGCAAGTTTGTAAAAAACATGCAGAAACAGAAGGGAAATTATCCTAATGCAACCCTAGAAGCCAGCGAGTCTACATTAATGGGAGGAGGACAAACAAGTATCACGATCGATATCGTTGGTGAAGACAGCAAAAAACGTGAAAATACGGCAGAAATGGTAGAAAAAGAAATAGCCGGAATTTCTGGAATTGAAACGCTTACAAGCAATCAGGAAGATAAGAAGCAAATTTACTCATTTGAAGTAAAACCTGGACTAGGAAAAGTGGATCAAATTGCGCAATCAACATCCATGTTAATAAACAGCACACCAATTGGAGCGGTTAACATCAATGGCGAAACAACCGCTGTTCAACTCGAGCCAATGTATAAAATTAATTCAGAACAAGACTTAAAGAAGCTTCCAATCACAACAGAAGCTGGTCCAAAAATATTATCTGATTTAGTTGATATTAGTAAACAAGAGGAGCCTGTTAAGCTTTATCATAAAGACGGCGATCCTTATATTCGTTTAACAGCGGTTATTAATCCAGAAAAAGTATCGGTTATCTCAGATGAAATTAACAAAAAAATAAATGGAGATGGTAAAAGTAAAGGGTTAAAAATACCATCTGATGTAAAAGTATTGATAGGAGGAGCAAGTGCAGATCAGTCAAGTGACTTTAATGATTTATTTATGACAATGCTTGTTTCCATTGGAATTGTGTTTATCATTATGGTCATTACTTTTAAATCAATAAAAGCACCAATTGCGATACTAGCATCTTTGCCGCTTGCTGCAATCGGAGCAATAGCTGGAATTATTATCAGCAGAATATCTGTTGATATAACCGCATTGTTAGGGGCATTAATGCTGATTGGAATCGTTGTAACTAACGCAATCGTACTTTTAGACCGTGTGAAACATAACGAACAGACAATGAAGATAAGAGATGCGGTTGTAGAAGCAGTGCTTGTCAGAATGAGACCAATTTTTATGACCGCAATCGCCACTATTTCTGCGATGCTTCCACTGCTGTTTAAAAAATCGGAAAGCATGAATTTAGTTTCCAGCAGTTTAGCAATAGTCGTTATCGGCGGTTTAGCAGTTGCAACAGTATTAACATTAATTATTATTCCAGTTATATATGAACTTCTTTATTTTAAAAAGTCAAAAAAGCAGCGAATGAATAACAATGCGGTAATAGAGAATAGAACAGAAAATATATAAGCAAAATAGTGATGGTAAGGAAAAAAAGGCTGTTACAAGGAGGTTTTTCACTAGCACAAATAGGGTGGAAACTTTCCAGTAGCAGTCTTTTCTATTTTCATTTAAGTGGTACATCTAACCTTATGCTTTTATCCCACTCTTAACGGGCAGTAAACCCCCGCCTCAAGATTCCTAGAAATCGAGGAAGGTAGGCGTTGAAACTTGTCTGTAAAGGTCCGAACAAAAGAACACAGACTAAGAGCGCCACGTCCTGTGGCACCGTCTGCGTGCCCTACTTCCTGTAGGTCTCAACTAACCATCAGTGGGGGATGCGGAAAACCCCAATGTCATCAACTTGAAATTCCATAAATTGTATTAATATAAAAATTGTTCGTTTGGAGAGGCGTCCGCTCGACTCCTATGGGAATTGCGAGACAGGCGAGACCCCACAGGAGCGTCTGCGACGAGGAGGCTCGGCGCTCGCCCCATGGAAAGCGAGAGGTAAGCCTCGGAAAACCTAACACTTATCCCTACTCCTTAAATAATTTTCCATTTTTTTGAAGTTTAACTTGATGACATTGAGGAAAACCCCCACTGATGAAGTTTACTTTATCCCAATTACGCGAATTCGTTTATAATCAGCTATCCATTCACCATCCGAATATAAAATATCTTTTAAACGATTCACTGTATTTTCAATAACGTGTTGCTGTGCTGCTTCGTCCACCTCTTTAAAAAAGTCGTTCGCAAACATGATTATCCAATTTTTTAAGCCATCTTCCCCGTCTAATTTCGTTGGTCGATCAAAGTGATGGGCAAAAGCAACTCGGAATCCTGCTTTCTCCATAAGGGTGGTATACTCGGCGATGCTTGGAAAATACCATGGAAATAATTCAGATCTGTAGGTTAATCCAGCTTCTTTCATTGAATGAATGACAGCATCGGTTATGGATTGCACATTTCCTTTTCCACCAAATTCAGCTACAAAACGTCCTCCAGGTTTTAAACTTTTATAAATGCAGCTTAGTGCCCCTTCCGGATCTTTTATCCAATGAAGGGTGGCATTTGAAAATACTGCATGAAAATCATGATTAAATTCCATCTCAGTAGCATCTTGTACAAAAAAAGGAATAGTTGGATATTTACTTATAGCCTGGAAAATCATTCTTTCTGATTTATCGATCCCGACAGTATCAATCCCGCAATCTGTTAATTTTTTTGCTAAATCCCCTGTACCGCACCCAAGGTCAAGAATTTTTTCTCCTTGTATTGGATTTAATAACTCGATAACATCATTCCCATATTTTGAAACAAATGAATGGTTTGAATCATATAAAGTGGCATTCCAAGCATCTTTGTAATTTTTGTTTTCGCCCATTATGAAATCTCCTTTGATTTAGCTGTATATTTTTGCTAATTCGATTATAATAAAGAAAATAGATAATGAACATTAACAATAAAAGTAGTTATTAATAACAAATGGTTATTATAAGGAGCATTACAGTGGAAATCAACTTGTTAAAAACATTTATTGTGGCAGCGAAAAATAAAAATTTCCGAAAAACATCAGATGAGCTTTTTTTATCCCAGCCTGCTATTACAAAGCAAATAAGAAAATTGGAAGAAAATCTTAATGTTCCATTGTTTGATCGGACTGGAAAAACGATTTGTCTGACGGAAGCTGGCTATAGCTTTTTGCCATATGCAAAGGAAATCGTCACAAAATATGAGCAGGGATTAGACGATTTTGAATCCTGGAAACAAGGATATAAACGAAAATTAATCATTGCAGCTGCCCCGCAAATTGCTTCCTCTATTTTGCCATCTATATTAAGAAGTTTTATGGATGAAAATCCCGATATAGAAGTGTTGGTTAATGTCCTGAGTTCATTTGAAATAGGGGAGGAAATCAGTGCTGGAAAAGCAGATATAGGCTTGTCCAGAATAGAACCTGTCCAAACAAATATAGATTGCCGCGTAATACACAAAGATCCTGTTTTATTAGTGGGACCAGCTGAAGAGAAAGAATTTCCTTTAGATGAAAAAAATGTTTTGCAAAAATATCGTTTAATTACCCATAATCACCCAGCCTATTGGAACAGCCTTTTAAATGATATTAAGAGAAGCTATCCGGCTGTCCGATTGTTGAAAGTGAATCAAATGGAGGTAACAAAACGATTTATCGAAGCAGGACTGGGGATTTCCTATTTGCCATATTCGATCGTGCAGGAAGAATTGAAGTGGAATAAATTAGTAGAAATAAAAGCGGATAAGGTGATGCTTCCAACTTCCTATACGTATCTTATAACAAAGTTAATTACAAGGGAAGCAACGCCTTTTATTGCGTTTTTACAAGAAAAATTAGAAAGATAGTAAGTAGAATTAGTATAAATATAAAGGATATTGGTGGTAGTAATTTATGAATAAAGAAATTATTGTAAAAGAATATTGCAATGAATATCAAAGTCAAGTGGTTGATTTAATATTGTCGATTCAACAACAGGAATATAATATTTCCATTACAGTAGAGAGGCAGCCGGATTTATTTGCGATAGAATATTTCTATCAAACTGGAATAGGGAATTTTTGGGTGGCTCTATATGATAATAAAGTAATTGGCACAATCAGCCTTTTTGATATTGGCAATAATCAAGCAGCATTAAGGAGAATGTTTGTTCAGAAAGAATACAGAGGCTCCGAATATGAAACAGCCAAACTATTGTTAAATAATGCGATAAAATGGGCGAAGGACAAGTCGATTGAAACGATTCATTTAGGAACAACCATCAACTTTAAAGCAGCTCAGCGTTTCTATGATAAGAATGGTTTTAAACGAATACCCGCAAAAGATTTACCAGATTCTTTTCCGAAAGTGGCAATAGACGACATATTTTACGAGTATATTGTCTCCATAAACAATATTCACAGCATCGAAGAAGTACGAGAAAATATTGATCGAATAGACCGCCAAATTGTCAGCTTAATAAGTGAAAGAAGTGATTATGTAGCCCAAGCAGCACGATTTAAAAAGGATACAGAAGAAGTAAAAGCACCTGATAGAGTGGAAGCAGTGATTGGAAAAGTGAGAACATTAGCAGAGCAGAACAATGTAAGTCCATCTTTAATTGAGCAAGTCTATCGAACGATGATTGCTTGTTTTATTGAAGAAGAGTTGGATGAGCATTCAAAGATCATACAAGAGAAAAAAGCATAGTGATGTTATTGGTTAAATATGGATGAATATAGGGTGAAGGTAAATGAAAATACTTGGTTTAGCTTTTAGTTCAAGAAAAGCAGGGAATTCTTCCAAAATGCTTTATTATTGTCTAAGTAAATTGAAGCATAATATGCATGAAACGGAACTTATTCATGTGCATGATTTAGACATGAATCCATGCGGTAAATGTAATTATGAATGCTGTAAAAAAGAAGATTGTCCTATTCACGATGATCTTCCTGCACTATTTGCAAAATGTTTAGATGCTGACCTATTGCTGTTTGCTTTGCCGACCTATTGTGGACATTTGCCTTCCACCTATTTTATGTTTTCAGAAAGATCACAAGCTCTTTTGGCAAATGAAACAATCTATGAAGAGGGAATTCTAAAAAAAGTAAATTTTATATTCATTGGAAATATAATTGCTGGTGCAGATATGTCTTCACATGAAGCCCTTTATTCTTTTGCTGGGAAAAGCTTTTTTCCGGAAACTATTTTAATTTCTTCTAGGGATTATAATCGAAAACCAATTAATGGAGATTTAATAGAATTAGAGCAGGTGCAAGATAAATTGGAGCGATTTGTTGATAGGTTATTGCAAAAGTAGGCTGAAAGCATAAAACAATATGGGAGGATGCCATGCTTAAATTTTTCGAATATAACTGGCAAGTTAGAGATGAATGGTTTGACTGGTGTCAGCAACTAACGATAGAAGAGCTGTTAAAGAAACGAATTGGTGGAATAGAAAGCATCTTACATACCCTTTTTCATATTATGGATGTGGAATATAGTTGGATTCGAGCGATTCAAGGAAAAGAAGATGTTGTCCTCTCCTTTAATGAATATCAAAATCTAGAAAAACTTAAAGCTCTTTCCGATGTATTTCGGAGTGAAATAGTGAGCTTTTTACAGGCTAGTTCTTCTGAAACCCAAGATAAGCTTATTTCTGTCGCATGGGAAGAAGAGAAACATAGCAGAAGTGCTATATTGCACCATGTCATTGCACACGAAATTCATCATATTGGCCAGCTGTCTGTTTGGGCAAGAGAAGTGCAATTAGAACCAGTATCGGCGAATTTTATTCGAAGGGGATTACTATAGTTTTTGTAGGTTAATAGGCAACGGCAACATTCCTTTTTTTTAAATGAATGGATAAGAGTACCTTATGCTGCTTGAGAAGAAAAAGCTGTTTTTCTTCTTGAATACGGTGTTCTACTATTTAAGGTAGAAAAGTAGATAGGGGGAATATGATGAGTTTTCATATTAAAGCGATTGATCATATTCAGCTTGCGGCACCAAAGGAAAGTGAAGAGAAAGCCAGACAATTTTTTCGTGATATTCTGGGAATGAAAGAAATAGAAAAACCAGAAGAGTTGCGAAAAAAAGGCGGTGTTTGGTTTGTTTTTGGGAACTACCACTCCATATAGGTGTAGAAGATCCTTTTTCACCAGCAAAAAAAGCACACCCAGCATTTGAAGTAGAACAAATTAACGAATTAAAAGCTTATTTAATAAAAAATCATGTAACTATTATAGAAGATGAGATGCTGCCAGGTGCAACTAGATTTTATGCCGCAGATCCATTTGGAAATCGTTTGGAATTTTTAGAGTGGATAATAGATGCATAGGGTTTAAGTGAATTTATTTATCCCACTCTTAACGGGCAGTAAAACCCTCACCTCAAGATGCAGAGAAATCGAGGAAGCTAGGTGGGGGAAAACTGCCCGCAAAGGTCCGATAAGCTCAACTAACCATCAGTGGGGGATGAAGAAAATCCCCACTGATGGAAGGTTCACTTTATGCAATAGGAGAATACAAGATTAACTAGAGCGATGCTAAACAGAATAGGCATTGCTCTTTTTATCCCACTCTTAACGGGCAGTAAGACCCCCACCTCGGGGATGTTGAGAAATCGAGGAAGCTAGGTGGGGGAAAACTGCCCGTAAAGGTCCGATAAGTTCAACTAACCATCAGTGGGGGATGAAGAAAACCCCCCTGATGGAAAGGTTCACTTTATACAATCATTTTAATAAAAAAGAATTGATTTAGTAAATAAAGGAATTTGCTTATAAAGAAAGATTACTAACTGATTATCCTATTTTGAATAAGAGATGGCATCAGGTATGGAAATATGCTTGAAAAGGGAAAGAACGTATTGGGATTTATGTAATGAACAGCTGAAGTGAATACATATGATAGCAATTGAAAGGAAGGATAGAATGCAAATAACTACGGAAGAACAAATAACCCAATTAGTTCAACAAGATAAATGGATGATGGTTATATTAAATGCAGCAAAAACTTTAGATTTGCCAGATTGGTGGATATGCGCAGGCTTTGTACGGGCAAAAATTTGGGATGCATTACATGGATTTCATGAAAGAACTTCGATTCCAGATATTGATGTTATCTATTTTGATCCTGCAAATATAGATGAATCAGCAGAAAAGAAATTAGAGTTGGAGCTGCGTTCCATTCTTCCAACTATTCCATGGTCGGTAAAAAATGAGGCTAGAATGCATGTGGCAAGCAATATGCCGCCTTATAATTCTTCTGTTGATGCCATATCAAAATTTCCAGAGACGGCAACAGCTTTAGGAGTAAAATTAGATAACGAGAATAAAGTTGTTTTAACTGCTCCGTGTGGAATTGAAGATGTTCTTCGTATGGAAATCAGACCAACAGTTTATTTTATAGAAAATAAAGAAAGAGCAGCAATTTTTAAAGAGAGGATCGAAAAAAAGAATTGGATATCCACTTGGTATATGGTGAAAGTGGTGGAGGAAAATTTTTAAGACGACGGCGAGAAAACCGAGTGCAAAGGCAGAAAAACCTGAGGAACGCGGAAAAAAATCAAGGCATCGGGGAAGTAGCTAATTTATTCGTAAATTTTGAGCATAGAGTTTTGTATAATTGCCATAAAATAATGCAAAAAAGCTTCTTCTGCATAAGAAAGAAGCTTTTTTGTGATCACATACTAATTTAAATCATTTCTGCATCCGTTACAGCAACCTTTTCTTCTTTTTTCTTTGGAGCTGGTTTTAGCACAGATACGAACAGAATAATCAAGCTAACAATCCCAATTCCTGTTAATGCGGCTACTGGGTGGTTCCAGCTTAATCCTTTATGAAAGAAAAATAATTCTCGAAGTCCGTCTACCATAAATCGCATTGGCAGCCAAGGATGGATCCAATCCTTATAAAAAGCGGGCATAAGTTCTGGAGCCATTGCCAACAGCGGAGCACCAAAGAAAAGGGTAAGTGCAGAGATAGGGATAGCAATAAAACCGATCCAAGACATAAGAGCAGAAATCATAAAGTAAAAGCTAAGATACGTAATAGAGATAAATAAAGCTGTATCGAATAATTGAGGTACTTCCAGTCCAAGCACTCCATCAGCAAACCATGTTAATCCAAAACCAACAATAAGTGAGAGGGCCAACCCAATAACAACCTGCATTAGTTTAGCAAGCAGTTTTGCTTTGCGATTGGATAAAATGGTCTTTTGCAGCCCGAGAAAAACTAAAACAGAACCAATCAAGCTCGCCATCCATACAGGCTGAAACAAGGATACAGGCGCATTACCATTTGCACTGTGAGAACCTACTTTATTAACATTGATTAAATTCGTTTTTATTGGATTAAACAATGTGGAAACTTGTTGTGTTGTAAGTGTCATGCCTGCTTTTTCATAATTCTTTAAAGCTTCATCACGAATATTACTGTTGATATTTGCTACTACTCCATTAAGTATTTGTACTGCAATATTGGAGACAGTATAGTTCATTCCTTGATTCACATATAATGTAATACTAGGCAAGGAAGGATTTTCTGTTTGTAGCGTTAGTTGTTTTTGGCTGAAATCACTTGGAATAATAAGCGCTGCATAATAATCCTGGTTATTAAGTCCTGATTTTACCTGTTTCTCATTATCTACTTGGATCCACTTGATAGCTGGGTCATCATTCGATTTTGCATTGCTTGCTTTTTTTATGCTGCTGACAATATTTTCACCCAAATTTACCTTCGTTTGATTGGGAAAATCCGCTCCTTTATCTGCGTTTACAATTGCTATAGGCAAATTTTTTGGAGCAGGGTGAATAGAAGGAATGAATGTAAGGCTGAAAATCGCCATTACAGCAATGACAATAATGGGTGTTAAGGCAATTATTTTTTGCTTAAAAATAGTCAAAATAATAAACTCCTCTCATAAATGGACATGATGTTGATTAATTATCACTATGTTAATTATAATAAGTTTAGAATGGAAAACAATAATCAAAAGCATGGTGAGTTGTTTAATAATGAACATAAAATCGCTTTCTTGTTCATTAAATATGAATATAAGGAGAAATTAAATTGTCAGAGCCAACAATAGATCGCAGAGTACTTCGAACGAAAAGGATGATAAGAGATGCATTAACAGAGCTAATGGAGAATAAAGGATTTGATGGTATTACAGTACGTGATTTAACAGAAAAAGCAGATATAAATCGAGGTACCTTTTATTTGCATTACCGAGATAAATACGATTTGCTGGAACAGAGCGAAGAGGAGATTTTAGCAGTTTTAAAAATAAAACAAAGTCGTATGAAAGAACTAAGTATTGAAGATGTTTATGAATATCATGCCAAAAATGAACCACTGCCATTTGTAGTTCAAGTATTTGAATATTTAAAAGAAAATGCTGCGTTTATGAGGGTGGTATTAGGGCCAAAAGGGGATCCTTCTTTCCAGGAAAAATTAAAAGATGTAATGAAAAATAATTTGCTCCTTCATATCATTAATAAAACAAAAAAAGAGGAATTGCTTGTTCCTATAGAAATTTTTTCTGCTTATGTCATGGCGGCACATATCGGTGTTATCCAGCATTGGCTAAACAGCGGGATGGAAGAATCACCAGAAGAAATTGCTTCTATTTTATTTAAAATGACTTTTATGGGACCACGAACTGCAATTGGCTTGTAACTAGAAAGTGAACCTTTCCATCAGTGGGGATGAAGAAAACCATAGGAAGGTGAAATATGTGAAGGCACTCTTAGTTATTGATGTACAAAACGGTATCGTTAATATTGGGGATTTCAAAGAAGAACTTTCATTGATGGAAAGTGTGATTAAGGGTTTCAAAGAAAGTAGCAGTCCAGTAATCTTTATGAGACATTTTGATGATTCGGAAGAAAGTCCGCTGTATAAGGGGTCTATTGGTTCTGAATTACATAGTTCATTAAAAGGCTATGCTGACTATGTACTTGAGAAACAAACACCAAGTTCATTCTTCCGTACTGAACTATCTAAAACGTTAGAAAAATTAGGAGTAAATCATCTTTTTATTATTGGTTTTGAGACAGAATTTTGTTGTATGTTTACGGCTATTTCCGCATTTGATAGAGGGTATAAAGTGACATTTATTGAGAATGCAACTGGAACAGGGAATACAGAGGAAACATACGACATGCAGGGGTTAGACATTAAAGATTTTGTTGGAAAAGTGCTACGCTGGTCAAATGTTATGGAAGTATTAGACTACACGGAATATGTAGAAAAATACAAAGCTGAGAATACTAATTGAGAAAAGGGATGTTCATTCATCCTTTTTTTAAAACAACAAAGTTTACTAAATTAGCTTTCTATAAAAAACGACAGGAAATAAGTGACTTCAATTATTGAAAGTATGGTAAAATAAGGATTTATATGAAAGTTCTGTTAGTAAAAATAGAAAGAAGAGGGGAAGGGGGATAACGATTAGAAAAAAATCTAAGAAAATATGGTTCGTTTTAACAGTGCTATTATTGATTGCCTTCAGTGCTTTGTTTTTATCGATTTAAACGTATTTAACGGAAATGCAAAAGAATTCGCTGAGTATGGAACTGCAAAAAAAAATAGATGAATAGATAGATAGGAGGAAGACGATATGATTCATTATGATGGCAGAAAATTTGTTTCCGTTCAAAATACGGAGAACGGAGAAGTTTCATCGCAAACATTTTTCAACTATAAGCAGGAAGGTAATATTCTATCTGCAGCATACAGCGGCGGTGAAATTATTCAAGGAACACTGATTGGTATTGTAAAGGAAGATGGTAGTTTAGAGTTTCGATATAATCATGTAAACAAGAAAAATGAAATTAGAGGAGGTAAATGCATATCAACTCCTGAAATCCTAGAAGATGGACGCATTCGATTACATGAAAATTGGAAATGGATGGATGAAGATGAAACAGAGGGAAATTCCATTATTGATGAAGTGAAGGCTTAAAGTTTGTCTCATTAGAAATAAGGTATAAAGGAAGAAGGAAGCATGAAGGAGCTTGAACAGAAGGAAACAAATCCTAGTATGGAAGACTATATTCTACTGCATCAAACAACTGGCTGGAATGCGAATGGGCTTTATACATATGAACAGCTTTATCAGGCAATCTGCAATAGTTGGTACAGCATTTCTATCTATCATCATAAGAAATTAGTAGGGTTTGGGAGAATTGTTTCTGATGGCATCTACCAAACATTTATTTGCGACGTAATGGTTCATCCAGATTACCAAAACCAAGGAATTGGAAGAAAAGTAATGGAAATCTTACTGGGAAAATGCAATGAAGAGGGAATTAAATGGGTGCAGCTCTTCTCTGCAAAAGGAAAACAAGAATTTTATAAAAAACTCGGGTTTACAGAAAGAGACAATGAGGCTCCTGGAATGTCGCTATTTTGGAATGAATAATCCCCGCTCTAACGCGGGGATTATGTTTTGGAGGCAAATAAAAACGAATCTTTTATTTTTTAACTTCAACCCAAGCTAAATTAATACCAGATGTGTTTGAATGACAGCAAAATAGCATTTCCATCAATAGATTGAGGCAGTTAATCATAAATAGTGATTTAGCTATTTCAGGGGTGCCAAGAGCAATGCGGTATTAAAGTGTGAAAATGCCTTAAGGTACACTTCCTCACAATGAAAGAAAATAACGATGCAGAGAAGAAAAATATATTTTTTACTTCTATGCAGGAATTAAGAAAAATTAAGCGAACCAATTTAAGTAGAAAGAAAAAAGTGCAGGAGGTTTATTCATGTTTAAAAACTTTTTTAAAAGAAAAGAAGAAAATAAACTAGAATTTTTACAACCTTTGGAAGGAAAATTACTAGCTATTGAAGAAGTTCCAGATCCTGTATTTTCTCAAAAAATGATGGGAGATGGCTTTGCTATCGATCCTGCAAATGGAATATTAATTGCTCCTTTTGATGGGGAAGTAATAAGTGTATTTCCGACAAAACATGCGATAAGTTTATCTTCTTCAACTGGGAAAGAGCTGCTGATTCATGTAGGACTTGATACGGTAACGTTAAAAGGGGAAGGTTTTACGACGTTTGTAAAAGAGGGAGATAAAATAAAACAAGGGCAAAAGCTAATGGAAATTGATTTTGATTCGATTAAAACAAAAGTTCCATCCATTATTACACCGATCGTTTTTACAAATTTACAAGAAAATGAAAAGGTTATGATGGAAGAGGGAACAATTACACTTTCGTCATGAAGTAAAAAAGTGTTATAGAGCTGATCTCTGTAACACTTTTTTCATCCATCATCATCATTATTTTGCTTCGTCTTTTACTCTCACCACTTTTTTCAAAAAGATAGAAACTAGTGTGGCATCTAATTTTTTTCCTGCCATATTCCTTAAAATTCCCGCTGCTATTTCTGCCGGCATGCCTTTTCGATAGGGGCGGTCTGAGGTAAGAGCATCCCATACATCAGCAACAGCGATAATTTTTGCCTGAATTGGTATTTCTTCTCCTTTTAGGCCAAACGGGTAACCGGTACCATCAACTGCTTCATGATGGTACTTAATTCCAGGCATGATTACAGAAAGATTTTCAATCGGTTCAATGATTTTTGCGCCAGTCAGTGGATGTTTTTGAATAATTTTATATTCTTCTTCTGTTAGTTTCCCAGGTTTATTTAATACTTCTTCGGGCACAGCTATTTTTCCAATATCATGTATTAAGCTTGCCCATTTAATATTTGTTTCTTCCGTACGTGACAGCTTTAATTCTCTGCTAAGCGCAACAGCTAATTTCATCACATTGATACAATGGCCATTTGTATATTTGTCTCTTGCTTCTGTCGCTTTCGCTAATGAGGAAATAATCGATGTTCCTATTTCATCTAAATATTTTTGCTGCTTCCGAAAGCGTTCGAACAGCAATCCTGCTAAAAAACCAAAAGAAGCAAAAAAAACTAAACGCAGTTCCCAATTTACGGAAGTCTGCTGAATATTGTGGATAACATCAAAAGGCATAAGCGGTCCGACTAAAAGTCCAGCAGCTATTCCAACAAGTAAGCCTCCGAATCTTCCAAATCCATATGCAGTTAAAATAATCGAAAAATAAAATAAATGTGCATACACACTTGAAGAACCATTTTGGATATAAACAAGGAGCCAGGTTAATAGGAGTGTGAAGGTGATGATGCTGGCAAATGCAAAGTGGTGTTCACGAAGTTGAGTAAGTATATTCTTTTTTTCCTATTCATTTTTCACCTCCTCAAGCTATTGTTCTTGCTGCTTGAATAGATAGGTTCATAGTAATGTACTTAAGTATCTAAATATCTAAATCTAATTCAATAATGTATCATACAATTATTTCAAGTGCAAGCGAATATTAACATATGTAAATAATTATTAGGGTAAGGGTAGACTGTCACAAAGTGGACAAATAAAAGCAGGGGATTTTTTGAATTTCAGAAGGCAGTTTTAGGAGGGTACTACGAAAGGTACGCTTGCCTCTTGGTTTCAAGTTAAGTGTTGATTTCCTGGCTGATGTATAGCACATACATAATAGACAAGCGTTCTTCATTAAGCTTTATCCTAAAGAGAAAATGAATTATTCAAATGGATAAACGATTCCCCATTTATTTCGAACTTCTGTCATAATATCCATAACATCTAATGACAAATCCAACGTTTCTTTGCTGCTCTTATTTTGAATGTATTTTTCCATATCTTCGATTTCATAATGCAAAGCTTTTGCTGTGTCGCCAGCTTCTATTTTTTCTTGTGATCCATCAAGATATGTAATGGTTGCTTTTTGTGCTCGTGGGAAATTCTCAACAGTGATATAGCCTAAATCACCTGCTACGACACCAAGCTTTGGCATTTTCGCTCTCATTGTCAGTGTTATTACGGCCATTTCATTATCCCCATTTTTTAAAACAATGCCGGATTGTTCATCCACACCTGTTTCAAATTCTTTAACGGTTGTAATAATTTCATGTGGCTGGCTGGTAAGAAAGAATCGTGTAAAGGATAGTGCATATGTACCAATATCTAAAAGTGCTCCGCCAGCTAAATCTTTATTAAAAAATCGATTGGATGCATCGTTTTCTTTACAGCTTCCAAACGAAACCGTAACCATTTTTAAAGTACCGATTTTTCCAGATTGAACGACTTCGCGAAGCTGTTTAAATAACGGCATATGATAGATGGTCATTGCTTCTGCTACAATTAACTGTTTTTCTTCTGCTAAGCGCACAATTTCATCTAATTGCTTACTATTTACAGTGATTGCTTTTTCACAGAGTACATGTTTATTATTTTCTAAGCTTTGTATGATATATTCATAGTGGTTCGAATGAGGGGTGGAAATATAGACAACATCTATTTTTTCATCTTGAAGCATTTCTTCGTAGTCACCGTACGCTTTTTCTACATGATACTTTTTGGCGAATTGTTCGGCCTTTTCTAATGTTCGTGATCCTACGGCATAAATAATGCCGTTCATTTCATTAACCGCTTCTGCAAATTCTGCTGCAATTGTTCCAGGTCCTAAAATAGCCCAATTTAATTTCATCATGCTATCACCCCATTGTTATTTTTGGAGATTACTTGAAAACCAGTTTCTGTTGCAATAAGTAGTTTCGTTACTTCTTTTGTAAATAAAGATGTTTCCACTACGCCGCTAATTGATTTCAACTTCGTTTGAAGAATCTCAAAATCCTCTGTTTTTTCAAAGTGGACGTCCATTAATAAATTTCCATTGTCACTTATGGTGTAGCCATCTTTTTCTGCCGAATGGCGAATAGTAGGTGATCCGCCAATGTCACGAATTATTTTTTGAACAAATGTTAAACTGTCTTCTAAAATTTCTAAAACAACTGGATATTTATTTGTCAATGATGAGACAAATTTGCTTTCATCGATGAGAAGGATATACTCATCTGCCATACTGGCAATAAGCTTTTCTTTTGTATGAATGCCACCGCCGCTTTTTAAAGCATAAAGCTGTTCATCGACTTCATCACAGCCATCAAATGCAACAGAAACTTTCTCTACACTGCTTGTAGGAAGCACCTCTAATCCACGTTTTATGCAAAGCGTTTTCGTTTTCGCGGAAGGGGTTACAATTTTTACCGAAAGGTTGGCAGATTGAATATATTCGATTAAATAAGCAATGGTGCTGCCACCCCCTAATCCGATGATTGTATTTGGCTGAATAAATTGCAGCGCTTCCTTGGCACACCGTTTTTTAATATTGTCCATGTTACTTTTCACCTCCAAATATGTATTTCAATTCCACTCTAAGTTTATGCCTCCTGTTTTTTTCTGTCAATTAATTAAACTAATAGTTTTTGAGTGAAAATAGGATGCAGATAATCGTGTCGATAGTTATTCATATGTTTTTATTATAGAATATTTAGGGTATAGAAATATTTTTGATTTTCAAGTGTTTTTTATCTATTCAAAATAGTGAATGGCATGTAAAATAATGAAGGGTAAAAAATTTAATAATAAGGTGGAATACAATTGGATAAAGCCAAAGACACAAAGCGGATCAGATTAGCATTGCTGCTTGGATCACTTGCTATTTTAGGTCCGTTCACTATTGATATGTATTTGCCATCTTTTCCAACAATAGTAATAACGTATCAAACGAACGCCTCTTTCGTACAAATCAGTTTAACGACTTGTCTTTTGGGACTTGGTCTTGGCCAATTGATCATTGGTCCCATGAGTGATGTACAGGGGCGGAAGAAACCATTGCGCTTATTTTTGATTTTATATTTTTTGGCATCCATAGCATGTACATTTGCTCCAACTATTGCTTTTTTTATTGGAGCTCGATTTGTGCAAGGTTTTGCCGCTGCAGCAGGGCTCGTTATTTCACGGGCAATTGTTCGGGATGTTTATAGCGGGAAAGAACTGACGAAGTTTTTTGCTTTATTGATGCTTATCAATAATCTTGGACCAATTATTGCTCCTGTGGCAGGCAGCAGTGTACTCTCTCTAACAGAATGGAAGGGTGTTTTTGTTGTCTTGGCTGGTGTGGGCATTATTTTATTTTTGATGGTTACCGCTAGATTAGAAGAAACGCTGCCTAAGGAGAGAAGAGTGCCAAGCAATATTTCTCAAACAGTAAAGAATTTTGGCACCTTATTTAAAGACAGGCAATTTATTGGGTATGCCCTAACACAAGGTTTTATCGTTGCTGGGGTATTTGCTTATGTATCAGGCACACCTTTTGTTTATCAGAATATATACCAAGTTTCACCACAAACCTTTAGTTTGTTATTTGGAATGAATGGAATTGCTTTAATGATTGGAACTCAACTAGTCGGCCGTTTTACCGATGTTATTCCTGAGAAAACCTTTTTGAAAATCGGCTTGTTTATTTCAAATCTTGCTGGAATCTTATTAATAACAGCTATTATATTAGAAGCACCGCTCCTGGCTATTATAATTCCTATTTTCTTTTATGTTTCATCTATCGGGATTATCTCGACAACCTCCTTTTCCTTAGCAATGGAATCACAAGGGCATATTGCAGGAAGTGCTTCGGCATTATTAGGATTATTGCCATTTATGCTAGGATCGTTAACAGCGCCGCTTGTTGGTATAGCAGGAGATGGAACCGCTGTTCCAATGGGAGTCATTATGTTTTCTGCTAGTTTTATTGCCATGCTTTCGTTTTTTGTTTTAGTTAGAAAAGGAAAAAGAGTTATGCCTGTTTCTAGAATATGAAACGATGTTCAACTGCTGAATTTTGAGTTTAGCAGTTTTTTTGTGCGGAAAACCAGAGGGAAGCGGCGGAAAAACGGAGGGAAGCGGCGGAAAAACGGAGGGAAGCGGCGGAAAAAGCGGAGGATGCGGCGGAAAAACGGAGGGAAGCGGCGGAAAAAGTGAGGGTGCGGCGGAAAAACGGAGGGAAGCGGCGGAAAAAGTGAGGGTGCGGCGGAAAAACGGAGGGAAGCGGCGGAAAAAGCGGATGAAGCGGCGGAAAAACGGAGGGAAGCGGCGGAAAAACGGGAGGAAGCGGCGGAAAAACGGAGGGGTGCGGCGGAAAAAGCGGAGGAAGCGGCGGAAAAACGGAGGGAAGCGGCGGAAAAACGGAGGATGCGGCGGAAAAACTGGAGGATGCAGAAAAAAACCAGAGGATGCTACGAGAAAAACGAGGGAAGTGTTGAGATGGACAAAAAGGAGAACATTGAAAATGAATTTCTAGTTTAAAAGCATAATGAATTAGGTTACGGTGGAGCATATCCAACGGGATAATAGATTTTCCCTTTCGTTTTTCCTATAGAAGGCAAATTCATTCTCCAGAGTAATTTAGTTGCTGTGTCGCTCGAATTAAGTTGTACGAAATGTCGAAATTCTTTATTTGTAATAGAGCGTTTAATAAGGAGAAAATAGTCTGATACAGCATGAACATGTCCATCACGGCTGCTATTGCAGCAATGAGAACAAATCCACTTCCCATCTATACGATTCATGCCAAAATTTTTACATTGTTCGCATTGCACTCCTGTTATAATATCTGATTCTACCAATCCGTACTTTTTCAATATATTAAGATCTTCAGGAGCATCATTTTTTAGTAAAATCTTTGCGATTTTGCGAAGCATTTTTACGTCTATTGCTACCTTTTTGTGATAAGATGATAAGTTCTTCCATCTTTCGAACAATTGATGACTATGGATAACATGATGTTTAATAGCATCATTTCCTTTGATGATGGTAGAAGGACTGCTAATAACTACTAGGCATTCTACTGGAATAAAAGGGAGATTGTTTGCTTTTAAAAATTGTAGGAATTGCTGCTGTTGTCTTTTTACTTGAGAAATGGGATCTGCAAATGCCTCGGATTGGTCATTTGCTGTGCGGATTAACTGATGGAAGGTAGTATCGAAATGCAATTCACCATAAATATTTTTACATTCGATAATGAGGGCAAAGCTGAAGGATAAAACTAAATAGTCTATTTGAAAATAGGATTTACCGTTCCACAACCGGAGATTATGAAATATATAGCACTCTTTTTCCGGAAAAAAATCTAAATAATATTTTAAATTTTTTTCTCCTTTATAGCCTGCTAAAAGCTTTTTCAAATCTTCTACTACTTTTGGGCTTACGGGATGATTCTTTACAAGCCGATTTATTAAGGCTTCTGTTTTAAGTATTCTTTCATTCTTGCAAACTTCCTTATAATACAAAAATTCCACATCCTTTCAATATAATTAGTTCTCTAAAATTAATTAGTTTCCTTCCTAATTTTTTATCAAAAAAAAAGGAGGAAAACCACCCAAAATAAATCGAGTGGTTTATATATTTGCATGTTGAAGTACAATGCTTTCTAGCACATCTATTCCTATTAAAATATCTTCAAGGTCTGTATGTTCGTCCGGATGATGACTTAATCCATTTACAGATGGAATAAAAATAAGGCCAACAGGTCCAAACAAGTCCATGTTCATTGCATCATGCCCTGCACCGCTTTGCATTAATTTATAGGCTAATTTATGCTCTTCGCAAATAGTTTTAAGATCATGTACAATTTCGGTTGATAATAATACAGGTTTTTCCATACTGATTTCTTCAGATTCTACTGCTAATTGTCGGTTTTTTTCAATCATAGCGATCGTGTGGAATAAATGATCGATTACACGTTGTCTAGATTTAGTGGAGGAAGACCGTATATCCACCTTTAATTCTACTTTGCCTGGCACAACATTCATTGCACCTAGAGGTAAATTTAAAACACCGACCGTGGCGACTGTACCAAAATCTTTTTCCTCGTTTGCTGCTTTTTCCAGTTCCAGCGCAATCTCAGAGGCTCCAAGCAGGGCGTCATTTCGCATATTCATCGGAGTTGTGCCGGAGTGGGACGCCTTTCCATTTATTTTCACAATGAATCTTGCTGGAGCAGCAATGCCAGTAACAACCCCGATTTTTTTGCTTTCGTTTATGAGAACAGGTCCTTGCTCAATATGCAGCTCCAAAAATAACTTGAACTTTTCTCCTGCTCTGCTTGCTGTGTCGATTTGGTCAAAATGGAGGGCGCAGTGGGAGAATGCTTTTTCCATTGTAATTCCATCCCGATCCTTAAGTCGGCGGTATTTCTCTTTATCGATTAAACCGGCCATTGCTTTACTTCCAACGGTTGCAACACCGAATCGAGCAGATTCCTCACAAGCGAAGGAAATAATTTCAATTGGATGATCGGTTGTAATATTCTTTTCGTTTAATCGTTTGATGACTTCTAAAGCAGCAGTAACGCCAACAACTCCATCATATTTTCCACCTTGATAGACAGTATCTAAATGAGAGCCCAAAACAACTGGAGGCAAGTCATTGCTTTTTCCTTCTCTTCTGGCAATAAGGTTTCCACAGCTATCGAGACGAATATCAAGTCCTTCATTTTTACACAATCGCATAAATGCATGGGTGCAGGCCTGTTCTTCATTGGAATAAGCAATTCTGGTAATACCTATTTGACCAGAATTATATTGATTTATGTTATTTAAAAGGGCTTCGTACCGTTTTCTTTTTTCCATAAGTGTCTCCTATTAGCTTGAAAAATTTGTGGAAATGCAAGTTGCATGATAATTTTTTGTTAAAAAAACAATAAATGTATGTCCACCATACATTTATTATGCAGTTCATATGTAGTTTATCCCATTCTTAACTGGCAGTAAGACCCCCACTGATGGAAGTTTACTTTATAAAATGAGCTCGTTTTTGTTATCATACTAAGCAACTTTTTTTCTGTCTACTATAAAAAACAAATACGTTCTTTTATTAAACCTCTATTCTATTATTTTTCTCAAGTTATCGATTACTCGACTCATGGCTGAAATAGATGCTATAGTATTTAATTTCTCTACATCCAACGAATGATCAGCATTTGCGATAACCTCAACTAGTAATGACGTTTGCTGAATTTGTTTTAGTTTGTTTGAATCATAATGTGGGTCTTTGTCTCCGATTATAAGAATCCCGTTATGATTACTAGCAGCAATGGATTCACACATACCATCCATTTTTAATAATGGGGTAAGCAAAATCATTTTTGATGCTGAGAAGCGGCTGTTTTTCATGATTCCATTCACTAAAGGAATCGTGCCAAGCGATTTTCCTAAAAAAAGGCTTTGGGAATAATCATGCTTTTTAAGCACCTCATCGATAATGGGCTCGATATCACCCAGCATAGCCTCTGTAATCAATTCAGGAGACTGTTTAATAAATTCATTTTGATAGGAATAATTGACTTGCACAACATCGATCTTTTTTTCGAGCATCAGCATAGTGGAATAATAAAACAACGGTTTGTCATAGGTGTATCCCAATCCGGAAAACATGAAACAAACTGTATCAGATCCTGAATCAGTGAATGTGTATTTTATTTCTTTCTTTTTGGATTGCAAAATTCTTTTCGTGCTGGTCACAACATATCCTCCTATTTTGTTCTTATTCTACTTATTCGACAATTTGGTAAAAATACCTTTTTAATAGGAGAAATTATCTAGTGGAAGCAAGAACATAAATAGTATAGGAAAAAAATAATAGAAAAAGAATTTAATTTTCTTATACAAGTAGGAAGCTTTCACTTTTCCCATAATATACACTCAAATATCTCATTTTGATACTAAAATCTCTAATTTCTTCATCCGCGTAATCTAGAGAACTAATTTACAAACTTCTGGATGAAAATTACTATTGTAGGATGATTTTATTTTGGGAAAGTCCTATAATGGAAGTTTTTCCATTAATAGTTGTTTGTAACATTTTCTGACATGATTGTAGACTTTTTATCCTATATGGTACATAATTTAGAATATTCATAAAATACTATATGATAAGGCTTACTTATGGTGAGAAGAGGTGAACTTATGTCACGATCACAATATGCAGTGGAGATGAAGGACATAGTAAAAAAATTTGGTGACGTAGTCGCTAGTGATCATGTCAACTTCTTTGTTAAGAAAGGTGAAATCCATGCTTTATTAGGTGAAAATGGTGCTGGAAAAAGTACGATTATGAGCATGCTTTCCGGAATTTATAAAGCGGACAGCGGATCTATTGCCATACAAGGACAACCTTGCAGAATCCGTTCCCCAAA
The DNA here is from genome assembly GCF_052663225.1 of Niallia sp. 03133. Lineage (NCBI taxonomy): Bacteria > Bacillati > Bacillota > Bacilli > Caryophanales > Bacillaceae > Niallia > Niallia sp. 03133. The sequence continues at coordinate 469,795 of NZ_JBQTCY010000001.1, forward strand.
GGAATCAATGGAATTGGGAATTGGGATGGTTCATCAAAATTTTAGGCTGGTTGACACATTAACTGCCATTGAAAATATTATATTGGGTGAAAAAAGAAATATTTGGAGAGGCAGCTCCTGGAGAAAGAAAAAAGAAAAAGAGATAAAAGATATTGCAGAAAAATATGGCCTGTCATTTCCGACGAATGTCCCGATATGGAGATTGTCGGTTGGAGAACAGCAGCGGGTGGAAATCATCAAAACGCTTTATCGTGGAGCAGATATTATTATTTTTGATGAACCAACTTCTGTTTTAACGCCTGGTGAAGTGGAGCAGCTTATCCTGACAATGCAGGAATTAAAAAATGACGGGAAAACAATGATTATTACGACGCATAAATTAAAGGAAGTAATGGCCATTTCTGATCGAATTTCGGTTATGAGAAAAGGAAAAATGATTGCACATATGAATAAGTTGGATACTTCGGTAGAAGAGTTGGCACAGTTAATGGTTGGTCGGGAAATGACTAACGGGATTTCTATTGAGACAGAACAAATAGGAAAGCCAATTCTTGAAGTGGAAAACTTAGTAGTAAAGGCTGAGCATGGCATCGCTGCAATAAATGATATTGATTTAACTATTCATGAACATGAAATTGTCGGGGTGGCTGGAGTTGCTGGGAATGGGCAAAAGGAGCTTGCAGAAGCTTTGACTGGTCTCATTCCTTGGTCAAGTGGCAAGGTTTGCTTCTATGAAGAAAACTTGCAATCTCCAACTGTACAGCAGTTAATTGATAAAGGGATTGCCCATATTCCTGAAGACCGCATGAAAAGTGGACTTGCCGGCAGTTTAGGTATTATCGACAATTTGCTTGCTAAAACATATAGAACGAAAAAACGAACAAAATATGGACTGCTGCAAAAGAAAAAGAATGAAGAATGGGCAGCAGAGCTTGTTGGAAAATATGATGTACGTACACCTGACTTGCAAAGTCCAGTTCGTCAGCTGTCAGGGGGAAATCAGCAAAAATTATTATTTGCAAGAGAAATGGACCAAAACCCTAAATTGATGGTTGCTGTTCATCCAACGCAAGGATTGGACGTCGGAGCAACGGAAGCGGTTCATCAAATGCTAGTAGATTTGCGGACCACCGGAGGCGGTGTTCTTCTTATCTCAGAAGATTTAGATGAGGTGATGCAATTGTCGGATAAAATACTTGTTCTATATAATGGGAAAATCAGCGGAGTGCTCGATCGTGGACAGGCTGACAAAGAATATATTGGCCAGTTAATGGCAGGGTTAAGCCAAAAGGAAGGAGCCATGGCATGAACCAAAAAGCATCTATTGAACAACAGCAGCAGAATGCCAACTTAAAAGAAAATGCGAATAAATTATCTTTTCTTCCGTTTACATTAGAATTTGATCCGATGAAAAAGGCCGGGAGCTTCTGGGTGCCAATTATTTCGATCATTGTGGCCCTTTTTATTTGTGCTCTGTTTATTTTGCTCAATGGAATGAACCCTATCACAATTTATGCAAGAATGGTGCAGGGAGCATTTGGCTCAAGCTTTGGAATTAGTGAAACATTAGTGAAGGCCATTCCGCTTTTGCTTTGTGGCCTTGGTGTTGCGATCGCTTATAGAATTTCGATCTGGAATATAGGTGCAGAAGGACAATTTATCGTAGGTGCGATTGGGGCTACTGCTGTCACGGTTTACTTTCCCGATTTGCCTGGACCAGTTTATCTTCCATTAATGGTATTAGCAGGAGTACTGGCAGGTGCTGTATGGGGACTGTTTACAGCTATTCCACGTACATATTTTCAAGTAAACGAATTAATTACATCTCTTATGTTAAATTATGTAGCCTTATTACTTTTAGATTATTTTGTTTTTGGACCATGGAGAGATCCAGATGGATTTAATTTTCCTGGAACAGCTATTTTTACTCCTTTTCAAATGCTTGCAAACATCGGTGGGACAAGATTGCATATTGGCGTTATCATTGCATTGATAATCGTACTTCTGTTTGCATTCGTAACAGCAAAAACCCGCTGGGGATATGAATTAAGATTGCTTGGAGCAAACCCTTCGGCGGCAGCTTCTTCAGGAATCCGCATCAATAAGCATATTCTTATCGTCATGATGATAAGCGGCGGACTTGCAGGGCTTGCAGGAATGCTGGAGGTTTCTGGAGTAGCACATCGTCTTATGTATGGTATTTCTCCAGGTTATGGCTATACAGCCATTATTGTGGCATGGCTTGCAAAACTGAATCCTTGGGCAATGATCGGTACTTCCATCTTTATAGGAGGATTAACGGTTGGAGGGTTTAGTGTGCAGACAATCGGCCTGCCTTCCTCTATGTCACTGATGCTGCAGGGAGCCATTCTTTTCTGTTTAATCGGCGGCGAAATGATGAGCAAATATCGTTTCAAATGGAAGAAAAATAACATTTAGAGTGTGTTAATTAGAGAAAGGAGGCTATTTCCATGGAAATAACGATTTTAATTATCGCTGCAGCAATATCTTCCGGTTCTTCCTTATTATTTGCGATTTTAGGTGGGATCATAAGTGAAAAAGCAGGTGTCATTCATTTAGGAACGGAAGGGATTATGCTGATTGGAGCAGTGATGTCCTGTATAACGTATATTAAAACCGAGAGCCTGTTTCTTTCCCTTGTTGTTGCATTGGTATCAGCCGGCTGCCTTGGATTGATTCATGCATTTTTATGTGTTACTTTACGTGCAAACCAAATCGTTTCTGGATTAGCAATTACTTTATTTGGGACAGGTTTCAGCGCTTATTTAGGAAAATCTGTTGCTGGTGCTGCTTTATCTGTTTCTGTTCCAAAAGTAAATTTATCCTTCCTTGAACCAATTCCTTTTATCGGAAGAATTTTTTCGCATTTGGATATATTTATTTGGATCAGTATTGCATTAAGTATTCTTTTATATGTTTACATGTTTAAAACATCATGGGGGCTGCATTTAAAAGCTGTAGGAGATAGTCCATCTACATCCGACGTAATGGGGATTTCTGTTATGAAAATTCGCTATCTTCATGTTATTGCCGGCTCTATGCTAATGGGATTTGCCGGTTTTTATTTAATAATGGTATATTCGCCAAACTGGATAGAAGGCATGACGGCAGGAAGAGGATGGATTGCAATTGCACTCATTATCTTTGCCCGCTGGAATCCGCTTCTTGCTCTCCTTTGTGCGTATTTTTTCGGGGGACTCGATGCGATTGGATTCCGTATTCAGCTGTTCGATATTGGCATTCCATCTTATTTCCTAAAAATGATTCCTTATATTGCAACAATTGTCGTGTTGATGTTTATTGGATGGAAAAATAGAAAGAAACAAACAATAGAACCTAAATCATTAGGAATCCCTTATTTCCGGGAACAGAGATTTTAAATTCTGTTTATTGGAAAGGATGTGATGCTGGTACTTAGGAACACTTATTCAATCACTCTTGTTAAGAAAAACTAGTTTAAAAGATATATGGGGGGCTATAACTTGAAAAAATTATTTCGCTTATTCGTATTTATTCTGGTCGTTGCTTTAGCAGCGGGTTGTTCTCAGGCATCTACTACTCCAAAGGAAAACAAAAAAGAAAATACTAGTGGCCAAACAGAGAAAAAAGAAAAGCCTAAAGTTGCATTTGTGTACATTGGCGTGCCTGGTGATGGCGGATGGACATTTCAACATGATGAAGGAAGAAAAATGGTGGATGAAAAGTTTGGCATTAAATCTACTGTTGTAGAAAACGTTCCAGAAGGACCAGATGCAGAACGTGTAATTGAAGAGTTGGCGCAAAAAAATGATATTATTTTTACAACGAGCTTTGGCTACATGGATCCTACTTTTAATGTGGCAAAAAAATATCCAAAAGTTGTTTTTATGCATGCTACAGGCTATAAAAAAGCAGAAAATATGGGAACATACCAAGGAAAAGGCTGGGAATCTGGTTATCTAGCAGGAATTGCAGCAGGAAAGCAATCAAAAAACAATAAAATTGGCTATGTTGGAGCATTCCCAATTCCTGAAGTTATCTATACCATTAATGCTTTCACATTAGGAGCACAAAGTGTAAATCCTGATGCAGAAGTTTCTGTCGTATGGAGCAATACATGGTTTGACCCTGCAACTGAAAGACAAGCAGCAGTCAGCTTATTAGACCAAGGGGTAGATGTGTTGGCAAACTATCAAGATTCACCAGCAGGCATTCAAGCTGCTGCAGAGAAAAAAGTTTGGGGAATGGGAAATGACTCAGATATGAATCGTTATGCACCAGATACTTATATAACAAATCCTACATTACATTGGGGAGAATATTATGTTAGTGTCGTGCAAAGTGTAATGGATGGAAATTGGAAATCTGAGGGCTATCTTGGAGGATTAAAAGAGGGAATGGTGGATATCGCACCGTTTGGAAAAAATGTTCCAAAAGATGTGCAAGACTTAGTGAATACGAAAAAACAAGATCTAATAGATGGGAAACTTTCTGTATTTAAAGGTCCAATCAAGGATCAAAGCGGAAAAGTTAGAGTAGAAGATGGAAAAGAATTGTCTGTTGAAGATATACTAAGCATGAATTGGTTTGTACAAGGGATCAAAGGGAAAATCCCACAATAATAGGGGGAGATGTCTCGAATGTTAGTACAAGATCCAGTTTTACTTCAGAAATGGCATCCTGTCATGGTTTCGAATGAACTGTCGGAGCTTCCAAAAGCAGTCGAAATACTTGGCGAAAAAGTGGTCGTTTTCCGTACTTCTTATGGAGTTCATGCGTTTAAGGATTTATGTATTCACCGAGGGGTTCCTTTATCCCTCGGTAAAGTAGTAAATGATGAAATTGTCTGTCCGTATCATGGGTGGACCTACAATCATTGTGGAAAATGTACACGAATTCCTTCAATGCCCGAAAATAGAGCCATTCCAGCAAAAGCTAAAGCAGCTGCTTATGCTTGTGCCGAGGAATATGGATTTATTTGGGTTTGTCTTGGAGAGCCAGAGCAAGAGAAACCAACAATAGGGGATGAAGCCTTAAATGATCCTGCATTAGTTCGAGTGACAATGGGGCCATATGAATTAGAAGCTGCAGGTCCAAGAGTAGTGGAAAACTTTTTAGATGTATCTCATTTGATGTATATTCACGAAGGAATATTAGGAGATAGTCAATTTTCGGAAATCAATGATTATCGTGTTCATGAAAAAGGTGGTGTTCTTTACACAGATGAAATTATCGTCTATCAGCCAGATCCTGATGGGAGAGGACATGGAGTTAATTCACGGTATACGTATAAGATTTTTCATCCACTTTGCGTTTCGTTTACAAAAAGAATAGATGATTCCGATGATTATTTTCATCTGTTTCTGATGGTACTGCCGCAAAATGAACAAAAGAGCATGGCATTTATGATAATGGAGCGAAATTACGCATTAGATGAGGAAGCAAAAGCCTTTGTTGATTTTCAAAATATGGTGCTCGAACAAGATCGAATTATTGTTGAAAATCAAAAGCCAGAGCTGCTGCCCCTTGATCTGCAAGCCGAATTGCATCTTACATGTGATCGATTAAGCATTGCCTATCGTAAAATGCTGCAAGAAGCCGGCATCACATTTGGAACAGCATAATATTGTAAAAGAGGCTGGGACATAACTAGCTTCAAATATTGAAAAAGGTGAATTACGCAAGGAAGGATAGATAGTATCCTCCCTTGCGTTTTTTTGTATTTTTAAAGATAGTCCTTTATCCCATTCTTAACGGGCAGTAAGACCCCATCTCGGGGATGCCGAGAAATCGAGGAAGCTAGGTGGGGGATAACTGCCCGTAAAGGTCCGATAAGTGCAACTAACCATCAGTGGGGGGATGAGGAAAAACCCCCACTAATGGAAGTTTACTTTATTTAAGCCATGGTTTTATTCTCTGTTCCTATTAATTATTTTCAAATGTGTAAATTATATGTTAAGAATTTACCTTTAATTAACAAAAAAATCAGTTTTATCATCCTCTAAATACTGAAAAGGTAAGCTTTTTTCATTTAATTCTACTTTTTAAAGAGAATGTAAACAAATTCCATTTACATTGCTTTAAAGAAATCTATAAATCTTCTATATATGAACTTTATAAAGAAGTCTTAACATTAAAGATGTAAGGAGGGAGGAATTGGGATGAAGATCGATTTACATATGCACACTACTTGTTCAGATGGAGAGCTGTCTCCAGAAGAATTAGTTTTTCTAGCAAGACAAAAAAGCGTAAATATCATGGCCATTACGGATCATGATGAAATTGCTGGGTACTGGTCAGCTAAAAACAACGCGGAAAGATGCGGGATTTCCTTGATACCTGGAATAGAGATAAACACAAGTGGACCTAATGGAGAATTGCATATTCTTGGATATGGAATCAACTTTGATCATCCGAAACTCCAACAATACATAATTTGGCGTAAACAGGAGAGAAAGAGATGGAGTAGACAAATAGTAGAAAAGCTTCGAGAGCTTGGCTACAACATAGAATGGGAAAATTGCTTTAAACGAGCTGAGGGAGGAGTGATCGTGCGAACACATATTGCAGAGGAACTTGCAAGTAATCAATATTTTTCTAATGCTAAAGAAGCATACGATGCATTGTTGATAAAAGGAAAAGCTGCATTTGTGGAGCGTTCTCCATTTTCGTCATTAGATGCAATTGAACTAATTCACCTTTGTGGAGGAAAAGCTTTTATCGCCCACCCAAGCCTTTATACCTTTTCTTGGTCGCTGGAAGTGTTGGTAAAAGAAGGAATTGATGGAATAGAAGCTTATTATTTCACACATGATCAAGAGGCAACAGAATATTGGCTTAATCAAGCAAAACACCATCAACTGCTTATAAGTGCCGGAAGTGATTTTCATGGAAAATCCAGAAGGGAGAAGGTTGGTTCGGTTGATTGTGACCCAAAACTAATTTTGCCTTGGCTGGAGTCTATTAGGAAGGTAGATGTTAGAACATGAAACTGTATGGATCTTCCACATTATTATGGGGGAAATCATGGGAGGAAATATGCAAGGAGTTTGCTGGTCTTGGTTTAAGCGGGATTGAATTATGGGCCGAACAATTTTGGCATCATCATTTTTCCGAACATGATGTTGTTAGATTAGCAGACCAATACGGTTTGGAATTAACATTGCATGCTGCTAGCTGGGACTTGAATCTTTGTTCATTAAACAAGGGAATTCGCCAACAATCGATAGCAGAAGTTCATCGTTCTATAGAGTTAGCGTCAGCTATACAAGCAGTAAATATGACAGTTCATCCTGGAAGGCTAACATTGTCTGGCGATTGGGCGGATTGGCATTTGCAGTGTTTGCATGAAACAGTTGATTTGATTGAGGAATTGGGGATTCAAAATGATGTCATTATCTCGCTGGAATTAATGGAAAATGTGAAAAAAGAGTTTATCACGATGCCGGAAATAATGAATGAATTAACGAAGAACCGATCTGAAAAAATACAAACTACTTTTGATGTAGCACATACGCCTATTCATATTGATCCGTTATTGTATTTAAAAAAACTAAAAAGAATTAACAAAATTCATTTAAGCGATTCACGTGATAACGTATTTCATATTCCATTAGGAGAGGGGGGAATAACATTATTCCCTATTTTAAAGGAATTGACTTCATTCCATTATCCAATCGTACTGGAAGGGTATGATCCTTTTGGCCAGAAATTATTGCTGAAAAAACATCTTAAGTATTTAAGTGCATGCTTGTTAGGAGAAGAAAAGGGGAGAGTTATATGAGATTTTTGGTCACAAATGATGATGGAATATTTGCTCCAGGTGTTGCGGCATTGGTGGAAGTATTACAGCATTTTGGAGAGGTATATGTTGTTTGTCCTGACCAAGAACGAAGTGCTATCAGTCATTCTATTACACTGCGAATGCCGCTTAAAGCCACACCGGTTTCCGTGTTTGGACAAAATGTAAGGTCCTGGGCTGTGAATGGAACACCTGCTGATTGTGTGAAATTAGGAGTAGATGTTTTAGTCAACAAAAAAGTGAATTATGTGTTTTCCGGAATGAATCTTGGTGCCAATTTAGGACGAGATGTCCACTATTCTGGAACGATTGCCGCTGCAATGGAAGCAGCACTATTAGGAATTCCAGCAATTTCTTTGTCGCTTAACCGCTACGATATAAATACAGTCGATTTTTCTATTCCAAAAAGACTGCTTTATGACGTGCTGGAATCCATACTTGCTAATAAAATTCCAAAAAATATTGTGTTGAATATGAATCTTCCATACATTTCAAAAGAATTGTGCAAAGGTGTTAAAGTAGTCCCTCTAGATTTATCAGTGTCCCGCTATAGACACGTAGGGATAAATGATCCGAGCGGACAAGTTTTTTATTGGTTAAAAGATCATCTACCGCAATTAGATAATTTTAAAGAAGTAGGAGATTATGCTTTTTTAAGAGAGGGGTATGTAACGATTACTCCAATTGAAGGGAAAATGAGTGAACGAAAACATATAAAAAAATTACAGCGCTTCTTTGAAGAACCGTTGCAAATAAATTCTTAGGAGGAATTTAATGATGAAAAAAGCCCTTGTCTTTTTATTGCTTTCCTTTATTTTATTGCTTAGTGCTTGTGGAAAAACCAAAGATACGGCCTCTTCCGAAACAAATACAGAAAAGAAAAATGGTGCTGATGCTATTTCAGGAACACTGCAATTTTATACTTCACAGCCTGATACTGATGTAACAGAGCTTGTGAAAGGATTTAATAGTAAATACCCAGATGTAAAAGTACAAGTTTTTCGTTCAGGAACAGAAGAAGTAGTCGGAAAAGTATTAGCAGAAAAACAAGCAGGAAGTGTACAGGCGGATGTTCTATTAGTTGCTGATAATGTAACGTTTGAAAATTTAAAGGAACAAGAATTGTTAATGCCATACGAATCGAAAGAACTAGCGGAAATTCCTGCTGATTTTGTCGATCAAGATCATATGTACACAGGTACAAAAATAATGTCTACTGTTCTTGCTGTAAATACGAATAAAGTGAAAGAACTTCCATCTTCTTGGAATGTCTTAATTGATTCAGCAGGAAAGGGGCAAGGAATTATGCCAAGTCCCCTTTATTCTGGCGCTGCTGCATATAATGTTGGTGTCATCAGCCGTGATGCTGGGTTTGGCTGGGATTATTTTAAAAAGCTTCATGAAAACAAATTAACGGTAGTTCAAGGAAATGGAGCAGTATTGAAAGCCATTGCAAGCGGAGAGAAACAATATGGCATGGTGGTTGATTATTTGGCAGCACGTGCAAAACAAGAAGGTTCACCCGTTGATCTAGCGTATCCAAAAGAAGGAGTGCCAGTTATTACAGAACCAATCGGCATTATGAAGGATGCAAAAAATAAAGCAGCCGCAGAAGCATTTGTTGATTATGTATTATCTGAAGATGGCCAATCATTGGCAAAAGGACTTGGATATACACCAATCCGCAAAGGAATGGATGCTCCAAAAGGATTAAAAACAATGGATGAAATGAAAATTTTATCAGCACCAACAAACGAATTATTAAAGACTCGAGATGCAGACAAACAGCAATTTAAACAGCTGTTGGGAGAATAACAAGAAAAGCGTAAGCGTCCGGTTATCGACGTATGGACTGGAGCAATCCGAAGAGCAGAGCGATTCGATGTTGACTTATCGTAAGGAGGAGTGCAAAGTACATTAGGCGCTGGCCGGCTAAATACGCTACGACCTGTGGCAACGTCGATTGACTCGCATCCTTCGAGCTTCAAATTGCACAATGGTATCGTTCTGTTGGCAGTTTGAGCTCTTTTAAAAAATGAAGAGAGAAATGAGGTGTATATCATGTCAGTGCCTTTATTAGAAAAATTGAATGTTTCGTCTATTTTGATCCCAACGAAACGAAGTATTGTGATACATACGATAAAGGCATTTTTTCTTGTATTGCTAGTGATTTTTTTTATGGTTCCGATCATTCGGTTAGTTTGGATGAGTTTTTCTAGTGAGCAAGGAATTTCATTGGATAACTATCTAAATATTTTATCGGAAAAAGCTACATGGACGATGCTAAAGAATACTTTCTTCATTGTAAGCGGATCTACATGCATCTCTCTATTGCTTGGTATAGTGATGGCATGGATAGTAGCTTACAGTGATATTCGTTTTAAAAAAGGACTGCAATTTTTAATTATTCTTCCTTTTATTATCCCTTCCTATATCGTTACGTTATCGTGGACTCAATTTACAAATGAAAATGGATTTCTGATGAAGATGCTGTCCTTGCTGCCTTGGCAAGTGGAATCCATTAATTTATACAGTTATGAAGGCATCATATTTGTTCTTGGCATTTCCCACTATCCTCTTGTCTATTTATTTACGGTAAATGTGCTGCGCCGCATTCCCCGAGACTTAGAATGGGCAGTTCGATCGTCAGGTGGATCAAACAGAACACTTTTCCTTCATGTAACGCTCCCACTTGCTTTTCCAGGCATTGTCAGTGGTGGATGGATTGTGTTTTTAACGAATTTAGATAATTTTGGAATTCCTGCTTTCCTTGGCATTCCAGCAAATATCAATGTGTTAAGTACAGCTATTTATCAGGAAATGGTCAGTTTTGGTCCAAATTCATTTGCTAGGGCAGCAACATTATCCGTTATTTTAGGCATGGTAGCATTGCTTGGAACTTTTCTGCAATGGGGATTATTAAGGAGATCTAACCAAACTGAAACAACTATTCCCGATAAAGCTCCCAGATTTTCTTTTGGCAAATATCGTTTAGCTGTTGAGTTTATTATCTGGTTCTTTTTAATTTTTATTAGCATTGTTCCTATTTTATCCATGATTGCAGCTTCGCTGATAAAAGCATATGGTTTGCCTTTTACGTTAAAAAATATCACGTTTGATCATTATCGATATGTATTATTTGAATATGATAAAGCCCAGCAAGCCTTGCTAAATAGCTTAAAGCTATCTGTTTTCACAATGGTTGTCTGTCTAATTGTTGGGACGGCTGCTGCTTATTATCGTGTACGCAAAAATAATGCAGCTGCAAAAGCAATGGAAATTATCATGGGAATTCCTTATGCTCTGCCTGGCATGGTATTGGCTCTCGCCATGATTTTTGCATGGATGCAGCCTATTTCAGGCTGGAACCCAGGTATTTATGGCTCCATATGGATATTAATTATTGCCTATGTTACACGATTTATGATCTTGCAGCTTCGTGGAAGCATGACTGCAATGTCGCAAATATCTGTTGAAATGGAGGAGGCAGCACATGTATCAGGTGCAAGTGGAATCGCAAAATGGCGCAATATTATGCTTCCCTTGTTAATGTCAGGTATATTAAGTGGTGCATTTCTTGTACTAGTTACAACATTTACAGAATTAACTGTGTCCTCCTTATTATGGTCGAGTGGTTCCGAAACGATTGGTTTAATTATTTTTAATTTTGAACAAGCCGGATATACAATGTATTCCACTGCTTTTTCCGTTTGTATTATTGGAACGATGCTGCTGCTTAGCTTAATCGTTAGGGTCATTCAAAAAATAGGAAAAAAGAAGGTGAACAATTCATGAGCACAAGCATTCGTCAAGTTAGTAAGAGGTTTAATCAAACATCGGCATTATCTTCTATCGATTTATCTATTGAAGATGGAGAATTTGTGGCAATCTTGGGGCCTTCTGGTTGTGGAAAAACAACTTTGCTGCGATTATTAGCTGGTTTTGATACCCCCACAGAGGGAGAGATTGATATGAATGGAAAGCTCGTTGCTCAAAAGGGAAGAAGAATACCGCCAGAACAGCGGAATATCGGAATGGTTTTTCAATCATTTGCACTTTGGCCACATATGAAAGTGAAAGAACAGATTCGCTTTCCTTTAAGATATCACCACTTTGTTGAAAAGCAGCTACAGGAAAAAGCAGATGAGCGGGTTGGGGAAATGTTGTCTCTTGTAGGATTAGAGGATTTTGGAGAGAGGATGCCACATGAATTATCAGGAGGACAAAAGCAGCGTGTGGCCATTGCTAGGGCTCTTGCTCCTAAGCCATCTTTATTATTGATGGATGAGCCGTTAAGTAGCCTTGATGCTGAATTGAGAATGGAATTGCGAAATGAAATTCAAAGAATTCATCGAAAAACACATATATCGATTGTGTATGTAACACATGATCAATCAGAAGCTTTGGCAATGGCAGATAAAATTGTAGTAATGAAAGATGGAAAAATAGAACAAGTAGGCACACCAGAAGAAATTTATAGAAAACCAAAGACTGTTTTTGTTGCTGCCTTTGTGGGCAAGGCAAATATTTTTCGTGGGAGTTGGAATAATAGCATCTTTCATCCATTTGGCGATAACAGAATTCATTGGACTGTTCCTTATGTATCAGAAAATTTATATAAAGAACAGCTTTGTCCTATTCGTCCAGAGCAATTGGGTTTATCGAAGCAAGGCTCAGGGGTAGAGGGAATTGTGCGCAATGCTCAATTTCAAGGAAAAGAGATGCATTATACAGTGGAAGTACAAGGTGAACTGATTCTTGTCCACTGCGGTTTATTTGAACAATTTAAAATAGGTGACAAGGTTGTTATTCAGCTAAAACAACAGAATACGGTAAACGATTTTTTGTTTGATGAACGGTTGGGAAATGACAGAAGCAAGCTTAGAGAAACAATTCCGCTCCACTAGAAAAAAACTGATTTATTTATTAGTAGTATAAGGTGAAGTGAAAATTAGAGGAACGCGGAATTATGGAAAGAAACGGGGGGAAACGAATCATAACGCATAAATGTTTTCTTCCAAGCGATTGAAAAAGTGCGACTAATAGAGTGAACCTTCCATAAGTGAGGGGGGCTTCATCCCCTATAGCTTCCTTGATTTCTCAGCATTTTTGAGATGGGGGTTTTACTCAATGTCATCAAGTTAAATTTCAATATATTAGAAATCGAATGAAAAATGTGAGTATACGTAGGTTTTCCGAGGCTTACCGCTCGCTTTCCATGGGGATACGCTTGAGCCTCCTCGTCGCAGACACTCCTTGTGGGGTCTCAATTGTCTCGCAATTCCCATAGGAGTCGAGCAGACGCCTCTCCAAACCAATCACTTTTAAAATATTACAATTTATGGAATCTAAGTTGATGACATTGGGGTTTTACTGCCCGTCAAGAGTGGGATAAATGATTTCGACCAAGACGATAAGACTTCTTGATTAAAAGAATCAGATGCCTTATCAACTTGGTTATTTTTATTGGAGTTTAGGAGCCCCTGGTGGATAATAATAAGGAGGCACTTTAATCCAGCCTCTTTTTCTCATAAGATCCTTTAATGTGGTTCCAAATTTGATTTTTTCCAGCATACATTGTGTAAAAAGAACGCTGACATCATTTCGGACGCATTGTGAAGCTGCTGTAGCACAATGAACAACAGCAGCAACTGTTTTTATGCTTAATCCGTTCATAATTTCATCATCTGTTAACTTCGTTCCTAAAGGAACGCCATTTGGATCTGATTGGGGACGCTCCTCACTCGAAGGAGGCAAGTGTATCCCTTCCTTTTCCATAAACTCTTTGAATCCTTGCCCCTGAGAATCCATTGTTTTAAACTATCTTGCAGCATTTGTTTTACATCATCATCTGTTGTTGTATTTAATCCAATTTGAATATAAATAGCAGCTTCATCCATAATGGTTAAATAGAGCCATGTGTTCATTACTTCCCCAACATGCATTGGATTTGTTGGTTCATCATCTAAATTCATCTGCAAATTATCTTTTACAGCATCTATTATGGTAGTCATTAAATTCACCCTAACATTTTTTGTTATTTTTTACAAAAAGCTTCATTTGATACATAAACTATATTTTTTTAATAAAAAATTTTTCTAATAAATAGGGAAACTTAAAAGAAAAAGTCAACCGGATGTGGGAAGAAAGTCCGCAGGATAAAAAGGAAAAATCACCGTAAAAAACAGAAACTCTCCTGCAAAAAGATCCGTTTTTCGTTAGGGAAACTTTTTCGGTACAAACTTAAACTGTTTTCCTGTTACTTCAAGTGTGAAGGGTATCAACACTGTTTCTATAGACCCACTGTATTCTCATTTGTTAAGATACAATGGTGATTTTTTATGAGGGGAAGGTTTATGTTGTCGACAAGAGAGTCTTTAGCAAAAAAGGTAGCTTGGATAAGTGTTATCAGCAATATTCTTTTAACAGTAGGCAAGTTAATGGTCGGGTGGATCGGAAATAGTGATGCTGTATTTGCAGATGGTATTCATTCAGCAGCCGATGTTTTTGCTTCTATTATTGTTCTGTTAGTAATAAAAATTGCAAATAAGCCTGCTGATCAGGAACACCCTTATGGACACGGGAAAGCAGAAATTATTGTGTCGGGGATTGTTGGAATTGTGCTGCTCGCTGTTTCTTTTTATGTTGTATATGAGGCAGCTGTTGGATTGTTTCATCCAATCGCTACACCAAACTTGCTTGCTATGTGGATTGCGGTTATTTCATATGGGGCAAAAGAATTTCTTTATAGATATTCGATGAAAATTGCGGAAGAACAGAACAGCAAGGCGATTGAGGCCATTGCTTATGATCATAAAGCAGATATCGTTGCCAGCATTGCTGCAGCTGTAGGGGTTCTATTGTCCATCATTGGAGCAAAATTTCACATTCATTTTCTGCTGTTTGGCGATAAAGTAGCGAGTATTGTTGTAGCTTATTTAATTTTTAAAATAGCGAGGGAAATGCTGAAAGAGGCATTTGATATTTTATTAGAGCGAAATGTTGATTCTGAAATACTGGTAGATTACCGTGCCATTATCTCTTCTTTTTCGGATGTGAAGAGAATCGACCGGATCAGGGCTAGAGAACACGGTCATTATGTATTAGTAGATCTCAGGATCGCAATTGATTACAATAAAACGATCAAAGAAGGACACGATTTGTCCAGAGAAATAAAAAAGAAGCTGATGAAAAAATACGATAATATCGAAGAAGTGCTCATTCATTTGAATCCTTATTTTGAGGAAGAATAAAGTAAACTTCCATCAGTGGGGGTCATACAGCCCGTTAAGTGTGGGATAAATAATAGTCCATCTTTTTGGATATGTAGTTCCGATATTGTGGAGAAAATGGAAAATAATATATTAAAAAAGATTGAAAATCTCAACAGAAATAGCGGTTCAAATAACAATATAATTAGAACGAAAAAACGCTTGGATTAAAAATTAAATCCAAGCGTTTTAATTTACTTGTCCCATTAAAAGATTAAAGTATTATACCACTTAGAACCATACCAATATTCACAACAAAGTGAAATATTATTGCAGGATATATGCTATTCGTTTTTATTACGACAAACCCATAAAACAATCCACCGAAAGAAAATAATAGACTAATAATGAAGGGGATCCCCACTATAAGGTGCAATAAACCAAAGCCAATACTCGTAATGATAACTGCATTAGTAACGGAAATATACTCTTTCAAACATGTTAGCATTATACCTCGCCAAATAAGTTCTTCAAGTGTGGCGTTGATTATCGAAAACAATAACCCAAAGAGTAAAATTGATTTAATATAACTAAACTCTTGTTCAAGAATAAATGGGATAAAAACTGTTCCAGATATGATTACTCCAATTATCATAAAGTATGATAATTTAATTGAATGGAAAGGCATAGAAATAGAATTACTCCATTTTACTTTGTGGTTAAAAAAGGATATTTTCTTTTTGTGAAATAGGTTAACTGTACTCAATCCAATAATGATAATGATAAGTAATCCTCTATTTATAAGAACTCTTAACTCTCTTGAAATTTCAAATTTATCTATAAATATATTTGCTAGTTGATAGAGTAAAAAACTCATAAGGAAGGTGATAAAGATTGAAGTTACAAAACGATTATCTACATTTGCAATGTAGATAATCAATAAAAGGAAAATAATACCTGCAAAATCAAGCCATATACTATATGTAATAAAGATGATGCCAATAAAAAAAAGTGTAGCAATTAATGATAAAGTTAAATTTTTTTTAATAGATGAAAACACCTCAAACCCCCTATATAAAAAAAACAATATTATACCTATTTAAATGTACTATTAGTTTAAGTACATATCTACACATTCCATAAATTTATTTTAACAATTCCTTTTCAGACATAACATAATTAGTGTAGTGATTAACAGACTTTTTAACATTTCATTTAACACTTTAACCATAACTATTGTCACTATGTTATTTAGTGAGTTAATTGCTATGCAATTATATATGTTGAAAAACCCTAAATTAGTATTCGATTTAGGTTGTTAATTGATATGTTATTTCCTATGTTTCTCCACGAACGGAACAATTTACTTTTTTTGAGGTAGGGCTTTTATTATTTGTGCAGTCCACTTTTTAGGGAGCGGGTTCGTAAGTAGGGCCTGCGCAGAAGAATTTCCAATTCATTGGCGATCCTGCTGTTCCACTATTAATCACATTGATTATTGCTGTTTATACATTAGGATTAAAGAAAGGAAAATCGTTAGCTTCCATCATGAAAAGTTTAGAAGCATCGGTAATATCGATCAATCTATTGAACAATTGTGAATATCGTTAAGATGTTATTTTTTAATGTATAAACGATTAGGGAATTTTATCTATTTTATTGAAAATCTTTTCTACTATTCATATCAATTTAAGGGACTTTACTACCCTGAAATGTTATAATTTTCAAAAAAGCATAGAGTAAATGGAATATGTATTCGTTTTAAGTTTAAAAGAGAGATGGGGATGTTTAAGTCTCCTGCTTTAAAGGTCATAAATGGATATTGCAAAATTAATAGATTGTAAAGTCAACTTCTATTAAAAGGCTCTGTTATAGCTTAATGTTGTTTTTTAGATATTAGAGTGCTTATTTTCAGTGTAGACACCCATGCAAAAGAAATTTGCACCATGGCACATGAAAAGAAGCAGTATCCCTATTTTTTAGCACGGAGCAGCCGGCATACACGAAGACTCCTATGGGATTAGCGGGACAGCCGAGACCCCGCAGGAGCGAAAGCTCCGAGGAGGCTCGACGCCCGCCCCATGGAAAGCGAAGTGTATGCCGGCTGCGGACTACTCACAAGAACACCACACTTTTCAGGGTTGCCATTTGAAATATATAGATGAGGATATTCTTTTTATCCCACTCTTAACGGGCAGTAAGCCCCCCGCCTCAAGATTCCGAGAAATCGAGGAAGGTAGATGGGGATAACTGCCCGTAAAGGTCCGATAAGTGCAATTAACCATCAGTGGGGGATGAGGAAAACCCCCACTGATGGAAGTTTACTTTATCTATCTTTTAAGGCAGAAAAACCACTCTACTGATGAAGGTTCCACTTACTAATCATAAGAAAGGGTTGTCAGAAATAGAGGTTTGGTTTAGGAGGAATAGGCATGGAGCGAGAAAAAATCCTGATTGTGGATGATGATGATGACATTAAAGAGGTTTTGAGTTTATATTTACATAAAGAGGGTTTTCAAATTTTTTGTGCATTCAACGGATATGAAGCATTAAAGATAATTGACGCAAATGAACCAGATTTAATTTTCCTGGATATTGTTCTTCCTGATCTTGATGGATTTGAAATTTGTCAATTAATACGAAAAAAAACAGATGTTCCCATCGTATTTTTAAGCTCTAAAGATGATGATGTTGATAAAATATTAGGTTTAAGAATAGGTGGGGATGATTATGTTACAAAGCCCTTTAGTCCGGGTGTTTTAATTGCAAGAATAAAAGCCCATTTAAGAAGAAGCCGTCAAAATCGATCACAATGGAATGGCAATGAAAAAATAGAAAAGAGAGAAGGTGTATTATCATTTCCTGGACTATCCATTGACATGGAAAGCTGTGTTGTAAAGAAGAATAATACGCCTATTTCTCTCTCTGCAAAAGAATTTCAGTTAATATGCTTATTAGCTAAAAATCCTGATCGAGTCTATCCTATTGAGCAATTATTTCAGCACATATGGGGTGAAGAGAGTTTAGGAGATAATCGAACGGTTATGGTACATATTAGCAACTTAAGAAAAAAGATAGAAAGTGATCCTTCAAAGCCTATGTACATTATTACAGTTAGAGGAATTGGTTATAAATTTAATGGCTTTCGGGATTTGTAATGCGTCGTTCCTGTAAAAATTTTCTCACCTCAGAAGTAGTTAATCCTAATTTTTTTGCTTTTATAATCAGAAGGTACCATTCCTGATCTATTTTTTGTTCTAATTGATTAAGGTTAGGCTTTACGAAATGAATATTTTCAAATTGATTTTTCATTTTTACCTCCATATTATCCCACCCACAATTGAAGGAAGTTTCAATTAATAATATTTCTACTAACAGAATAATAGAAATATTATAAATTTCGTATAAGTCTACCTTAAGTTTTGCTAAAGTTTTGAGTCGAAAGATGTTGTGCAAAAAATCCAGAAAATAGCTTGTGAATTTCAGCTCCATTTGGTTATCCGCTCTATGGATTAAATAGAATACTTCAACTAATAACGCTCATGTCCTGTGAGCAACGTTGGAGTTGCCACCTTCTTTAGAAGCACGGTGCTCTAAACTGAACTGCCTTGAACTTCTAGGCTCTTTTCGCCTAAATGCTTAACACTCATTTAAAGTAAGGAAGGAAGAATAATGAATAATTTAATTGGCTATAAAGTGAACCAACTAATAGAGTCAAATACATTTTGGAATTATTACGCAGCTTATTCGACTATTGATAAAAAAGAAGTCATCATTAGAATGCTAAATATGCGTTATAAAGACATGTATCATGCAGATGATTTACAAAAAGAATTTCAATTTTTATCTAGTCTTCCTTTTGCTTCCAACCTTCCTTTATTAAAGTATGAGAAAAAAGGGGATAGTGGATTTTTTGTATATACACCTTTTCATGTAAAGTCCTTAGAAGTATTTTTAGCCTTAAGCTCTGTAACATTAACTGAATTTTTTTCCTTTGCTCTGCAATTGACAGAGATTATTATTGGCATCCATGCAGAGAATATCTTAATAAGGAATCTTCACCCTGCTAATATTCTTATTGATTTCACCAATCAGCAAGTTGATTTAATCGGTTTCCAGGAAGCCGTCGCAAGTCAAGAAAAAACATCTACTGAAAAGATAAAAGGAATAAATGATGTCAATCAAATTGCCTATTCTGCTCCAGAAATCACTGGAAGAATGGATCGAGAGGCTGATGTTCGGACAGACCTATATGCTTTAGGCGTTATTTTTTATGAAATGCTTACCAAGACGCTGCCTTTTGCAAAAAATGATCTAGGTGACTTAATCTACGCTCATTTTACAAAAATTCCTAAATCTCCCATCGTCATCAATTCTCAAATCCCTAAAAGTTTGTCCAAGATCATTGAAAAATTACTATTGAAAATGCCAGAAGACAGATACCAAACTGCTAATAGCCTATTGTTTGACTTGAGAAAATGCTTTAAAGAATATAACGAAACTGGAGAAATTCAAGATTTTTTTCTTGGAAGCTACGATCAGAACAAACCAAAAGCACAGATAATGTATGGTCGCAAGGAAGAATTGGAGTTTCTTATTGATGCTTATGAGAAGGTAAAGACAGGGAAGATGGAAACTTTGTTTATTTCTGGTCCCTCAGGCAGTGGGAAAACGACCCTCGTTAACCAATTAAAAATGATGATGAAAGAAAATGAGGGCTTTTTTCTTTCTGGGAAATTTGATCAATTAACAAAAAATACTCCATTCGTTCCGATTACTCAAGCTTTTCAGATGTTTGTTAGGAAAATAATATCCTCAGGTGAAAAAAACATTCTAGAGTGGAACTACTTGTTAAAGAGGAAGTTAGGGGAGCAAATGAATGTTATCACTTCCTTTCTTCCCGAACTAGAGTGGATTGTTGGTGAAATGGAGCAGCCAGAATATTTGTCTTCTGTTGAAACTCATACACGATTTTTATTCACTTTTCAATCTTTTATTCAGGCGATTACAGAAAAATCTCCCGTCGTCTTATTTATTGATGATATTCAATGGGGGGATTCAGGTACTTTTGAAATACTCAATTATTTAATCAAATCTCCGGAACTAAAAAATATTTTGTTTATTTTAGCGTTCAGAGATGGTGAAGAGATGGGAAATACCGAGTTTATTGATAAGCTTCAAAAGGATTTGAAGGCAAGTAACAGATCCTACCTTCAGATTCCAGTATCATTGTTAAAAAAAGAAGAAGTGCAAGCATGGATTTCCAATCACTACGAGCTATCTTCTGCTCCATTAAGTGAGCTGTCATCATACATTTATCATGTTACGTTAGGAAATCCATTTTATATTCATCAACTATTGCAAACAGTTGAATTTCAAAAATTAATGAAACGGTACATAACGGAAAAGGGTAAGAAACCAATTTTAGAACCTATTCTTCAGCTGAAGTTGAATGATAATGTTATTGATTATTTAATTTTTCATATTAATAAACTGCCGGATGCTTTAAAAATACTTTTAAAAATGGCAGCTTGTTTTGGAAATGAGCTGTACTTAGATGATTTTTCTTTTATTTATGGTCAAAGGAAGGAGAGTGTAAGAAAGCAGCTATTGGAAGCAGTAGAAAAAGGCTTTATGCTTTCTAAATATTCCCCCCTTATGAACCATGATGGAGAAGGGGATTCACATTTTTTATTTATTCATGACAGAGTCCAGCAAGCACTTTATCAAATGATGCCCACATCTGAAAAAGAAAAAATGCATAAAAGAATTGGTTATTTTTATGCTGAAAAACTTCAAAGGCAAAGAGACAAAAATGATATATTCAACGCTGTCGAGCATTTGAATAATAGCAGGAATATCTTAGATGAAAACGACCGTTTACAATTAGCTGTATTGAATAAAGATGCAGGTGAAAAAGCAATGCTTACATCTGCTTTTGAATCCGCGTTTCAATATTTTCAAAATGCAAAGGAGCTTCTTCCACAGAATCCTTGGATGCATAACTATTCATTAACCTTTCAAATTTATATAGGCTTTGGTGAATCTGCCTATTTAAATAGGCGTTTTGAATTATCGGAACATGCATTTAATGATTTATTAAAGTATGGAAACACAATAGAAGAGAAGCTTGAAGTTTATAACTTGAAAATCATTTTATACAATTATTTGTTTCGAGTCGAAGAGGCTGTTTGCACCGGTATGGAGGCACTAAAACTGTGCGGTTGGAAAATATCGAAAAACCCTCATAAGCTTGCCATTCTAAAAGAACTTATATTAGTAAAATGGAGATTAACGACAAATAACAATAAAAACCTTTTGGAATTGCCGGAAATGGAGGGGAAACAGAAAAGATTATTAATCCAAGTCATCAATAATATGAATGGTTCAGCTTACCATGATGATCAAAATTTATCCGCCCTCTTAATGCTTAAAGCTTTAACATACACATTAAAATACGGTGATACGGACCTTTCTGCGATCGTATATAATAACCATGCTTTAATTCAAAGTGCAGCTTTTGGAAGGATAGACAAAAGTAATGAATTTGGAGAGCTTTCGATTACACATGCAAAAAGAGAAGGAAAAAAGAGTATTTTGGCACAAGTGTATCTTGTCTATGGAATATTTATTAATCAATGGAATAGTCACATTCATCATAATATAACCTACTTGCAAAATTCTCAGAAATATAGCATCGAGTCAGGTAATCTTTTTCTAGCTAGTGCAGTAAGTCCATTTATTTCTTTGATTAAGCTGATAAATGGAGACTCCCTAGAAAAAGTATTAGAGGAGGTAGACAAGCAATTTGAATTTGTAAAACGAATGAATCATGAGTTATCTATAAAGTTTCTTTATGAAATGAAGTATTGGCTTCAATTCATGATGGGGGAGGATTTGAAGCCTAACTTTGGCATTCCTTTTTTGCAAGACAGTACTTCAAATGAAATAATGCATAATACATTACGATTGCAAATGGCGTATTTAATAGATGAAAAGGAGGAAGCCATAAAAATTATCCAAAAATTAAAACCTTTAATCAATAGTACTTTCATTTTAGTGAATGCGCCTGAATATTATTTTTATCATTCATTATGGATATGCCGTTTGTACCGAGAGGTCTCGAGATCTAAACAGAGAAAATATAAAAAAGCACTCTTGTTTGATTTAAAAATAATGAAAAAATGGGCGGAACAGTCCCCGCAAAATTATCAACATAAATACTTAGTCATAAAAGCGGAAATAGAATCGATTGTTTATTTAAACAAAAATATGGATGGAATGTACGATCATGCTTTCCGTGCAGCTATGGAAAATGGCTTTGTTCAAGATGCAGCTATTATTAGTCAATGTACGGGGAAATATTACGATGGAAAAGGGCTTTCAAAGTTAGGTAGCATATTTCTGAAAGATGCATATGACCTTTTTCAAACTTGGGGAGCTGTAAGAATCTGCGAAAAAATGGTAGAAAAATATCCAATTATTAAAAATGACGTTTCAGATGATGATCAAAAAAGTTATCTTCAGACAGAGATGGATGTAAAAGCGATTATTAAAGTTTCACAAGCTTTATCCAGTGAAATAAAATTAGAACAGCTCGTCAAAAAAATGATGCAGACTTTAATGGAAGTTGCAGGCGCAGAAAAAGGATTTTTATTAATAAAAGAAAAAAATCATCTGCACAAAATAATCAAAGGAAGTAGTCAAAGCGGAATACATCTGCTTGGAAGCATGGAACTCGAAGCACTTAAGAATGAACTGGCTGTAGAATTAATACATTATGTAAATACAACACTAGAGCCAATTGTTCTTGAAGATGCAGCTAATATTGGACTGTTCACTAATGAGCATTATATGAAAACGTACAAACCTAAATCCGTTCTTGCTTTTCCTATTTTGCATCAAAACCGTTTAATTGGAGTATTGTATTTAGAAAATAATTTAATTACGCATGCTTTTACACAAGAAAGAATGGAAGTGCTCTCCTTACTCGCTTCTCAAGCAGCGATCTCTATTCAGAATGCCCAAATTTATTCGATTCTTGAGGAAAAGGTAAAAGAAAGAACGATAGATTTAGAAAAAGTAAATCAACACCTTGAAGAAGAAAAGAAAAAAAGAAGTGAGCTTCTTTCGGATATATCGCATGATTTGAGAACACCCATTACATCTATTCAGGGCTATATAGAAGCAATTCTAGATGGAATAGTGGATAATCCAAAGCAGCAAATTTTCTATTTAGAACGGAGTTTCGTTCAGATTAAATCCTTAAGTCGACTAATTCGGGATCTATTTGATTTATCCCAGCTTGAAATTGGAGGTATTTCCTTTTCTTTTGAAGCAGTATCGGTTGGTAAACTATTTAGTCATATTACAAAATTATTTGAATTAGATGTACAGGCTAAAGGAATTGAATATAAAGTTAGTATGCCAAATTTGAATGAACTAGAGTTCCCAATAATTTTCGTAGATCCTGGGAGAATAGAACAAGTTTTTGCTAACCTGATTTCCAATGCAATGAAATTCATTCAAGAAGGTTCTATTGAAGTTCGATTAGAAATCAATCAAGAACAGCAAACTGTTACCATATTTGTAACAGATACTGGCTCAGGTATTGACCAAGAGGATTTACAGCATATCTTTGTAAGGTCCTTTACAAGGAGAGGAAAAGCGAATCAGGAAGGGCATGGATTAGGTCTTGCAATTTGTAAAGAAATTATAACGGCCCATAATGGAAATATTGGTGCAGTGAGTCAAGTTGGTAGAGGAACAACCATATATATCAACCTTCCCATTGTCAAAATAGAATAGTTGCCTTACACCTTCCGGAATTTGTAGTTTTTTTATTAAGGGGAAGTGACAAAATCCGGGAGGTGATAGGCATATTTATCGGAGGTACACAAACTAAGGTCGCCACATCCTGTGGCAACGTTTGTGTGATCCACATCCTGTGGACCGCAGCTAACCATCAGTGGGGGATGAAGAAAATCCCCACTGATGGAAAGGTTCACTTTATAATTCTTTCCTTTCAATAGGAAGGGTGCAGCAGCGGAATGCTCCGCCTGATTTGATGATTTCTGAAATGTCTACTTCGATGACGGTATATCCTCTGATTCGCAGCTCTTTGTTTACTTCATAGTTCATTGGCAGGCTAAAAACTTTTTTGTCTCCAATCGATAATACATTGGTTCCTAACGTTGCTTGTTCTTTTGTTGACACTTTAATTAAATCGTATCGTTCTTCTAATAGCTTTAAGACTTCATTATGAATTTCGCCAGGGTAAATAAGTGCTTCTGTTGGAGACAGAATATTAAACACACAATCCAGATGAAGAAATGTTTCTGTGAAAGGAACAGCAATGACCTCAAAATCGGGCAAGAGGGTCTGCAAATGCCCAATCGCCTGTTTATTTGTTCGGTTGCTTACACCGACATAAATAGTATTCCGATCGATGATGACGTCTCCGCCTTCAATTTTGTCTCCGCTGAATTTGGTGTATGGCATATCTTTTTTCTCCAGCCATTCTATTAAAGCATTTTCTTCTCCTTTCCTTATATCATGTCCCATTTCAGAAACAAAAAGGCTGCTGCCTAAAACAAATCCAATATCTCTAGTAAAAACTTGTTCAGGATATTTTTTTAATGGGGGTAAAAGAATAACTTCTATTTCTTGCTCTTTCAATTTTTCCACAAATACTTGATGCTGCTGTATGGCTATTTCAGTATCAATATTATCGTCTAAAAATTGCTGTTGGGTTGCATTAATCGGTTCTTGTATAGTCATATATGTTGGAGGTGCTAAGATCACTTTTTTTAGTGGATGATATTCACTCGGACAATAGACGTTTCTCTTTTTATCACTCATAGTAAACCTCCTGTTGTTATATTTATTATTTTCTACAATAAAATAAAAAAGTTGACACTATTTGGGTGGAGTTGATTTTATTATTTGATGGAGTTTGTATTGTCCTGTTCTATTAATAATATAATCTGTATATTTTAACTATTTGCAGAATGGAGTATATTTTTACTAAATACTACCATGCATTCCGATTGGCTGTCTGCTTTTTTTACTAATAAATGATTGAATTTATGATTCTCATTTAAAATAATGAATATTTTATGGCAATTGCCAATTTCTCTTCACTGGGTCCATAAGCATATTTTATATTATTTATTATCTCAATATTTGTGAATAAATTGCATTGGTTACTACATACTATTCCTGTTATTGATTTTTCGAAAAAATTTTTAACAAAAAATAATGTCTGCGCAAGTGTTAGTATTATCGTACTTTAGGGGTTTTCTCTAAGAAGGTAACCATGCGTAGATGCTAAAATGTCTACATTTCGTAAACAGGAGGAGATTACATTGATGCAAAATCAAAATGGACAAAATCAAATGCACCAAAATGTACAAACAGGGCAGGTTCCTCAAAACTTAAATCACGGGGGACACGAAATATTCGATGTGCATGAAGTGTTGACTGGAGCTATTAATACACTAAATATGTTTAAGCTTTTAGAACAGCATGTTCAAGATCCTGAATTGCGTGATATCATGAACCGACAATATCAATTTATTCAAGAAGAGTACAACCTAACATTACAAAGCTTTCAAACAGGGCAGGAGCCTGCTAAAAGAACAGAGCCGTATATGATGAAAGAAAACAACGATTTCATTTACGGTTTAGTCCAAACGCCTCCTGAAAAGCCAATTCAAAACGTATCAGAACTGACAGATCAACAAGTTTCTGTTGCCATGCTCAACCTAGCAAAGGCTGCTGCATCTATGAAATCGATGGCTGCAGCAGAAACAACAAACCCAGTTGTTCGCAGAGTAATTGCTGCCTCTATTCCAAACTGCATTGAAATGGCGTACGAAATCTCATTATATCAAAACAAACGTCATTATTATCAAGTGCCGCAGCTTGCAGAACAAGATATGCAGCAGCTGCTAAATGCTTATGCTCCAGCAGCATCCATGCAAATGCAGCAGCAATTGGGCAATAACACGATGCATTGATAAATTAATCAGAGTAATATTGCTTCAGAAAATGCTTAGTTTATGCGTAGACTAAGCATTTTTTTTATAACTAACTCAAAGTTCGCAAAGAGAATGATGAAGAGACAGCTTGTTAAAACAAGGTATTACTAATTATTTCATAAAAAAAGGGAGGAAATAAAATGCTTGAGTAGCATAAAAAAGTGGAGCATTTTATAATTAAATAAGCTTTTCATTTAAAGATTAGGAAGATAAAACGATTTCAAATCTAAATGGAAGATTTTTATCTATATACATAGTGAAAATATAGCTCTATTGTGGTATAAAGATAAAATAATTAATGAAAGTAGAAAGGGGTTGGACATTCATGATTCATAATCCAACAGGAAAAGAGAGGCTGGGATTTGCTTTTCTTCTTGGAATGCTTGGAATATTAGGACCGCTAAATATTGATATGTATTTACCAAGTTTTCCCGATATCGCAGATGATTTAGGTGCCACTGCTTCACTTGTGCAGCTTAGTTTAACATCGTGTTTAATTGGACTCGCAATTGGCCAGGTTATTGTTGGACCAATCAGTGATGCGAAAGGGAGAAGACAGCCTTTATTAATTTCCATTTTCTTATTTGCTTTGTCATCCCTTCTCTGTGCATTTGCACCGAATATTACGACATTGGTGCTCGCCCGTTTTTTGCAAGGTTTAACTGCCTCAGCAGGGCTTGTTCTTTCGCGCGCTATCGTACGTGATGTGTTCAGCGGCAGAGAGCTAACGAAATTCTTTTCGTTATTAATGGTAATAAATGCAGTTGCTCCAATGGCTGCACCTATGACTGGTGGGGCAATCTTACTCCTGCCATTTGCAAGTTGGAATACCATTTTCTTCTCTTTGGCTTTGCTTGGACTTTTAATTGTTTTGATTGTTGCGCTGCAATTAAAAGAAACCTTGCCGCAAGAGAAGAGAATCCCGAGTTCAGTCGGGCATTCGCTTCGTACAATGGGCAGTTTGCTGAAGGATCGTTCATTTATTGGCTATGCTTTAATCGTTGGATTTATTCATGGGGGAAGCTTTGCTTATGTGTCAGGAACTCCATTCGTGTACCAAGGCATCTATGATGTGTCGCCGCAAGTCTTCAGCATCCTATTCGGAATTAATGGTATAGCCATTATTGCGGGAAGCTGGATCATCGGTCGTTATGGAGGAGTAATAGATGAAAAAAAATTGCTCCAAACGGGTGTAATGATGGCTGTAGGTGCAACATTTATTCTCCTTATCATGACGATAATAAAAGGTCCGCTGGCACTGCTCGTTATACCTATTTTTATTTATATGACTGCTATGGGAATGATTGTAACAAGCTCCTTTACCTTAGCGATGGAACACCAAGGACATCGTGCCGGAAGTGCAAGTGCTGTGTTAGGTATGTTTCCATTATTTATCGGTTCCATTGTCTCTCCGCTCGTTGGCATTAATGAGGAGACAGCTGTACCTATGGGAGCAACCTTATTTATCACTTCCTTTATTGGTTCTATTGCTTTTGTAAAATTAACAAAGAAGAATCAGACAGGACAAAGGGTAGAGGTGAAAATGGAGGTTTAAGCACCTCCATTTTTCATTTGGCTCTTTTCGTATAGATAATTCCTATCTAATCCGCAGTTTGAAAACACTTCGCTTCTAGCTTAGCGAGCGCCGAGCCGCTTCGGCGCTTTGCTCCTGCAGGGTCCCGTCTTTCTCGCTTTTCTAAGCAGGAGTCTCTATTTATTCAGGCGGCTTTCTATCGGCAATTAACCCTTTTTTCCTTTGTTGGAAAGTTGATGGATCTGTTTTTCAATAGAACTAGGTTCTTCATCCTTCGTATGGTATTGTGCTCTTTGAATTTCCATTCCCAAAGTTTGTTGATAAGTAACTGGAACCTCTTTTTTAGCCATAAGTTCACCTCCATTGATAGTGTTTCCTAGATCGTTCAAATTATAGAAATTGACTAACGGTATAAACATCATCCTATACTTCCAAAAGAACCCATCAAGTTCATAATAAATTTTTGAAAAATGGACTCATCATTAATGGAAGGTTCTATTCTTCAAAAGAAATTCAATCGTATCTCTGAACAAATTATTCGTTGGCACTCCCTTTATGGTTTACATTCCCGAGTGGACAAAGAACATATAAGGGAAATCACGATGCTGCTGGAAGAGCAGGGGACTGCATGCAGCAAAAAGAAGGAAGAAACAAATTGTACAGTTGGACACAGTACAAAAAAGATTTAGACAGTTTTTGCTGCGAAGTAAGCAGACACTTCCATAAAGGAGAGTGCCTTATTTGCTGATAAAAAGCTAGTCATTTAAAATAAATAGGGCCAGAGGATAGTGATTGTTCGAATATAAGTATACAATAAGTATAAATAGACGACGGTCGACAAATTATACAAAAATATGTACATAAAAGGGAAGGTATTATAGCAATGAAAAGTGTAAAAAAGAGTCTTGATACACTTCGAGAAATATATTCAAACAATCTTTCTGTTGCATTAATAGCAGAAGAATTATTAGCTTGTGCTCCAGAAGACAATGCAATCAGCATCAAGCTGCATTTGGAAAAGCTTGATTTTGATTTTTATGGAGTAGAAAGGCAAGGGAAGATTATAGGTTATATTATTCAATCCGAATTAAGAGATGGATTGATTTCCGATTATATGCATCCTTTTAAGATGGAAGAGATTGTTTCTGACTCCACTTCCTTAATCGAAGTTTTAGAAATATTAAGAGACAAGCATCCTGTTTTTGTGTTGGAAAGGAACCAAATAAAGAAGTTGATAACCGTTGCAGATTTACAAAAGCAGCCAATACGCATGCTTGTATTCGGGCTAATTTCCATGCTTGAAATGAATTTAGTTGAGTTAATAAAACAGAATTACGCGCATGAACAGTGGAAAGCTTGTTTAAATGAAAACAGAATTCAAAAGGCAATAGAAATATTTAGAATGAGAAAAAATAAAAATGAAGGATTAGGGTTGATTGATTGTCTGCAGTTATCCGATAAAGGAGAGATTATTCTAAAAACACCTTCTTTATTGGATATGCTTGGTTTTCGTTCCAAAACGGAAGTAAAACAATTTTTTAAAGCAATCGAAGAATTAAGAAATAACACCGCCCATTCACAGGAATATGTGTACGAAGATTTCACTGATTTTTTGGACATTATTACTAGAATGGAGAAAATGTTGAGTGTTTTTCGGTGAGTCCATAAATGATTCCCCTTTTGGGAAAACTATGGGTGAATAGAAACTGGGGTTCCTATTGGAACAATCCTTGATAATTCCTCTACATCTTTATTATACATTCGAATACAGCCTTTTGAAACGGATTTGCCAATCGAACTCGGGTTATTTGTTCCATGGATACCATAATGTTCTTTTGATAAACTCATCCACATGGTTCCAAATGGACCTCCTGGATTTGGTGCTTTATTGATAATGATAAAATTCCCAACGGGTGTCCTGAATAACATTCTGCCAACAGCAATGGGATACTGTTTTTGCAAAACGCCATTTTTTAGCAATTTTAGCCAACGACTGTTAATGGACACATCAATTTGATATGGAATAGTTTGAGGCAAAGGAAAACCAGGTATCACAATGGATTGGCCTGGATAAATAACATTTGGATTTATGGAAGGGTTAGCACGAATGATTGTTGATAGTGGTGTTCGATAATCTTTTGAAATTTGAGTCAGTGTTTCACCGGGCATAACTGTATGAATCAGTCTAAACACCCCCACAAGTTATAGTTGTTACTACATTCTATGTAGATTACAGAAAGTGATTCATACTGATTATTGATTTGCACGTTATTTAATAAGGAACGCATTCTAAACGGATGTGGTTTTTAAGATGTTTCCCTTATCGGAGAGATAATTTGAAATAGCGAATCTGTTTGGTGACTGAAAACAGTCAGGGTAGATTTATTAGCAAATAAATTTAAGCACCAAAAACAAACCAGGCAGTTGAAAAACGTTCGCCGCGGTAACTCAGCTCCGCAAAAAAGCTCGTTCCTTAATAGATAAAGGTTTTCCATCAGCCTGAAATTTAGCAGCCTTGCTTTCTCCACACTCTGAAACCTTTTTGCATATAAAAAGGTTGTGAAACGGTTATTCTTCATTGTGGATCTATTTTTTATTTAAATCTAAAGCATAAAGTGCATCCTTTACAGTAGACATTTTGGGTATGGAAGTAAACCTATCTATATCTTGTTGCATAGTCTCGAGAGCAAGTTCTGGCCTTAACCCTGTTATAATAGAGTGCACACCAATCATGGACATGATGCTAGTCATTTTAATAAGGTCATCGATTATAAATGCATCTAAATTATAGATGCTAGAAAAGTCTATGATTAAACATTCTATTTTTTTTTTCTTTACATTGATTGGATAATTCTATTTGAAGCTAATTGAATGTACATACTGCTATGAATCAGTTCTGCAACAGGTTTTTCTTCTAAATTGGTTCATCTAATTACCCGTATTGTTATATTTAATTCTTTATGTTATAATGAACTTAATTATTTTTGTTCGGTGTAAGATTGAGAGAAGAGATTGTCTTCATTAGAAATTTTATCTTAAGATAGTATAGTTGGGCAGGGGTAGTAATATAGTGTGGAGTATTCCACAACAGGAGGCAATATTATGGAAAAAGGTACAGTAAAATGGTTTAATGCAGATAAAGGCTTCGGTTTTATCGAAGTTGAAGGCGGAGAAGATGTATTCGTACATTTCAGCTCCATTCAAGGTGAAGGCTTTAAATCTTTAGAAGAAGGTCAAAAAGTGACTTTTGATATTGAACAAGGTCAACGCGGAGCACAAGCTGCTAACGTAAATAAAGTAGCATAATCAAGAAGAGTAAAAAAAGACTCCATATTGGAGTCTTTTTTTACTCTTGATTGCACTAGCTAGAAAAATAACTAGTATGCGAAATTCTTATAAAGTGAACCTTTCCATCAGTGAGGGTTTTCTTCATCCCCCACTGATGGAAAGCTTGCGGTCCACAGGAAGTGGATCACACAAACGAAGACATAAGGAAGTGGCGATCTTAGTTTGTGTACCTCCCTCGGACCTTTACGAGCAGTTATCCCCCACCTAGCTTCCTCGATTTCTCAGCATCTTGAGGTGAGGGTCTTACTGCCCGTTAAGAGTGGGATAAATGGTAATTTGTCTAACACTGAAACCAGACTTAAAAGTCTGGTTTTTTGGATAAAATAAACCATAAAAGGGATATAGGGTTCTTGTCCAATTACCTTAAAGAGTACCGATTTGTATTAAAAACAGGGCACAATAGAAAAATAGGAAGAAAAGAAGCAGTTGGTCGTAAAAATTCCTATCAAAAATAATAGTTGCTTGTTGATCTTTACTTGTGAATAAGTATAAACATTTATAACACGACAACTTTAATGAATAATCCTTATGATAATTGGGAACTAAAAAATATCCAGCAAAAGAGCTGGTTGAAAATAAAACATCATGTGAAATTCAAATGATGTCTCACAAAGAACGGTAAGTAAAGTTTAATGTTTTATTATTTTTAATTCTAGAGAGGGTGAGCACTATGAGGGAAAATATATTCAGTACTGGAGAAACAGTAAGTATAAAAGCATCTAATGAAACAGTGACCATTTTAAAATATCATTATGTGAAAAACATGAAAAGATACTCTTATACTGTCAATAAATATCCAAATACTTTTTTCTTTGAAGAAGAATTAATGAAACAAGAATCATAATCATTCAATAACCTTTTAAGTTGAATTATTTTGTCAAAATGTTTTAAGTAAAAACAGACTCTGAAGATAGGGTCTGTTTTTATACTTTACTTAGATTTGTGCTGGGGGGCGGCGTTGACATTATTCCACATTAAAAACCGCTTCTCGACCAACACTCTCAATAAATCCAAAACCCTTATCTGCATTAAGCTATTTCACTTGCCTTTTTCCATTTTTTCTTTCCTCCAAAAATATAAAAAATACACTAAATTATAAAGAAATCTAGCTTATTTACTATTTTCTTCGATGGAGACATTTAAAGTCTAAATTGAAACTTTTTCCAATTTACTTCGTCTCCTATCAATAAGGGGGAATGAAAGTTGAGAAATAAATCGGTTTCTATTCTAATTTTCTTAGCTGTTTTTCTTACTGCCAGCAGCAAGGCAGTAAATCCCAAGGATCATTTGGGGGAAATATACAAGGTTGCACTGAACTCCATAATGGAAAAAGATGAGGCATTAAGCAGTGGTATGAGATTTATTGCGGTTGATATGAGTAATTTTGATAAATTAGACGAGAAAGTTAAAGAAGAAATCATCATTTATTTAAAAGAAAAATATAAAGTGGATGTGATGGACGCAACCTTCGAAGAACTGAAAGAAAAGGGGTACTATAATCCGGACACTTTAGCTTTGGATGGGGTACTTCTTAGAATAGAGGATATAGATTTTCCATTTAATAACCATTTTTTTTGAAGGATCTAAATATAGATCAGGAAAAGGTGCTGTTGGTGTAGAAAGCACCGTTCATTATAAAGATGGTAAATGGAAAATAAACGAGTCGATAGAAACGTGGGTAAGCTAATCCATGTAAAGAAATTCAACTAAAATGAGTCTGTACATTAAATTTAAAACGATGGAGAATTAGTACAAGGGTTCAACAATATATATAGAATGGGCGTGATTTTAAAGCAAGGGAGTGGGGACAATGGCGAATCCAATTGTGGCTAGGTCATTAGATGAAATTGAATTTTGGTCTAGGATTATGAAGGAGCATGCTTTATTTTTAAGCTTGGGATTTACGTATGAACAAAAACAATTGATCATTGAATCAAAGCAGTTTATCTCTTTGTTTGAAAGAATAGAGGAAAAGCTAACTAAATTTACGGTGAACTCTGAATTACGCCAAGTTCAAGCTTTTAATACGGAGGTTTACCAAGCTGCAGCTTCTATATGGAGCTTTAAACGAAAAGTATTAGATTTAACTTTGCGCTGTGAAATTCGTACAAACAATTTCCCTTTATTAGTTGATCATATAAGTAGAGAAGCAGCATATTTTGCGAACCGATTAAAAGAATTAAATGAAGGAAAATTAGCACCAACTCCAGATGCCGTTATTGAAGAAAATGTATTCTTTCTAAAAATTATGGCGGACCATGCTAAATTTATCGGACATCTTTTAGATCCTTCTGAAAGAAAATTAGTAGATCAGGCAAAAGAGTTTAGTCATGATTTTGACCAGCTGTTATTTCAAGCCATTGATTTAGATAGCATGCGTCCTCAATCAGAAACAAAACCCATTTTAAGTCAATTCTTAGATCAAAATAAAGTATCAGTTGTCTCATTAAGAGATTTTAAGAAAACTGCAAGAGAGTTGATAGAAGCATGCCGTATTAAGAGCAATATCCATCCGCTTCTAGCAGACCATACCTTTAGAGAAGCAGAAAGGTTTTTAGAAATCATTGATTTATTTGAAGCGGATCTAAATAAAAGAGCACAATTTTAATCGTTCACTATTGGATAATCGCAAGTTTTTGGGGGACACAGCTACTATTCTTAGGAAAAAGACAATCGAACACGATCATTATGCCAAATGATAAAGGGGATACATATTATTTGTGCACTAGAATGAGAGAATCATGCAAAATCAGCTGAAATGGTCTAGTCAGTAAACCTGGATTAGGTTGATGTGAAGTTGATTTTCCATAATTAGATGGATAACTTTAAAAGAGGTGGTTGTATGGCTGGGATAGGAAAAAATGATTTTGTAAAAGGGTTTGTACCCAATCATAATCACGGTTCTGTTGATTATACTTCGGTTGAGGATGGCCATGTTCATCAGTGCTTAGATGTCACTTCGCCTCCTATACAAACGCAGGATCATAACCATATTCATTTAACGGAGGGATATGTAGTCTTTGAAGATGGGCATACCCATTATTATAAGGCATATTCTGGACCAGCGATTGCAGTAGGAAATGGAATGCATGTCCATTATTATGATTTTTACACAACGGAAGATGACGGGCATCGACATCGAATAAAAGGTGTTGATCAGCCTGCTCCAGGAAATAAATAAAAAATTAATTGCTTAAATAACCGACCTAGTAATTGTTAGGTTGGTTATTTATTTGCTTACCAATTGGATTAAATATGGCCATCATCTTCAGAGAAGTAATGATTTCAAGTAATCAAACGATATGATTTTTAATGAAAACAGAGGTGCATAGCATAAAATTTTGCTAACAGTTATAATAACTTAAAAGACGTATATTAAGAGGCTCCATTATATATAATTTATCCTGGTGGTTGATCGATGTCACTAATACTCTGAAAAGAGAGGTGGAGTTAGTAATGACTAATTCTTATAAAGTATATAATACTGCAGTGGAGGCGACGTTGGAAGTAATTGGGGGAAAGTGGAAACCTGTTATTCTCTTTCATCTAACCTTTGGCAGAAAACGCAACAGTGAATTGAAGAGCTTGATACCAGCAATTACACAAAAAATGTTAACGCAGCATCTGCGTGAACTGGAAGAGGAAGGCATCATCTTACGAATTTCCTATAATCAAGTTCCACCAAAAGTGGAGTATGAGTTGACAGACTATGGCTGGAGCCTAAAGGAGATTCTGCATGTAATGTGCAGATGGGGAGATATGCATATAGAAAGAAAGTATGAAGGAAGGGCTACCGTACTTTCCAATGCACAGCTTGAAGACGTTGATAACATATAAGAAGCCGACCTAATATATACATAGGTCGGCATTTCTTTTTATTCCACACTTAACGGGCAGTAAGACCCCCGCCTCAAGATGCTGAGGAATCGAGGAAGGTAGGTGGGGGATAACTGACCGTTAAGGTCCAAGGAGGTGTACAAACGAAGGTCGCCACTTCCTTATGTATTCGTTTGTGTGATCCACATCCTGTGGACCGCAAGCTTTCCATCAGTGGGGAGGAAGAAAACCCTCACTGATGGAAGGTTCACTTTATGGGATGACTTTCCGCTTGCGGAAATCGTTAAAGATATTAATAAACATTGCTTCAGTATCAACGTATTCGTGAAAACCAAGGCGGCGGGCCTTTGTACCGTCAGCGAAGAAATCATAATCCCATGAGAAGACAAAATCACCGAATTGCCAGGAAGATACTTCTTTATACGAATGGGAGGCAAGCCCGTGTTTCTCAATCATTTT
The DNA here is from genome assembly GCF_052663225.1 of Niallia sp. 03133. NCBI lineage: Bacteria > Bacillati > Bacillota > Bacilli > Caryophanales > Bacillaceae > Niallia > Niallia sp. 03133. Next base: position 505,027 of record NZ_JBQTCY010000001.1, read on the forward strand.
GTTCCAAAGTTGATCTTTATCGGCCATAACCACATCAAGTGACATCTGCAGCGGAGACGCAGTTTCCAAACCGAAGTAGTGAGCGATCTTCGGCCATAATTCATTCCATCTGAACAGATCACCGTTTGTGATATTGAATGCCTGATTGGCACATTGTTCTTCAGTCGCTGCCCATACCGTTGCCTTTGCAAGAAGCCCCGCATCTGTCATTTCCAAGAGGCTCGTATATGCACCTGGCTTGCCCGGAAATCGCAGCGGAATCCCGAGCTCTTTCGAAATGGAGGCGTATATTGCAATAACCATAGCTAGGTTCATCGGATTTCCAAGAGAAAAGCCGCAAACGACAGAAGGACGGATTGCCGACCAAGTCCATGACTTGCCTTTTTGCCTTTCCTCTAAGAAATCTTGCTGATCAACATTAAATTCGGGCGGCATATGGTTAGCATCTGTTTCACGGGCTGGTGTCTTGAATGGGCCGAGATGTGCACCGTATACTTTGTATCCCTGCATTAAGCTGATATGCTTTAATCCCAACGCAATTGGTTCGATAGTCTCTACGGTGTTCACCAGCATGGCTAAGTTAGGTGGTACAAGTTCTGCCCAAGTTGGTCGGTCTTGATAGGCGGCATAGAAGATATGTGTTACCTCAGTCAATCCGCTTAGCTTCTTGAGGGTATCGTCTATATCAAGTAAATCAACAGCAACATATTGAACACGGCCAACAGATTTTCCACCTCGACGGGATAGGCCAATCACGTCCCAATCAGGGAGTGTAACGAGATAGTCAATAAGGTTGCGACCGATGACACCATTTGCTCCTACGACCAAAGCGACATTGCGATTTGCTAGAGAGTTATTATTCATTGTTTTTGCAGCTCCTTCTCCAATGTGATGTGCACTTTTATTTTCTATCAAGGAACTATATTTGAGAAGTACGCACTTTAAAGTGGCAAAAGCACTTTTTTGTCATTTAGCAGTGATTTTGCGGTTTGCATGGCTGAAAAATTGGAGAGCCAATTTTTACATGAAGAAGGAAAAAAGAGCTTCATAATAAGCAACATGTGTGGGGGGAACTCGAATATGGTAGAAATGAGAAAAAAACTTTCAGTTGGAGGAATAAGAAGTTTAAAAAAGAATTGTTATCGATGAAAAAGTCTGTGGAACAAGGCAAAGTTCTTTCTGCCGTTGGGTATTTAATTATAAGAAGATATTTAACTATTTAAGAATAAAAATCAATCCGGCATGCTACTAACATGCCGGATTGATTTCGTATTATCGCAAAGATTTTTTAGTTTTGTACAAAAAGGACTGGAGCCATTGTTTCTTTTAATACTTTAACAGAGTGTTCAAATTGTTGTTGTTCTTTTTCTGTTAAGCTCATTTCCACTACTTCACGGATTCCGTCGCGGTTGATAACAGCTGGAACGCCGATATACACATCTTCTTGTCCATATTGACCATCAAGGTAAGCAGATACAGGTAAAATTGCATTTTCATTATTTAAGATGGCTTTTGTAATGCGTACTAGAGACATTCCGATGCCATAGTAGGTTGCACCTTTTCTTTCGATAATATGGTAAGCTGCATCACGAACATTAACAAAAATTTTATCTAAGTCTTCTTGTTTGTATGCTGGGTTTTTGCTGACTAAAGACTCTACACTTTCCAATCCAACCATTGCTTTGCTCCATACTGGCAATTCAGTGTCGCCATGTTCCCCAATAATAGCAGCATGTACGTTTCTGCTGTCCACATTAAAGTATTCACCAAGCATATAACGGAATCTTGCACTGTCTAAAGTTGTTCCAGAACCAATCACTTTTTCTTTTGGCAAGCCAGATTCTTTCCAAGTTACATATGTTAAGATGTCCACTGGGTTTGTAGCGATTAAGAAAATGCCGTCAAATCCGCTGTCCATAACACTTTTAATGATTTGTTTAAAGATAGCCGTATTTTTAGCAACTAAATCTAAACGAGTTTCGCCTGGTTTTTGTGGCAATCCTGCAGTGATGACAACTAAGTCAGCAAGGCCGCAATCTTCATATTTTCCACTCCAAACTTTTACTGGAGATGGAGCGAATGGCATGCCATGATTTAGATCCATTGCTTCTCCTTCTGCTCTTTTTTCATTTACATCAATTAAAACCAACTCTTCTGCTACACCTTGGTTAATAAAAGAATAAGCGAAGCTGCATCCAACTGCTCCTGTACCAATTAATACAACGCGGTTAATATTTTGTTTTTTCATCGTATATCTCTCCTTATTTTCTATTCAAATTTAAAATGTATTTATTAGAATAATGACAAGCTAAGCAATCGTTTTATAATCAAAAGCATTTTTTAATGGTTTCTGTGTTTGTTGAAATGATGTTTGCTTTTGATACTTTTATTATAGTAGATAATTTGTGAAAACAATCACATATATGTGTCTAAAATGTGAAATGAACAAATAAAACGCTTTCTTATAAAATGTTGTTCACATCTTTGTAACAATTTAACATGCTTATTATTGTGATGAATGTTTCTTTATAGTATGTGTACTAATTTTTCTTTTATTCTCCGTTTGCTTCTCCAGTGTTCGATTTCTGCCAGATATATAGTGAAGTGGAAAATAAGAAAGTAAATAATGTAAACGCTTTATTGACAACGTACAATTACGTGTTATATTTAACTTGTATTAACTGGTTAAATATAACAACAGCTGCATGACTAATAGTTATGACGAGATTAATAGCGTTGTAGTTGAATTAAGGATAATCATCATGAAATCCATTTAATTAGGAGATGGTAAGATGAAAACGGAAAAAGAAAAGATGCTGGCTGGAGAACTGTATGACCCTTCTGACCAAGAATTGGTGGAAGGCCGTTTAAATGCAAGAGAATTGGTAGGACAATATAATATAACAACTGTGTTTGAAAAGGAAAAACGCTCTGAAATACTGCAGAAGCTTTTAGGTTCTTCTACTGATTCAAAAGCCTATATTGAACCTACATTTCGCTGTGACTACGGCTATAATATTTACGTGGGAAATAATTTCTACGCCAATTTTGAATGCGTTATCTTGGATGTATGTGAGGTAAGGATTGGCGATAATTGTATGCTGGCCCCTGGTGTCCATATTTATACTGCAACACATCCTTTGCTTCCTAAAGAGCGGTATTCTGGCAAAGAATACGGAAAGCCGATATCCATTGGAAATAATGTATGGATTGGTGGGAGAGCCGTCATTAATCCTGGTGTTAATATAGGGAATAATGTAGTTGTTGCTTCAGGAGCAGTAGTGACTAAGGATGTTCCGAGCAATGTCGTTGTAGGAGGAAATCCTGCCAGAATTTTGAGAGAACTAGATATTCCTGATTTTTGATAAGAATCATATTATTTTATCTTTATGCAGTAAAAAGTATTTAATAGATAAGACAAAAAAGACAAAAAAGACAAAAAAGACAACCAATATTGATTGTCTTTTTTTCCTATTTATTAGAGATAATCTGAGTTTAGCAAATGTAGTATCAGCTCCATCTTGCGCTAAATACCATGATGACCACGTATGCCATCCAACCTATTTACAGTATAAATGAAAACGTTTACAAAATCAAGTTTTATCCCACTCTTAACGGGCAGTAAGACCCCAATGTCATCAAGCTAAACTTCAAAA